>CAZPGC010000210.1:0-1677 GCA_964585875.1 uncultured Prolixibacteraceae bacterium | reverse complement strand
GAAAGTTTTGAGCTTCAGAGAAACGGAGGAGCCCAATTCTCATTCTTTGGTTTTGGGCAACTTTATTAAGGAGATTTTTGAAGAAACAGGTCTAAGTTCTCACAATTTGGACGCGGTAGCCGTTAGCAGCGGCCCGGGCTCATATACGGGCCTTCGCATAGGTGTTTCGCTGGCCAAAGGCCTCTGCTATTCGATTGATATTCCGCTTGTTGCTGTGCCCACTTTGCTTGGTATGACTTCGGGGATACGCTCTTTTTATCCCCAAGCGTCTTTTTTTGTTCCCATGATTGATGCTCGCCGCATGGAAGTCTATGCCGAAGTTTACGACAACGAAATGAACGTTTCGCGCCGGGTGGAGCCCGTAATTGTGGAGCCCGACAGTTTTGCGGATATATTGAAAAAAGGCAAAACGGTATTTTTCGGTGACGGGGCCGCAAAATGCCGCGAGGTGATACAATCTCCCAATGCCGTATTCTCCGAAAAAGGAAAGCCCTCGGCGCGCTCCATGGCTACAGTGTCGGAAGCTTTTTTCAACGCGGGGAAATTTGAGAATACGGCCTATTTCGAGCCTTTCTATCTAAAAGAATTTCAGGCCAAAGTATCAAAAATTAAAGGCTTGAGATGATTTTACAATAATTCAAACAAAACTGCGTTTTGACTGTCAATTCGATAAACTTGCAACTAATTGAAAGGAACATTTCTCATAATATCATTACTTTTTGCCACTGTGCTTAATGCTCAATTGGGCGGCAGTCACACCTATGCCTTTTTGGAGTTGACAAACTCGGCAAGGGTAGCGGCATTGGGCGGCAACTTCTTGAGTGTCAACGATAACGATTTGACCTTAGCTTATGCAAATCCGGCTTTGATAAATAAAAAAATGAGCACAAAATTGGCAATGAACTACCTTAACTATTTCGGAGACATCAACGCCGGTTTTGTTTCCTATGGACAACATTTCGACAAGGCAGGCACCTTTGTGGCCTCCTTGCAATTTATAAATTACGGTCTTTTCGAAAAAACCGACAACCTTGGAAACAACCAAGGCAGGTTTTTTGCCGGCGAATCGGCCTTTGTAATCGGTTGGTCGAAAGCTCTTTCCCAAAGGCTCTCTTTGGGTGTCAACCTGAAGAATATTTTCTCTTCGTTAGAAAGCTATTCCTCCTACGGCCTCGCCGCCGACGTAGCAGCCAACTACCACAGCAGTTCGGGACGCTTTTCGTCATCGCTGATTTTTGCGAATATGGGCAGACAAATAAGCACGTATTCTTCGAGCGGAGCCGAGCCTTTGCCCTTTAACATAAAACTCGGAGTGTCGCACCGTTTTGAACATGCCCCTTTGCGTATTTTTTTCCTTGCCGACAATCTACAAAAATGGGATTTGACCTACTCCGACCCCAACAAACCCGTTGAAACAGACCCCTTTACAGGCGAAGTAATAAATGATGACAAAGGTTGGGATTTCGGCGACAAACTGATGCGACACATTGCCCTCGGCGCCGAATTTGCCCCCGGCAAAGGCAATTTCGCACTTCGTTTGGGTTATAATTACCGTCGGCGTCAGGAGATGAAGATAGCCTCACGCAAAGCTATGGTGGGCTTTTCCTGGGGTTTCGGCTTTAAAGTATATAAATTCCATTTCAGCTATGCCAGAGCCACTTACAGTTTGGCAGGCGC
>CAZPGC010000209.1:0-2084 GCA_964585875.1 uncultured Prolixibacteraceae bacterium | reverse complement strand
ATCATCTTCTTTCAATTCGTTAAATCTTTTTCGAGCTTCCACGGTGAAAATACTACCCGGATAATCGAGGAGTATCTTTTCATATACATCACGGGCTTTTTTGCTGTCATTCAGGATGTTATCATAGAGGCGCGCAAGCTCAATCAAAGCGTTGTCGGTGATGGAAGCACCCGGATATTTTTCCGCCGTTGCCTTAAAGTGCTCCACTGCTTTTGCGTAATTTTTCATTTGCATATAAATGCGCGCTCGTTCGTATTCCACATTCGACAAAACGGGAAAGCCGGGGAAGGCGTTTTCAATGGTATCCAAAGTCTTGAAAGCCTCGTCATATCTTTTTTGATATACCAAAAGTTGCGCCCGAGCAAAATAAGACAGCGAGGTGTAGGAAGAGTCGGGGTCCATATTTTCCGATATCAAAAGCGAGAGGTCCATGGCATCGTTGGCAATGAGTTTCGAGGTGGCTCCTTTTAACACATCCAACTGAACCTTAGCCCATTCCATCTCTCCCACATAATAATAAAATTGTGCGGCTTTGAATTTCGCCTCAAAACCGACAGGGTCGTTTTTAAACTCCTTTTCCACCTGTTTGTAAAGCAGAGAAGCCGTCCATTTTTTACCTTCGAAAAGCAAGACATCGCCAAGTTCCAATTTGGCCTCTGCCCTGATTTTTTTATTGAGACCGGGCATCTTGGTCACCTTTTCGAGAAGTTCTTCCGCCGCCGGAATATCATGCAAATAAAAGGCGTCGATATGGGCAAGGTTACGCATCAACTCAACAGTGGAGCGATTTTCCCCGTATTTTTTAAGCACCTTATTGTATTGCCCGACCAAAGTTTGCAAATCCTGCCGCCGGAAAGTGCCGTTTTTCACAAGGTTTTTAAACTCGGCGTGCAGCAAGGAAATCTCCGATGCGCGATAAAACCTGTTGTCGGGGCCAAGGCTCATGATGTATTTAAAACCCTCGGCAGCTTCGGCATAGCGATGATTCGACAGAAGAATATTCGACAGCTGAAAAACCCTTTCTCCGCCCTCGTCGAATCGCTTGTCAAGAGATTTTGCCTGAAACAGAGCAATATCCCACTCGCGTTTTTGCACCGAATACCAATAAAGCAGCTCCGCATAAATAGTTTTGTTCGGATATTTTTCCGTGCGTTTCAAAAGCTCTTCACGCAAAGCTTGCGAGACCTTGTTATTTCCGGGCGACGCTATTATCAGTTGCAACTTGCCCTTTACGGCTTCAAGATAGTCGTCATTTTTTTCTATCATATCCAAATAGCTGTCAATCATCCGGTTATATTCTCCTTTGGAGAAATACAAGTCGGCTATTTCGATATTCAAAGGCGGGGTAAATTTGTTTTTTCCTTTTTCCAGAATTTTCAAAGCATAATCGTAATGTCCGCGATTTTGAAAAGCCCCCGAAAGCGATACATAAGCTTGCCTTGTTGACGGCATTTTTTTTATAGCCTTTTTGAAAATTTTATCGGCTTTTTTCTTGTTTCCCGAAAGCTCGTAAACATAGCCCAAATCAACGAGATATCTTAACTCTCCGGGTCTGCTTTTTTGAACTTTTTTTACAAAATTCTCGGCAGCCGCATAATCCTGCAAGCCAAAGAGCGAATTAAGGTAGTAGTTATAATAATAGGTGTTTGGTTTTTTCGCATAAATATCTTTGAAAAGTCCCGCAGCCTTGTCAAATTCGCCTTGTCGAAAATACTGCATAGCCAATTGCTCGTCCACATCGTTTTGAGCATCGACAAAAAGCGGCGTGAAGGCAAAAAAAAGGATAATCAAATATTTATGCCCGATTTTAAACATCAATCTATGTATTCAAAAGCGGTATATGGCACCAAAGCCGAAGGAATCCTTATCCTGTCTCCCTCCTGATTGTTTTCCAAGATAGCGGCAACTATTCTCGGCAAAGCCAGAGCGCTGCCGTTAAGAGTGTGGGCAAGAACGGTCTTGCCGTTTTCATTTTTAAACCTGAGTTTCAACCTGTTAGCCTGATAGCTCTCGAAGTTTGAGACCGAGCTGACCTCCAACCAACGTTTTTGTGCGGCGGAATAAACCTCCATATCGTAAGTCAA
>CAZPGC010000208.1:0-2153 GCA_964585875.1 uncultured Prolixibacteraceae bacterium | reverse complement strand
AACATCCTGAAAATCAAAAAAACAAGTATGGCTGCTTGAGAACTTAAGAGCTTTTAATAACCCATAAATTATTTTAAATCAAGTGTTTATGAAAACCGAAACTTGAGTTAATTAAATAGCGTCAGCCCATAAAATCATTAATTTGTATTTTCTAACCACTAAAAATTTCACATAAAAAAAGCGCCGCACGTGATAACTGCGGCGCTTTTTGTTTTAAATGTTAAAAGCAATACTTGTTTTCGTCAATAATCTTATCGGCAATAAAACGGTGTATCTCTCTGATATTAACCGGTTTGAAGGATGAGAGTTTGTCAATTATCGTTAAAGATTCTTTCAACTCTTCTCCCTCAAGGAAAGAATTTACTGCATCGTAGGCGCTTTTTCTGATAGCGAATGCGCTGTCGTACAGATAGTTTTCCGCCATCGCCTTTTGATAAGAGGAGTCGCCTTTTGTGTTTTCTATTTTCTCCGTACGTAACACGGCTGATTCGGCGGCATAAACGCGGATAAGAATGTCCGACAAAGCCGACATAATCTCTTGCTCGCGGACAAAACCTTTCGGGATTTTTTCCAGAAATTCACCTATTACGTAAAGGGCAAGTTTTTTAAAGCGTTTCGCATAAAACTTCAGTTCATCGAAGAAATCTCCCGAGCCTTGGAGGGTCTTGGTAAGGGTATCCAATTCTTCTTTCACTTTATGCAATTCTTCTTTGAAGTCGATGCCCACTTTCGGACCCTTTTTAATTAGGGTCTCCGATATCAAAAGGCGGTTTATCTCGTTTGTGCCTTCAAAGATACGGTTGATACGCGAGTCGCGGTAGGCTCTGTCAACGGGCATCTCGGCAGAGAAACCCATGCCTCCGAAAATCTGAACGCCTTCATCAACCACGTAATCGAGCATCTCCGAGCCAAGCACTTTCATAGCGGCGTCTTCCACGGCATATTGGGCAATGGCCTCGATGGTGGCGGGCTCTTTTTGCATGCCTTCGGCAATAAGGTTTTCTTTGGTCTTGTCGATGTTATCCGATATGCGGTAAACGGCGGACTCGGTAACCCAAGTGCGAACGGCCTGTTGTGCCAGTTTGTATTTTATGGCGGCAAAATTTGAAATCAAAGTGCCGAATTGTTTTCTTTCGTTGGCATAGTTAACAGATTGTGTAATAGTGCGTTTGGCGGAGCCGAGAACGGCCGCGCCCAGCTTGATACGTCCCATGTGCAGAATGTTGAGGGCAATACGGAAGCCCTGACCGCGACGTGCCAAAAGGTTCTCAACAGGAACTTTCACATCGTTGAAAAACAGTTGCACCGTGGAAGAGCCTTTGATGCCCATTTTCTTCTCTTCGGGGTTGCGAACCACACCGTCCCACGCGGCCTCCACCAAAAAAGCCGAATAAACTCTGTCGTTATCTATTTTTGCAAAAACCGTCAACAAATCGGCAAAACCGCCGTTGGTTATCCACATTTTCTGTCCGTTGAGGATGTAATGTTTACCGTCGTCGGAGAGTACGGCGTTTGTTTTTCCGGAGTTGGCGTCAGAACCCGCATTGGGCTCGGTAAGGCAATATGCGGCAGCCCACTCGCCTGTGGCTAATTTGGGCAGGTAGCGGCGCTTTTGTTCTTCGTTGCCGTAGTAAACCAGCGGCAGCGAGCCTATGCCGGTGTGTGCCGAATAAGCCACCGAGAAAGAATGCCCGGCTCCCATGGCTTCCGAAGCCAGCATAGAGGTTACAAAACTCTGTCCGAAACCTTCGTATTCTTCGGGGACCGATATTCCCAACAAACCCAGTTCGCCGGCTTTGCTTAAAAGTTCGCGCATTAGCCCTTCTTCTTGGTTGTCGATGCGGTCGAGCACGGGGAAAACCTCGGCTTCAAGAAAATCTTCACAGGTTTGAGCAATCATTATTTGCTCTTCATCAAATTCTTCCGGAATAAAAACATCCTGAGAATCAACATCTTTTACAAGGAATTCGCCTCCCCGTAATACATTTGAATTGTCCATTTGCTTTGTTTCTGTTAATATTGGTACGGCAAAAATAAATATTTTCACGAATAAGCGACTTACCGGGAAAAAAGATTGACTCTGTTTTTAAAAATAACATTTCTACAAATCAATCCAAACGAACTGCGAGCATTGGTGAGCATCGGCGTTGTTC
>CAZPGC010000207.1:0-2260 GCA_964585875.1 uncultured Prolixibacteraceae bacterium | reverse complement strand
TTCAAAGATAATAACTTTTTTTATTTCTCCAATCATATTTTCAATAAATCTCCCGAGAGTTTTTATTGCCTATATTTTTTGTGCTTACATGGGTGTAGTGTTTCTTAGAAAACTATCAAATCTTCATAAAACGAGAGATTTTGGATGAGATTTTTATTTTTCCGAGACGAGGTGATGCCTTAGTATCAGCGAGTTGAGGAAAATGAAAATATCGCCGAAAAATCCGTTTTTGGTTTTTACATAGTTTTCTAAGAGACACTATTTAACGGTCTGCTGTTGTATGTCGTGCTTTTTCTTTTGATTTTAATGACATTACAGACAGGCATTAACTACTTTTCTTTTATATGCTCGAGTCCCAGTTCTTTGATGCTTTTTTCGCGCATCTCAACCTTGCGTATCTTTCCGGTTACGGTTTTGGGACATTCTTCCACAAATTTGAAATATTTGGGAATTTTAAAGTGAGCTATCTTGCCTTTACAGAAGGAGATAAGCTCTTCGGCACTGATGTCAACGCCTTCGTGCACTTTCACCCACGCCATAACAGCTTCGCCGTATTTTTCATCGGGGACGCCTATCACTTGAACGTTGTTAACTTTGGGGTGCGTCAACAGGAAGGCCTCTATCTCCTTGGGATAGATATTTTCGCCGCCGCGTATTATCATATCTTTGATGCGTCCGACAATGTTGATATAACCCTCTTCGTCGATGGTTGCCAAGTCGCCGGTGTGCATCCAACGGGCGCTGTCGATGGCTTGTTTTGTCTTTTCTTCATCGTTCCAGTATCCGAGCATCACACTGTAGCCTCTTGTGCAGAGCTCTCCTTTCACTCCGCGGTCGACAACCAAACCTGTTTCGGGGTCAATGATTTTTACTTCCTGATGCGGGTGCACTTGTCCCACGGTGCTCACTCTCTTTTCAAAAGGTGTATCGGAGGAAGTTTGCGTGCTCACCGGGCTTGTTTCCGTCATTCCGTAAGCTATTTGCAGGTCGGACATCTCCATAACTTTTTGCACTTTCTTCATCAGTTCCACAGGACAGATGGAGCCGGCCATAATGCCTCCCCGCAAACTTGTCACATCATATTTGTCGATGTCGGGATGGTCTAATTCGGCATGGAACATCGTGGGCACACCGTATAAAATGGTAGCTTTTTCGGCATCCACGGTCTTGATAACGGCCTCGGGATCGAAAGAGCGACTCGGGTAAATGACTTTGGCTCCGTGGGTTAGGCATCCCAAGTTGCCCATCACCATTCCGAAACAATGATACAACGGCACGGGGATAATCATGCCGTCGTTTTCGGTAAGATGGAGCGATTCGGTAACAAAGTATCCGTTATTCAATATGTTATGGTGGCTCAGAGTAGCCCCTTTCGGGAAGCCCGTTGTACCACTGGTATATTGAATGTTTATGGGCTCGTCGAAATGCAGTGTGGCTGCGATTTTTTCCAGAACCTCGGGTTTTATTTCATCACCGAGTTTCATTACTTCTTTCCAGCTGAACATTCCCGGCCCGGCTTTTTCTTCAAGAGTTATAATGGTGTTCAGTTCCGTCAGCTTTATCTCGTGCAAAAATCCCGCATCGCTGTATTGCAGCTTGGGCAGCATATCATACACCATTTGTGTATAGTCGGCATGCTCCGTCTTTTCGTCAATAACCAAAAATTTACACCCCGACTGCTTAAGGACATATTCCAGCTCGTGGATTCTGTAGCTCGGGTTGATATTCACCAAGATGGCTCCCAATTTTGCCGTAGCGTATTGCAAAACCATCCACTCGGCACGGTTCAGAGCCCAAATGCCGATTCTGTCGCCTTTGTTCAAACCCATGGCATGCAAGCCGAGGGCGCATAAATCCACCTGCTCTTTCAGCTCTTTGTATGTCCATCTGATATTTTGGTGTACAACCACCAAAGCTTCTCCGTCGGGAAATTTGCTTACCGTTTCTTCAAACATTTCACCGATTGTCTTACCCAAAAGCGGAACACTGCTTATGCCGCTTACATAACTTTTTTCTGCCATAATTAAACTTTTAGATTAGTATTAAGTTAAAATTCAGTTAGATACGAAACTTTGAGAGATGCCGTTGGTTTTAACCCGTGAAAAAATACCGGCTCTGCACACTGAAGTACCCCGTTTTATGAAAAAGGATTTTCATATAATAAAAGTTCAATAAAAGTTCGTATTTGTGTTTGTCTTGGTCACAGAAAGAAATAATCTCCTGTTTGCAAAGCGTAAAATTAGAAAAAATTTTTAAAATA
>CAZPGC010000206.1:0-2262 GCA_964585875.1 uncultured Prolixibacteraceae bacterium | reverse complement strand
TAATCTTCAGTCAACACTGTTCCCGGAGGGAAAGATATACCTTTGAAGTTCCATTGTTTGTACTTAACATTGCCGTAGGTGTATCCTTTTTTAAGCACACGCGGACGACGCTCGCCGTAGCCCACCGGTATCATCCTGTCGGCCTCAATGCCTTTGGTAACAAGATAGTCAACAACAGATTTGGCACGACGCAAACTCAAAGTATCATTGTGTTCTTCGGTATCGCGGGAGTCGGTATGCGAGGCCAATTCGATAACAATGGTGGGGTTTTTCTGCATTGTTTCAATCAAATCGTTAAGTGAGTCTTGGTATTGGGGTTTGAGGTCCCATTTGCCGAGGTCGTAACGAATCTCCGGCAGCGGTATGGGGTCCGGCGGGATGGGCTCAAGATTAAGATTCAGAACCAAATCCTGACTCTTCATAAGTCCCACGGTAGTGGTTTTTCCGTCGGTATTGCGGAAATATCCTTTGTGCGAGACCTCCAGATTGTAGGTGGTATTTTTCTTTATTTGGGTTTTGCTGAAGTAGTAATATCCTCGTTTATCGGTAGTTGTCTGCAACACCGAGCCGTCGGAGCCTTTGAGCAACACCTTGGCCCCGTTGATAAATTGCAGGGTTTGGTTGTCGCGAATTGTTCCCGAAAGGGTAAAGACTATTTCGGGCAACCAAAATTCCCAAATGTCGGTTTTGCCGCGTCCGCCTTTACGGTCGGAGGTAAAAAATCCCATCTCTTCGCAGTTGACTTTTTGGCGTGTTGCCGTAACCGTTTTCACAAGGTTACGGGCATGCGAGAAAATGATGCCGAAATCGTCGCCCGAGGAGTTTAACGGCAAGCCCAAGTTAACGGGCTTTGTCCATTTGCCGTTCACATATTCCGAACGAAACATGTCGAGACCTCCGGCACCACCCCAACCGTTGGAAGAGAAATACAGATAGGTAGTTCCGTCGGCAAGAACGCGCAGAGTCGGAAACATTTCATTTCCTCGTGTGTTGATGTTTTTACCGAGGTTTCTCGGTTTGCTGAAGGGCTTTGATTTTTTGCGTCTTTTAGCTATCCACAGGTCTTTGCCGCCGTATCCGCCGGGCATATCGGAGGAGAAAATCAGCTCTTTTTCGTTTTTGGAAATGGCGGGATGTCCCACGGCAAACGAATCGGCGGCAATGGGTAAGGCCACCGGCTCGCCCCACAGCTTACCTCGCTTGGAGGAGGTATAAATCTGACAACCTTTGATGGATTTCTTTTCCGTGACGCAGCGCGTAAAATACAGGGTGTTGAATTTTCGGTTGAAGCAAGCAGAGCCGTTGTTTTCGTTGGTGTTAATCATCCTTTTTTCGTCAATCAACACAGGCTTGCTCCAGTTGTTGCGGCGGTCCATCTGCGTTACAAAAAGCGATGAATAACCTTGTCCTGTGTTGGGGTCTATCTTGTTGCCGCTTTCCTTTCGGGTGGAGGTAAAAACCAAAGAACGATATTTTTTGTCGGCGTAAACAGGTGAGAAATCGTCGTTTCTCGAATTTATTTTCTTCACGTTTTCCACCTGATAGCGCGAGGGTTTTTTCTTCCATTTCAAAACGTTTTCACAAGATTTCAAACCTATTTCTCCTCGCGGGTCGTTAGGTACTTTTTTCATATATATTTTATATTGCTCCATAGCCTCGCGGTATTTTTCCTGCTCGCGAAGCACCTCGGCATAGCGCAAGTAAACTATGGGGTCGGAATATTTGGCCTTTATGGCGCGCCGGTATTGCGATTCGGCTTTGCGGGGGTCTTTTGTAAGTCGGTAGCATTCACCGATTTGGAAGATAATTCTTTTTTTCTCAATTCGATTACTGACCTTGCCGTAGGCTTTCCTGTAGAGGGGGATTGCTGCAAAATACATCTCGTATTTGAAAGCGTTATCGGCTTCTTTTGTGTAATTACGCTGAGCTTTAACAGTAGTAAAGCTCATAACAATCAGTAAATTAATGATAATAAAATTCCTTGCTATTTTCATAATGTTCATTTGCTGGTTTACACCCAAATTCAGGCTGCTAATATATATAAATTTTGAGAATGGCATAAATAAATTTACCTAAGGCGAAGTCAAACATATTTTCATATAAACAAAACAAAGCATACGACATAGATAAGGGCTAAAAAGTTGCAAGGGTTAAATCGGCATTTAAGGAGCTACGATGAAATTTCCCCAAACAAACATTATTTGTATGCGGATGCGAAAATAAGTTTTACTTTTGCGCCTCAATAATTATCGAATTTATTCA
>CAZPGC010000205.1:0-2272 GCA_964585875.1 uncultured Prolixibacteraceae bacterium | reverse complement strand
GGTCCAAAGACCCTGACAAGCAACGCTTCGTCAGGGGGGGCGTCGTGATTCGTCCATATTGAACAAATCGCAAGGTTCTTTCACCATTAATCCGCTAAATCCGATGATTGTCGGTATTGCACTAATCGGAGGCTTCTTTCGGTGCCGGAGAGAGTTTACACCTTATTTTATTTTGGTATCAATTTATTCAGGGTTTGAAAATAAATTGTCTTTTTCTTGTGGCCTAAGTTTATTAAAATGAGCATGTTAGCCCATGTCGGCTTGGTGTTTAACGCCTAAAAGATGCAGTGTAAAATTTAAATGACAAAAATGTTTTAACGATAAAGAAAATATTTATCGTTTGATAGTATCAAATGATAGTATCAAGAAATCAATTAAATGAAGCCGCCATACGAAATAACGGGAAAAATTTTAATATTAACAACAGGTATATATGAAAAACCGGGTGAAGTAAAGACTTATTACTTGAACAAGACCCGGCCGGAACTAAGAAAACAAAACAAAATAAAATTCCGAAGGCAATAACAGACTTGGAAAATGCTTTTAAAAATAATGTACTTTTGGCGGCTGATTGTAATAAGGCAAAGATGAGCAGAATAAATCATAAAGAGTGTCCGGTGTGCGGCTCGACCCGTTTGCACGAGTTTTTGAAAAACTACGACTACAGCATCAGCAAGGAGGATTTCGACTTGTATAAATGCGGCGATTGCGGTTTTGTCTTGACGCAGGATGTGCCTGATGCTCAATCTATCGGAAGATATTATAAATCTGATGTTTATATCTCGCACAGCGATACAAACAAGGGCTTTACTGCCAAGCTATACCACATTGTGCGCGCCGTGATGCTGGCCAAAAAAGCCAAGATGGTTGAAAGCATAGGCGAGAAACGCAAAGGCAAATTGTTGGATATAGGCACGGGACTGGGTTATTTCCCCGACATGATGAAAAGCCGCGGCTGGCAGGTGGAAGGCATAGAGCAAGATGCCGAAACACGCAAACGTGCCGAGAGCTCTTTCGGCTTTCCGGTTTATGCGCCGGAGCATATCTACGAGATGCAAGATGCCGCTTACGATGTGATTAGCCTGTGGCATGTTTTGGAGCACGTCCACGACCTCGAGGGCTATATGAAAGCCTTTGCCCGCAACCTTGCCGACGACGGCGTGCTGGTGGTTGCGCTCCCCAACTTCGATTCGCCCGACGCGGCATACTACGGTCGCTTTTGGGCGGCATGGGATGTGCCGCGGCATCTTTGGCACTGGAATCCGGCCACTTTCGAGAAATTTGCCGCCAAACACGGCTTCACCCTTATGGAAAAAAGACCCATGCCCATGGATGGGTTTTATGTGTCGATGCTGAGCGAAAAATACAAAGGCAATGAAAAATTTTCGGCCCTTGCAGGTTTTTGGAGGGGTCTTATTACATGGCTTAAAATGCTGAACAACACCGATTTAAGCAGCTCGGTAATTTATTTTTTGAAGAAATGAGGAGCTTTGCGCAAAAATACCTGCAATGGGTTTTGTTGTTCATACTCACCCTTATCTGGGGCAGCTCTTTTATCTTGATGAAGAAAGCCTTGCACGTGTATTCGGCAGTGGAGCTGGGCACCTTGAGAATGGCCTTTGCCTCGGCGGCGATGTTGCCCTTGGCCTTGCGCTCTTTCCGTTCGGTCACCAAAAAACAGTGGTATTATCTCACTCTTTTCGCCCTGCTGGGCAACCTGCTTCCGGCCTATCTTTTTGCCGAAGCTCAAACACATATCGACAGCAGTTTGGCCGGCATACTCAATGCCCTCACGCCTTTGTTTGTGCTTATTGTGGGCTTGCTTTTCTACCGGCTGAAAGTAAAACCGGTGAATGTGGCGGGTTTGATAATGGGCTTTGTGGGAGCGGTGGCCATAATTTACACCTCGGGCAAAGGCAATATGTCGGTGCATTTCGGTTATGCCGGTTTGATTTTTCTGGCAACCATAATGTATTCCTTAAACATAAACATAGTAAAATACAAGCTGCAAGATGTTGACCCGGTGAAGATTAGCATCTACGGTTTTTCGCTGATGTTTGTGCCTATGCTTGTCATGCTTTTTGCCTTCACCCCCTTTCTAAACACCGTTCAAAAGCCGGGCGCTTTGGCCGCTCTCGTCTATCCGGCCATACTCGGCCTTGTGTGCTCGGCGGGCGCCATAATGCTTTTCAACACCCTTATTAAAATGACCTCAACTATCTTCGCCTCCTCGGTAACCTACCTTATCCCCATCGTGGCCATGATAATCGGG
>CAZPGC010000204.1:0-2295 GCA_964585875.1 uncultured Prolixibacteraceae bacterium | reverse complement strand
CTTTTTTGTAAGAATATTTATACGAAACAGCTGAGCGACAGATTCTTACAGCGAACCTTCGTCATAAGCTTTTTCGCCGTGAATACCTATATCAATACCCTGTTTTTCAATATCTTCGCTTACTTTTACGGGCGTAATCTTATTGATAAGAGCAAGCATTATGTAGGTAAACACAAAAGCATACAAAGCGCCTATCAATACCGAGCCTGTCTCCAAGCCGAAGAAAGACCAATTGCCTTCCAACAAGCCGCCTTGTCCGTTGATTGACGAAGAAGCGAACACACCGAGAAGAATCATTCCGGTAACACCGCCCATTCCGTGGACTCCCCACACGTCGAGGGCATCGTCCCATCCGAGTTTATTTTTAAGCTGAACGGCAAGGTAAGCCACTACCGATGCCGAAATACCTATGATAATTGCAGCCCACAGAGGCACGAAACCTGCTGCGGGAGTGATAGTTGCCAAGCCTGCAACAGAGCCTGTCAACAAACCGACAAATTTGGGTTTACCTATGTGAATCCATTCGATTAGCAACCATGTTACGGCGGCAAAAGAAGCCGCAACATCGGTATTGAGGAAAGCCAATGTTGTGATATCGTCAACTTTCAATTCGCTGCCGGCATTGAAACCATACCAACCGAACCACAAAAGACCCGTTCCGATAGCCACGAGCGGCACACTGTTGGGAGGCGATTGTCTGTCCTGACGTTTTCCAACATAAAAGACAGATGCCAAGGCGGCAAAACCTGCAATGGCATGTACCACCAAACCACCGGCAAAATCTTCAACACCCATGGATGCGAGCAAACCACCGCCCCAAACCATGTGAACAAAGGGATAGTATACAAAGATTTGCCATACAACCAAGAACCACAGATAGGCTTTGAAAGTAATACGGTTAACAAATGCACCCGTGATAAGTGCCGGCGTGATAATGGCAAACATCATCTGATAGGCAATGAATATGAAAGTGGGATACTTTCCGCCCGCACCGCTAAAGGCATCGGAAAAAGGGATGTCCTTTAAAAATGCCGCATCGAAATTTCCGATTATGGATCCGCTGCCCCCGCTGAAGCACAAAGAATAACCGAAGGCTATCCAAAGTACGGTGGTTATCCCCAATGAGGCAAAAGTTTGCATCATTATGCCGAGAATATTTCTTTTGCTCGCCAAACCTCCGTAAAAAAAGGCAAGCCCCGGTGTCATTAACATTACAAGGCTCGTTGATAAAATCATAAAAGCCGTCGTTCCCGTGTCAAACATAATTTTAATTTTTTAGGTTAGTATTTTATATTGTTAAAATGTCATTCCGAAAACAAAATAAATCTTCTGCGCTTGAGGGTTAGTTATAAGCGATACCGTCAAAGGCAAAGAATATTCTTTTGAAATTTTAATGCTTTTTGAGGCTGTGATTCCAAAATTCACAACACCGGCTTTGGAGCCGTAATAGCCTGATTCTCCGACATATCCCACAAGCGTGTCGGCCTTCATAGGAGTAGTTGCACTCATACCCATGAAGGCATTCAACGAAACATCTTTAACTTCAAAAGGATAGCCTACTTCGATATAGGTGGAATATTGAATTCCCGTCTTTTTGTTGAAATCGGCACTCGTAGGGTCATTATTGATTTTTGCGGCATCCGCACCGTAAAAATTCACTGCCAGCATGGCTGTTAGCGGAAATTTATCGACACCGTTGTACGAAAGCATACCTTCGAAAACATGTCCGGTCGAGTCTTTACCGTAGCGAAAATATTTGTAATTGCCGAATTCCGTCGGAAAAAAATAATCCGTTACCGTCAGAGTGAAAATATCTTTAAAAAAGGATTTGGCAAGATATAAATCGACTTCCTGAGAGACATTGCTCCCCGCAACGGAAAAAGAACCCCACACCCCGAATGATAAACCTCTGTAATCCAATTCTATACCGGGTTGAATATTCGGCACATTACCGTTCAATTGTTGCCCTCTCCAAATGTACCGGCTTACCAAATCGGCACCGAAATCCAAAGACACTTTCGATACCTTAGCACTGTCGCCCTTATCTTGAGCACTGAGAGTGAAAGAAGTTGTAAGAAAAAAAATGATTGTTCCCGTTAGCAGTAAAAATTTCTTCATATCAGTAATATTTATCAGATTAAAGGCTTGCAAAAATGAAATATAATCCTCTGAAATACAATAGAAAGAAAGCTTAATTTTTAGTAGGAGAAATTAAACTTAATAGGTATTTTACCTAATACTAGTGTCTCTTAGAAAACTCTGCAAAAACCAAAAACGGATCTTTCGGCGATATTT
>CAZPGC010000203.1:0-2301 GCA_964585875.1 uncultured Prolixibacteraceae bacterium | reverse complement strand
ACCCGGCAGGCTGCCGCTGCTATCCCTGCCGCACGCGCTCTCCCGGCCTTGGCATCTGAGCCGGGGTTTAATATCTTTGCTCACGGCTCCCGCCACCAAAAACAGATACTTAGTGGCTATAAGAAAACGCCAATTACTTCGTTACGCTCATGCTGAAATCAAACATTTACAAAAGTAAACTTATTGATATTCAGCATTTCGCAAGCCTCATACTTGACGTTTCTTATAAGCCACTACGAAAAACATATAGATTTCTAAGAGACACTACTTATAAACCTTCGACCGTTTCCCGGCGAATAAAATAACTTGCCAAACTTGAGCAAATGATTATTTTTTGTTCTCCTTTTTATATTACTTTTATGCTTTCGATTAAAGGAGGCGATTTTAAATTGCCCCTATTTATAAAATATTTAAAATTAAATCATTATGACACAGATAGTAAATATCCATGCACGTCAAATTCTCGATTCGAGAGGCAATCCCACCGTCGAGGTGGATGTGATGACCGAAAGCGGAATAGTAGGCCGCGCCGCCGTGCCTTCGGGAGCTTCTACCGGAGTTCACGAAGCCGTAGAGTTGCGCGACAACGATAAAGGGCTGTTTATGGGCAAAAGCGTCCTCAAGGCCGTCAACAATGTGAACACCGTTTTGAACGAAGAGCTTAAAGGCTATTTCGTCACCGAACAAAAAGAGCTCGACCAAGCCATGATTGAAATCGACGGCAGCAGCAACAAAGGAAACTTGGGTGCCAATGCCATTCTTGGCGTTTCCATGGCCGCCGCCCGTGCCGCCGCCATTGCCAACAACCAAATGTTGTTTAGATATCTCGGTGGCGTAGGCGCTTACACCTTGCCCATCCCCATGATGAACATACTTAACGGCGGTTCCCATGCCGACAACTCCATTGATTTTCAGGAATTTATGATAATGCCCGTTGGCGCCCCCACCTTTGCCGAGGCTCTGCGTATGGGCTCCGAAATATTCCATAATCTGAAAAATGTTCTGAAAAAAGCCGGCTACTCCACAAACGTAGGCGACGAGGGAGGTTTTGCTCCCAATCTTAAATCCAACGAAGAGGCCGTTCAGGTTATTCTCAAAGCCATTGAAAATGCAGGCTACAAAGCCGGCGAAGATGTGTGGCTGGCACTCGACCCCGCCTCTTCCGAGTATTTTATCCCCGAAGAAAACGTATATCACCTCAAATGGAGCACCGGCGACAAGCTCACCCCCGCCGAGATGGTTGACTTCTGGGAAGATTGGGTAAAAAAATATCCTATTATCTCCATCGAAGACGGCATGGCCGAGGACGATTGGGACGGCTGGAAACTGATGACCGACAAGCTGACAGACAAAATTCAACTTGTGGGCGACGACAATTTCGTTACCAACACCGAGCGCTTGCAAAAGGGTATCGAGATGGGTGCCTGCAATTCTATTCTTATAAAACTCAATCAGATAGGTACCGTTACCGAGACCATTGACGCGGTAAATCTTGCACAACGCAATCAATACACTTCGGTAATAAGCCACCGCTCCGGCGAAACCGAAGACGTGTTTATCGCACACCTTGCCGTGGCTCTTAACACAGGCCTTATAAAAACCGGCTCGGCAAGTCGCACCGACAGAATAGCCAAATACAACGAGCTGATGCGTATCGAAGAAAGCCTCGGCTCTCAGGCACATTTTCTCGGTAAAGACTTTAAATATCTGAAATAGTGCCTGCCTATAAAGTGCTTGATTTTTAATTTTAATGACTTTATAGACAGACACTAATTACATTCATCTGTTGAATTTTCTTGAAAATCCGGACAAAGATTGGCAAAGGACCTATGATGAGTAATGCAACCAACTTTGTTTTAAGGGGGCTTACTTTTGAAAATCATTAAACCATAAGGCTCAACTAATTGCTAATCAAGAATCTGTGTGTTTAGCTTGTTTGTTTCCGATTTTTATCGGACAATAATTATCTCAAGTTTTGGTTTTCATAAACGCTTGATTTAAAATAATTTATAGCTTGTGAAAAGCTCTTAAGTTCTCAAGCAGCCATACTTGTTTTTTTGATTTTCAGGATGTTATAAATACAGACGCAAAATACAAGCGAATCTAAATAGTGGCTATAAGAAAACGCCAATTACTTCGTTACGCTCATGCTGAAATCAAACATTTACAAAAGTAAACTTATTGATATTCAGCATTTCACAAGCCTCGTACTTGACGTTTCTTATAAGCCACTACGAAAAACATATAGTTTTCTAAGAGATACTAAATTTTATTTTTCAACTTTTATCAGTTTGTTTTTTT
>CAZPGC010000202.1:0-2397 GCA_964585875.1 uncultured Prolixibacteraceae bacterium | reverse complement strand
ATCTACATATTGATATTCAGCATTTCGCAAGCCTCGTTCTTGAACATTATAGTTCAGACACTTGACTTTACGGACAGACAAAGAAAGCGCCTCACAGAAAACTCTGTAAAAACAAAAAACAAATCTTTCGGCGATATTTTCATTTTCCTCAAGTCGCTGATACTAAGGCATCACTTCTTCTCGAAAAAAATCTCATCCAAAATCTCTAGATTTCTGAAGATTAGATAGTTTTCCAACATTATTTACCCAAAAAAGCGATAATATCTTCGGCCACCGCCTGTGGCGTGAAACCGAATTTTTCGTCGAGCACTTTTGCGGGTGCCGAATAGCCGAAATGATTAAGCCCCTTTATCTTGTATCTGCCTTTCATATAGCCCTTTAGCGAGGAAGGCAGGCCCGCGGTAAGACCGTAGGCAGGTATATGCTGCGGAATAATCAGGTCGGAATAGTCGCTGTCTTGGCCGGTGAACACTCCTTCCGACATTGCCGAAACGACTCTGGCTCTGATGCCTTCGTCTTTAAGAATTTCGGAAGCCTGCCACAGCGTTGACACCTCGCTGCCGCTTGCAATGAGGATGATATCGGGGTCGCCGTCGGGTTCACAGGCTATGTAAGCACCGAGTTGAGCGTCGAGGGCGTCGGCACGGCGCGAGGAATTTTCTTTGGCGGGGATATCTTTTATGTTTTGCCGCGAAAGGATGAGAGCCGAAGGAGAGGAGAAATTTTCGAGCGCCATTTTCCAAGCCACGGCAGTTTCGGCGCTGTCGGCCGGGCGCATTACCAACATGGAAGGCTTGCCGCTGTGGTTGCGCAACTCCTCCATAAGCCTCAGTTGAGCCTCATGTTCCACAGGTTGGTGTGTGGGGCCGTCTTCTCCCACACGGAATGAGTCGTGGGTGTAGATATATTTCACGGGGAGCTCCATCAATGCGGCCATGCGTGCCGCAGGTTTTATGTAATCGGAAAAGACAAAGAAAGTGGCCACGGCAGGGATGACTCCGCCGTGCAAGGCCATGCCGTTGGCAATGGCCGCCATGGTAAATTCGGCCACGCCGGCCTGCAGAAAATTGCCTCCGAAATCGCCTTTGCGAAAGATGCGTGTGTTTTTCAAGAATGAATCCGTTTTGTCGCTGTTGCTCAGGTCGGCGCTGGCAACAATCATATTCTCCAGATTTTGAGCAAGATACGACAGTACGGCACCCGAGGCGGCACGGGTGGCAATGTCGGCTTTGAACTCTATAGCCGAGAAATCGAGAGCCGGTAGCTCGTTGTGGAAGAAGGCGCGGAGCTTGGCCGCCGCTTCGGGATTTTTCTTCTCCCATTTCTCCTGCTCTTGCTTTTTGGCTTTGGCATAGCGTCTTTTTTGTTCCAGCACTTCTTTGTAAAAATCTGCCACGTCGTCGAAAACGGCGAAGGGGTTGTCGGGGTCGCCGCCAAGGTTTTCTACTGTTTTTTCGAAGGATGCTCCCGCCTTGCTTATGGGTTGACCGTGAGTGGAATATTGGCGTTCAAAGCTGCTGCCGTCGGCGGCAACGGCTCCTTTGCCCATTATGGTTTTGCCTATTATCAAAGTGGGTCTTTCTTTTTCGTCGCCGGCCTTAAGCAGCGCTTGGGTTATCTCGAAGGCATTGTTGCCGTCGATGGTGATTACGTTCCAGCCCCAAGCTTCATATTTTTTTGCCGTGTCTTCGTCGGTAACGTCTTTTGTTACGGAAGAAAGCTGAATATCGTTGCTGTCGTAAAACATAATCAGATTGGAGAGTCCGAGATGACCTGCAATGCGCCCCGCACCTTGGGAAATCTCCTCCTGAATGCCGCCGTCGGAGATAAAAGTGTAGATTTTATGCGACATCCACTCGCCGAAACGCGAGGTGAGAAAGCGCTCGGCAATGGCGGCACCTACAGCCATAACATGCCCTTGTCCCAAGGGTCCCGAGGTGTTTTCGATGGCATGGGCAAGGTCAACTTCGGGGTGTCCGGGAGTGAGGCTTCCCCACTGACGGAAGTTTTTCAGGTCGTCCATTGAAAGCTGTCCGCAAAAGGTCAACACGGAATACAGCATGGGCGACATGTGTCCCGGGTCGAGGAAAAACCTGTCGCGATTTATCCATCGGCTGTCGTCGGGGTCGAAGTTCAAAAATTTGGAATACAGAATGTTAATAAAATCCGCACCGCCCATGGCGCCGCCCGGATGTCCCGAAGCGGCTTTTTCAACCATGGCTGCCGAAAGAACGCGGATGTTGTCGGCACCACGATTTAAAATCTCTATATTGCTCATCGATTATATTTTGTTGAATTAACAAACGCTGTCGGAATGCAAAAATAAAAGTATTGTTTGTTTGGGTTTTCAATAGTTATTAACAATGGGGATGAAACTCTCCGGCGGGGGAAGGATAT
>CAZPGC010000201.1:0-2542 GCA_964585875.1 uncultured Prolixibacteraceae bacterium | reverse complement strand
GAAGACCGACTTCAAAAACCGCGGCCTGCAAAAGAGAGCTTTACCGATGTGAGCGGCACCATTCACGGCATAGCCAACACCATTCACAAACGCTCCATGGTTGTCATTTTTTCCGACATGTTCGACGGCAACGACAGCGACAGCCTTTTTGATGCCCTGCGCCATTTGCGTTACAATAAACATGAAGTTATTCTGTTTCATATCTTCGATGGCAAAAGGGAAAGAGATTTCGACTACAAAAGCCGCCCTTATAAGTTTGTGGACTTGGAAACGGGCGAAAGTCTGAAATTCAATCCCGCCGATGTGCGACAAACTTATATCGAAAGCATGAAAAGGTACAAGGAAATGCTGAAATTGAAATGCACGCAGTATAAAATCGATTTTGTGGATGTTGACATCAACAAAGGATTCAACGAGGTGTTGCTGCCTTATTTTTTAAAACGTAAAAAGCTGTATTAGATGAAGTTGTCGGTGGTGATAGTTAACTACAACGTAGCTCGTTTTTTGGAGCAATGCCTGCGGTCGGTGTTCGACTCCAAGGTGAATTTCGATTTCGAAGTCTTTGTTGTTGATAACAATTCCGTTGACGATTCGGTGGAAATGATAAAGCGGATATTTCCCGAGGTTATTTTAATCGAAAACAAAAAAAATCTGGGATTTTCCAAGGCTAACAATCAGGCTATCAGGCGTTCCGAAGGCGAATATGTCCTTTTGCTCAACCCCGATACCTTGCTTGAGCCCGACACTTTGCAGCTCACCGTCGATTTTATGGATAATCATTCCGATGCGGGCGGCTTGGGAGTGATGATGCTCGACGGCAAGGGTAACTTTTTGCCCGAATCAAAGCGCGGCTTGCCTACGCCCGCCGCCGCTTTCTACAAAATATTCGGGCTCTCGCGTCTGTTTCCACACAGCAAAAGATTTTCGGCCTACCATCTCGGTCATCTCGACAAAAACCAAACACATGAGATTGAGGTGCTCTCGGGTGCCTTTATGATGCTGCGCCGCAAAGTGCTGGACAAGGTGGGCTTGCTCGACGAAGACTTTTTTATGTATGGCGAGGATATCGACTTGTCATACAGGATTTTAAAGGGGGGCTATAAAAATTATTATTTCCCCGGAACACGGATAATTCATTACAAAGGCGAAAGCACCAAAAAGGACAGCATCAACTACGTTTTCGTCTTTTACAAGGCTATGATAATTTTTGCGGGAAAGCACTTTAGCGAAAAAAATGCACGCACCTTCTCCTTTTTAATAAATATGGCCATTATTTTGAAGGCGGGAATGTCGCTTGTGGCCAACTTCCTGCGTAAGTTTGTGGTGGCTCTTACGGATTTTGTCCTTATTTATTCCGGCTTGTGGTTTTTTGCCAAATATTGGGGGACGCATTTCGCCGGTCAACAAGAGAGCTATCCTCCCTTGTTTTTGTACGTTGTGATTCCCGTTTTTGTGCTAATCGACTTGCTTGCAATATTTTACAGCGGCGGCTATGATAAGCCCATTCGCCCGGGACGTATTCTCAGAGGTCATCTCGCCGGCATACTTACGGCCTTTGTTATTTATGCAATGTTGCCCGAAAGCTACAGGTTTTCCAGGGCTCTTTTGTTGTTCGGAACATTCTATATCCCTGCCGTGATAGTGCTGTGGCGCCTTGTTGCCAACATTCTAAGAGTCAAAGGTTTTGACTTTGGCTCGGCGGTCAGCAGAAAGGTGGTGCTCGTGGGCGGCGACAGGGAGGTTGACAGGGTTATGGAAGTGTTGAATGCCGCGCCACTGAAAATAGAAAAATCCATAGTGGTAAAGCCCGGTGAAGCTGCCGCCGATACCATTGCCGATATTGTGAAAATAAACAAAATGAATGAGGTGATATTTTGCGCCGGCGACCTCAGCTCTGCTGCCATTATAGAAATGATGACCGCCTTGCAGCACCTCGATATCGACTACAAGATAGCACCTCCCGAGTCGATGTTTATAATAGGCTCAAACTCCATAAATACCGCGGGAGATATTTATTTTCAGGAAGTTAACGCCATCAGTAAAATAGAGAATCTAAGGTATAAAAGACTCTTCGACTTTCTGCTTTCACTTCTTCTGATGCTTCTTTTTCCGGTGACTTTTTTCTTTTTCAAAAAACCGCTGTCCTATCTGCGTAACCTCTTTTTGATTTTAATCAACAAACAATCTTTTGTGGGTTTCGACGATTTGCCCGCCGGCGACTCTTTGCCTTTGCCCTCGCTAAAAAAAGGGGTCTTGCACCCCGCCGACGGCCTTGTGGGCAAAAATCTCGATGTTAAGGACAAACGACGCCTTAACATGCTGTATGCCAGAGAGTATAAGCTGAGTAATGACATTGTGATTTTTTGGCGAGGCTTCGGCAAGTTAGACAGAAGATAATTTTACTAAACCTTTGAAAGCGGAATATTTGAACTTTCTTGTTTCATAACATGCGAGTAGTCAGATGGTTAATATTTAAAAATACTGATTCTGTAACAGAAACAACTGCATATTTGTTTGTAATACGGTTGATTATGAATGTTTT
>CAZPGC010000200.1:0-2663 GCA_964585875.1 uncultured Prolixibacteraceae bacterium | reverse complement strand
GCTTGATTTTTAGCATTATATATTAATTGATTAATTTCCATATTTTGTGTTTTATTGGTCGAGGCTTCAAAGATAATAATTTATTCATAACTGCCACCTAAAATTACAATAAATATATCGGGCTTTTAAATGATGTTGAACTAAACTCCGCCGAGGCTGCACGGCTTTTTCGGCAGCCTGTCAGAGATGACTTCAACCGGCCAATCGTAAAATAGAATTATCTGTTTATAAATGTCTTACGTTTTAATACTATTTGCTTCAAATTTTTATACGACAGTATTAATTTAAAAAATATATATTTGCGGCGGCAAAAAGGTCCCCTTGGGGGCTAAGAGGGAATGCCGTGAAAATCGGCAACAGTTCCCGCTGCTGTGAGCTCCAACGAAGGACTCGAAGAAAACCACTGCTTTCGCAAGAGAGCGGGAAGGTGTCGAAAGTTCCGGAGCGAGTCAGAAGACCTGCCTTTTTGCCTGAAACAACAATCATAGCTTTCGGGATAAAAGCTTGAATATATGCACTTTACATTTATTCATTCTAACCCGTAAGTTTTGAGGAAATTTTTTATTTATTAACCTTAAAATTTACAAAGATGAAAGGAAAATTACTTTCGATGTTTGCAGCCTTATTTGTTGCTGCAGGGCTTACGGCCCAAACAATTTCAACCTTCGAGGATTTGCAACTTCCCGTTGACTCGTTTTGGAACGGCTCCGATACTTCGGGCGGTTTTGTTGACGGCAATGCTTTTTTTGCCAACGATTACAATACCCAGTGGAGCTCGTGGTCGGGTTTTGCTTATTCTTCCAAGAGCGATACGCTGACCCCCGGCTTCGGCAATATGTACAGCTGCATTGCAGGGGCGGGATACCAAGGCTCGGCAACCTATGGCGTAGCCTATGTATCGACCTATGGCAGTGCTAATTACATTGCCTTGCGCAACGGCGGGGCAGGACATCAGGTGAGCGGTTTTTACATCAACAATTCCACTTATGCGTATCTTTCGATGCTCAACGGCGACAGTTATGCCAAAAAGTTTGGCGGGACTTCCGGCAACGACCCCGATTGGTTCAGGCTGAAAATAACAGGCTATTTGAACGGCACAATGACCGACACGGCAGAGTTTTATCTTGCCGATTTTCGTTTTAACAACAACGCTCAAGATTATATCGTAAAACAATGGACTTGGGTGGATTTGACAAGCCTCGGTAACGTTGACAGCCTTGTTTTTGCCCTTTCCTCGTCGGATGTGGGACAATACGGCATGAACACCCCCGCATATTTTTGTATCGACAATTTCACCACCACCGACGGTGTGGGCTTTGCTTCTATGACACAAAATGTGGAAAGCAAAGTTTTTCCGAATCCCGCAAGTTCCTACGTCAACATTACAAGTGATGAAAGGGTGGAAAGCGTTGAAATTTATGATGTTAGCGGAGCTCTTGTGAAATCCGTGAAAACAGCCGGCAGCGCTGCGACAATGAGAATGGACATCACGGCTTTGCAGGGCGGTGTTTATTTTGTGAAAGTGTTTACCGCAAAAGGCACTGCGGTGTCGAGGCTTATAGTAAAGTAAGCTCTTTTTCAAATGATTGCAATGAAAGCCGCTATTGTTATAATTTTTTTACTGAGTTTTTCGGTGGCGGGAGCGCAATATGCTCCCGCTGCCGGAATGCCCGGTACTACGGCTGTTTACAAAGACAGTGCTGTTTTTTCGGCGTGGGCAAGCTCGGTGGTTGTCAATCGCGGTTGGATAAATATTTCGGATACCACGGCAGGAAAAGCTTCCTACGGCAGCGCCCTTGACGCAACAGGCAAAGCCGACAACAATCCGGTGAGCCTTGGCGACGGTGGTGTGGCCACGGTGAGTTTCGAAAGGCCTGTTTTTAACGGTCCGGGTTGGGACTTCGCCGTTTTCGAAAACTCTTTCGACGGCAATTTTCTGGAACTTGCTTTTGTGGAGGTGAGCTCCGACGGCGTTAACTTTTTTCGCTTTCCGGCACACAGTCTTACACAGGACACGGCGCAGATAGGTGCCTTCGGCACCATAGACCCTACGAAAATCCACAACTTTGCAGGCAAATACAAAGTGGGTTACGGCACTCCTTTCGACCTTGACGAGATGAAAAACATCAGCGGACTTGACGTTGATAACATCGTGAAAATCAGAATAGTGGATGTTGTGGGCAGCATAAATCCGCAGTATGCCACTTATGACACGGCAGGTAATGCGGTGAATGACCCTTGGCCGGTTAATTTTCCTTCCTCCGGCTTTGACCTCGACGCTGTCGGAGCCATTCATTTACAAACAGGCATCGACAATCAAAAAGAATGTTTTCTTAAGATTTTTCCCAATCCTTTCTCGCATACCGTATATTTTAAGCCCGCCGATGAAGAGCTTTATAAGGTGCGAATATTTGATTTAAACGGTAAGGCGGTTTTTGCAGCGGAAAATAAAAAAGGCGCAACTATTTTGGACTTATCGTATTTACCCGCCGGCGTTTATTTCTTCGAAATACAAAACTTTGCAGGCGTTTTCAGGAAAAAAATCATAAAGATTAGATAGTGTCTCTTAGAATACTATATATTTTTAGTGGTGGCTTATAAAAAACGGCAAGTACGAGGCTTGCGAAATGCTGAATATCAATATGTAGATACAGTTCATGAAC
>CAZPGC010000199.1:0-2738 GCA_964585875.1 uncultured Prolixibacteraceae bacterium | reverse complement strand
ATATCCATAAAACCGCCCGGCAAAGCCCACATGCCCTCAAAAGGCGGGTTCTTACGTTTTATCAGAAGCACTTTTCCGTCGTTGGATACCACAAGTGCATCAACGGTTAAAGCAGGACGCGGATATTTGTAGCAATATGACATTGGTGTTGTGTTTGTTGTTTGCGGTTTGCGGTTTGTTGTTTGTTGCGTATTTTCTAACGTAATTCTCCCACAAAAAACAACTCAAAACCCTAAACTCAAAACCGCAAACTCAAAACTATTTAGCATACGCAATAGCTCGCGTTTCGCGAATCACCGTAATTTTTATCTGTCCGGGATAGGTCATTTCCTCTTGAATCTGTTTCGACAATTCAAAGGAGATGTTCGAGGCTTCTTCGTCGGTAATCTTATCGGCACCAACAATCACCCTGAGTTCGCGGCCTGCCTGAATGGCATAAGTTTTAAGCACACCGGGGAAGGACAAGGCTCTGTTTTCCAGCTCTTTGAGTCTGTTTATATAAGCCTCTACCACTTCGCGGCGTGCGCCGGGACGCGCTCCCGAGATGGCATCACACACCTGAACTATGGGCGAAATAAGTGTAGTCATCTCAATTTCGTCGTGGTGCGAACCGATGGCGTTGCACACTTCGGGTTTTTCCTTGTATTTCTCGGCTATCTTCATGCCGTGGAGAGCATGCGGCAATTCGGGCTCGTTGTCAGGCACCTTACCGATGTCGTGTAGCAATCCGGCTCGTTTGGCAAGTTTAGGATTCAGACCCAACTCGGCAGCCATGGTGGCACACAGGTTGGCAACTTCACGCGAGTGTTGCAGCAGATTTTGGCCATATGAAGAGCGGTATTTCATCTTACCCACAAGGCGAAGGAGCTCGTGATGCATGCCATGGATACCGAGGTCGATGGCCGTGCGCTTACCTATCTCCATTATCTCTTCTTCTATTTGTTTTTTTGTCTTGGCCACCACTTCTTCTATACGTGCCGGATGAATACGTCCGTCGCTTACCAGTTTATGAAGCGAAAGACGTGCTATCTCCCTGCGGACAGGGTCGAAGCCCGAAAGGATTATAGCTTCCGGCGTGTCATCAACAATGATTTCGATGCCGGTGGCGGCTTCCAAAGCTCTTATGTTTCTTCCTTCGCGTCCAATTATGCGCCCTTTGATGTCATCGTTTTCAATAGGGAAAACCGAAACGGTATTTTCGATGGCGGCTTCGGTAGCTGTGCGCTGAATGGTTGCTATCACAATTTTTTTGGCCTCCAGATTGGCAGTGGTTTTGGCCTCTTCTATCACCTCGTTGATGTATGACATGGCATCGGTTTTTGCCTCGGCTTTCACCGCTTCGATGAGCTCCGATTTAGCCTCTTCGGCCGAAAGTCCCGAAATGGCCTCAAGTTGTTCAACCTGTTTGCGTTGTGCTTTTTCCAGCTCTTTTTCCTGCTGGATAAGATGCAGGCGTTTTCCTTCGAGTGCTTGCTTGCTCTCTTCTATCTCGGCCAGCATTTTACGTATCTCCTCGTTTCTGTTGTTAAGGTGATTCTCTCTGTTTTTCAGCCTGTTTTCAAGCTTTTGCAAGCCCATTTTACGTTGATTAACGTAATTATCGTGCTCGGCTTTGAGCTTTATGTATTTTTCTTTGGCCTCAAGAATTTTATTCTTCTTTATAACCTCCGCCTCCGCTTTGGCCTCGTCAATAATTGACTGACTTTTTTTCTCTATCGATTTTTTCATCATCGTTGCGGTAACGAGTATTCCCGCACCTATTCCTACTACTAAAGCTAAAATAATGTAAACTGTTTCCATATCTAAAAATTTGTTTTATGAAAACTGCCGAACATAAAAAAACCCGACCATTCCGGTTGGAGCATGATAAACCCCAATATGACACGTATAGGGACGCCAAGGTTTTCTCACTTCCACCGACCGGCCGGAGCCGATTCCGCCCTGAGGCGGCTGAGGCCTGCGTTACGACCTTATGAGCATATCCCTAATTAGATTTCTGTTGAGTTTATATACTGAATTCCGAAATGGCACGGGCTTGATTTATCATACACATCTTATTGATTATGTGTGTGATAAACCTCTCAAAGAACGTTTTATCGACTAAAGAATGTTATCAATGGCTTCGAGCGATTTCATTATTTCCTCTTTTTGCGAGCTTGTCATATTTTCTTCCGAAAATAGTTTCGTTGTGATATCCAGACTCACCATTGCCAGCAAATCCTGATAATCTTTAAAAGAGTAGTTATCGGCAAAAGTCTTAACACGAGAGTTAATCTCGCCGGCGGCCTTGCGTATGAGCTCTTCTTCGGCCTCGTTTTCCACCTGAAGCCTGTAGGCCCGTCCCGCAATATTTACCGATATTCCTAAACTCACTCGAATTTATTTTAATAACATTATACAATTGTCAATCTCACGCACCAGTTCAGCAATTTTCTGTTTTGAACCTTTGTTGTTATCTCCGGAATCGACGATTTTCGCCACTTTCAATACGTCAATCGAATGTTTCAAATCATCGATTTCCTTCAAAAAATCATCGTTACGCTGCTTCAATTTCGCAACCTCGGCAGCCAACGCCGCATTCTCGTTTTCAAGCACTTCAATCCTTTTAGCAGCCATCTCGGCTTTGCGTTTTACCGACCCTAAAAGATTCTTTATATCTTCCATGCTTTTAAACGAAAATTCGTTTTACAAATATATAAAACAATTGTTCTATTTTACCGAAAACAAAATGAAATTTT
>CAZPGC010000198.1:0-2788 GCA_964585875.1 uncultured Prolixibacteraceae bacterium | reverse complement strand
TCCATTTTGGCTTTAACGGCTTTAAGCATGTCGCGGGTCATGGCGTCGAGGTCGTAAGATGGTTCCCAGTCCCATTCTCGGCGTGCGGCGCTGTCGTCAACGGAGTTGGGCCACGAGTCGGCAATTTCCTGATGAAAATCGGGTTTGTAATCAATCTCAAAATCGGGAATGTATTTTTTGATGGATTCGGCAAGCTCGGTGACGTCGAAGCTCATGGAGCCCACGTTGTAATCGACAAAGCGTTTCAGCTTTTTCTTATCGGCGCGGAAAAGGTCGATGGTAGCCTTCAGACAATCAGGCATATACATCATGGGCAACTTGGTGTCGGCAGACACAAAGCAAGTGTATTTTCCGTATTTCACCGCATCGTAATAAATGGCCACGGCGTAATCGGTGGTGCCTCCGCCGGGGAGAGTGGCATTTGAGATTATACCCGGATAACGTAATCCGCGCACGTCCATACCGTACTTTTTAACGTAATAATTCGACAGCAACTCTCCGGAAACCTTTGTGATGCCATACATGGTGGTGGGTCGCAGCACAGTCTCCTGAGGGGTGTTGTCAACGGGCGTTTCCGGTCCGAAAGCGGCAATGGAGCTGGGACACAAAATCCGTTTCAGTTTTTCTTCCCTGCCCAATTCCAAAACGTTGATAAGGCCGCCCATATTTACATTCCACGCCAGCATGGGATTTTTTTCGCCCACTGCCGAAAGAATAGCTGCCATGTGGAAGACGCCTTCAATGTTGTATTTTTTGATGATGGCGCGCATGGCTTCGCGGTCGAGCACGTCGAGAAATTCAAAAGGGCCGCTGCTCATTATGCTTTGGGGAGCTTCTTTTATGTCGGTGGCTATTACATTATCGTTTCCGTAAATCTTACGCAACTCGAGTGTGAGTTCCGTCCCTATCTGTCCGGCACATCCGGTAACTAATATGTTCATATTCAGAGACTTTACATTATTGGATTAAAATAGTCGATTAGATGTTATCAACGGCAAATATAGTTTTTTTTGGCTTTTATAGTCACTATTTAACACAATTCGCCTCAAAAGGTTAAAACTTCTTTAACTATTTTTGCAGTCCGAAAATTTAAAGACTATGACACAAGAGATAAGAGTGCGTTTTGCACCGAGCCCAACGGGGCCTTTACACATCGGAGGTGTGCGTACGGCATTATACAATTTTCTTTTTGCACGCAAAAACGGCGGCAAAATGATTTTGCGAATCGAGGACACCGACAGGACAAGGTTTGTGGAGGGTGCCGAAGAATATATTGTCGATGCTTTGCAGTGGTGTGGCATCGAGTTCGACGAGAGCGTTGAAAAGGGTGGCGATTACGGCCCCTACCGCCAAAGCGAGCGCAAGGACATTTATAAAAAATATGTTGAAAAACTCATTGCCGCCGGCAGTGCTTACTACGCTTTCGACACTGCCGCCGACCTCGACGGGCTGCGTAAACAAGCCGAAGCCGCCAAAGAGGTTTTTACCTATTCGCACAAAAACAGAATGTCGCTGAACAATTCCTTGAATCTTGGTAATGAGAAGGCTAAAGAGCTGATAAACAGCGGAAAGCCCTATGTGGTAAGATTCAAAATGCCCGAGGAAAAAGAGGTGGTAATGAATGATATCATCCGCGGCGAAGTGAGGGTAAACACCGCCACTTTGGACGATAAAATCCTCTTTAAGTCGGACGGCATGCCCACCTATCATCTGGCAAATATCGTTGACGACCACCTGATGAAAATCACCCATGTGATACGTGGCGAAGAATGGCTGCCCTCGCTGCCATTGCATGTCTTGCTGTACGAAGCTTTCGGGTGGCAGTCGCCGCGTTTTGCTCATCTGCCGCTGCTGCTTAAACCCGCCGGAAACGGCAAGCTCAGCAAGCGCGACGGCGACAAGATGGGGTTTCCGGTGTTCCCTACCGAATGGAAAAATCCGGCAACAGGCGAAGTGTCAACGGGATACAGAGAGGAGGGCTATTTTGCGCCGGCATTTATCAACATGCTTGCCCTGCTGGGATGGCATCCTGCCTCCGACCGCGAAATTTTCTCGATGGACGAACTTATCAAAGAGTTTTCGCTGGAGAGGGTAAACAAAGCCGGAGCGCGCTTCGACCCTGAAAAAGCCAAGTGGTTCAATCAGCAGTATCTCAAAACTATGCCCGACAAGGAGCTGGCAGAGAGCCTTTTACCCTTGCTGAATGAAGAAGGCATCGACGCCCCTGTCGAAAAAGTAGCCAAGGTGGTGAGCTTGGTAAAAGACAGAGCCGTGTTTGTAAAAGACCTGCTCGAGCAGTCTCTTTTCTTCTTCAAAAGGCCCGAAGAGTACGATGCCAAAACCGTGAAAAAGCGTTGGAAAGAACACACTCCCGCGCTGATGAACAAGCTGAAAGAGCTCCTTGCCGATATCGACGACTTTAGCTCGCAAAGCACAGAACAGGTTGTAAAACAATGGATTGAGGCGGAGCAGCTATCCATGGGACAGGTGATGAACGCCTTCCGCTTGTGCATCGTCGGGGCGGGCAAAGGACCCCACCTCTTCGACATCATCGAAGTCATAGGCAAAGAGGAAACCTTGCTGCGACTTCAAAACGGCATCGAAAATATCAAGCGATAGCGGGGGAGAGCCTTTGCTTTGGAGTATTGCGTTTATACCGGATTTCAAAGGTGGTTTTTGAGAGAAATTCGCATCAACATATTGAGCTTATGCTGCGTTTTTGTTGCTTGACGAAAATACAACTCAAAACATCAAAACCTGAAACATCAAAACCTGAAACTTCAAAACC
>CAZPGC010000197.1:0-2802 GCA_964585875.1 uncultured Prolixibacteraceae bacterium | reverse complement strand
TAGACGAAAGGAAAGCCGATGACAGCCGTGATATCCGCTTTAAGTTCACCGCCAAGGAGCGCGAAAAAAAATTACTTCCTTGTCAACTGCCTATAACCCAATTGATTATTGACGCTAATCCTTAAATCGGCACAGGCGCGTAACTCCTTTTACGAAAATTTGATGGTTTTCTAAGTCACACTATATATATTTGCAAACTCAAAAGAACAATATTTTGGAAATAATATTCAAATACCCGCTTTATCTCTTTGCCCTCGTGGTCTTGGCTGCTGCGGCCATAACCGCACTGCTTTACTACAAAAACAAACGCGACGAGTTGTCGCCTCTCGCACGATATTTATTGTCGTTTTTAAGGTTTGTCGTCTTTAGCATCTCGGGTATCTATCTGCTATCGCCCATGATTAAAACCAAGGTGAAAGAGGTGAAAAAACCAACGATTATTATTGCCGTTGACAACAGCCGCTCAATTGTTGCCAATGCCGACTCCATATACTACAATGCTGATTTTAAAGCTCTTACCGGCAAATTGCAAAAGCGCTTAAAAGGGAAATACAATCCTGTTTTTTATACTTTCGACTCGAAGATAAAATACAACGGCAAGCTCGATTTCAGCGGCACTTCCACAAATATTTCCGCTGCCGTCGGCGAGTTAAACAGGCTCTACCGGCATAAAAATATCGGTGCCATGATTCTTTTTAGCGACGGAATTTACAACCGCGGTGAAAATCCCGTTTACCTCGCACGCAATTTGAAATACCCTGTTTACACTGTGCTCTTGGGCGACACGGCCCTTAGGCGCGATATCAAAATCAAAAGCCTGTCGTTAAACAAAATCACTTTCCTCGGCGACTTTTTTCCCGTAGAGGCCGAAATCTTTGCAAAAAAAAGTAAAGGCTTTAGCACCGAAGCCGTCCTTAGTGTCGATGGCAAGATTGTCGATAGAAAGCCGCTGACGATAAACTCCGATTTTAGCCGCAACACAGTCAAGTTTAGGGTGAAGGCCGTGAAAACAGGCATTCATAAAATATCGGTGAGTGTGAAAGCCCTTGAAAACGAGTTCAATAGAAGCAATAATGTTCGCACCGCCTTTGTGGAGGTGCTTAACGAGCGTCAAAAGATAGCCCTCATTTATAATGCCCCTCACCCCGATGTTGCGGCACTGATGCGCAGCTTGAAAAGCAGCGGCAAATACGAGGTGGTGTCCTTGCCTTTTTCCAAAGTAAAAAATCTGAACGGCTACAACCTCGCCGTTTTTCATAATCTGCCCGCCGCCCCTAATGATTTCATAAAGATGAAAAGCCTGCTGAAAAAATCGCAGATACCTTATCTTATTATCACAGGCATTCAAACCGATATTAATTCTTTTAACAGGCTGGGGGCAGGTGTTATGATTGATGCACGAAGACGGAGTTTCAACAAGGCTACAGGCCTTATTAACGATAATTTCGAACTTTTCGCCATCGGTAAAGATTTTCGTGATTTGCTTCCCGACTTGCCACCGCTAACGGTGCCTTTCGGCAAATATCGTCTCGGTGCCAACACGCAAGCTGCCGTCAATCAGAAGATTGGTACTGTTTCCACTTCTTATCCTCTGATAGCTTTGAGAAACAGCGCCGGAAACAGAAGCGGCGTTATTGCCGGCGAAGGGCTGTGGCGTTGGCGCTTATACGACTACAGCGTAAATAACAACACCGATGCTTTCGACGATTTTACGGGCAAAGTGGTGAAGATATTGAGCCTCAAGGTGAAAAAGGAAAGATTCGTGGTCGAGCATAAAAATATTTATATGCAAGACGAGAATATAGAATTTGTGGCAAGATTATATAATGCTGTTTACGAGCCTGTTACAGCGCCCGATGTTAAAGTGCTCGTCAGAAATATCTCAACGGGAAAGGATTTTAACTACACCATGGGAAAAAGCGAAAACAAGTATTTTTTGAACGCCGGAAAGTTGGATGCAGGCACCTATTCATTCCGCATCTCAACCTCTTTCGACGGCAAAAGCTATTCGAAAGCAGGTACTTTTGTCGTGCAGCCCCTCGAGCGCGAATTTCTAAATTTGGAAGCCGACAGGCACCTTTTATATATAATGAGCGAGAGCACCGGCGGTAAATTATATGATATCCCTTCGGCCGGCAAAATATTAAAGGACTTGAAAAAACGTGACGATATTGCCGGAGTGGAATATACCTACTTGAGATACAGAGACTTAATAGATATTTATCAAGTTTTGTTTTTAATTGTTTTGCTAATTGCCGTCGAATGGTTTGTGAGAAAATATTCGGGCGGATATTAAAATTTAACTTCAATGGAGACACAAAAAATAATTTTTTTCTTAATCGTAGCCTTTGTGATTTTGGAATTTGCGTTGGAGCAAATTTTATTCCTGCTTAACAAAAATTCGTGGCAGGAAAATTTACCGGAGCAAATAAAAGGCATCTATGATGAAGAGGATTACAAAAAGGCGAGAGAATATGCGCGGGAGAGAGGTAACTTGGCTAATATCAAGTCGATAATGTCTTTTGTGATTCTTCTTGTCATTTTACTCACGGGCTTAATAGGTGTTTACGACCGTTGGATTTTGAGCCTCACGGGCAATGAAATCCTTGCCTCGCTGCTGTTTTTCGGCATCGCCGGTTTTGCATCCGTGCTGCTTAACCTGCCTTTCGATATTTATTCAACCTTTGTGATTGAAGAAAAATACGGTTTCAACAAAAGCACTCCAGCAATTTTTATAACCGACAAAATAAAATCCTTATTGCTTGCCGCTGTTCTCGGTGGCGGTTTATTGTCGCTTATAGT
>CAZPGC010000196.1:0-2870 GCA_964585875.1 uncultured Prolixibacteraceae bacterium | reverse complement strand
GCGAGCAAAAAAGAAGCTATGAATAAATTTTTGGAACTTTCAAAAGGTTTTTAAAAAACCCTTTTCTTTAAATCTTAATGCTTAAAGAAGGAATTTTTCTTGATAACGCCGCCGTGGACCTCTCCCATAATGTATTCGGCTATAAAAGCGTCGGGGTCAACCTCAAGAACTTTTCTAACAACCCTGTTTACCTCCAAGCGCGTAACCACGGTAAAAATAACTTCCGAGTCTTCGGAATCGATATGCGAATTCCCGCCTCGTGCCTTATACAAGGTCACACTCTTGGACATTTCTTCCATCAGCATTTTTTTAATTTCGGCATGCTTACGCGAAATAATGGTAACACCGTAATATTCTTCTATCCCGTGGATGACAAAATCAACGGTTTTGGAAGCCACAAAATATGTAAGCAAAGAATACAATGCCGTTTCAATACCGAGTAACAAGCCAGCGAAAGAAAAGATTATCACATTGAGAATCAGTATGGTATCACCCACTGACAGGAAGGTCTTTTTGCTTACCTCCAAGGCCAGAATCTCGGTGCCGTCGATTACCGAGCCACCCCTGACGGTGAAGCCTATGCCCATACCGAGAAAGAAACCGCCGAAAACGGCTATCAAGAGCTTATCCTCGGTAATCACCGGAAACTTGACAAAGGCTATAGTCAGCGAAAGCAGCCCTATGGCTATGATGCTGAAAACGGCGAATAACTTATTCATTCTCAGTGCTCCTAGAGCAATAAACGGTGCGTTGATAATTATTATCCAAACATACAAAGGCAGACTCGTTATCTCGGCCATCAGCAAGGAAATTCCCGTTACGCCACCGTCGATGAAGCCGTTGGGAATGAGAAAGGACTCCAGCCCGAATGATGCCGAGGCAACACCGAATACAATCAAAAGGAGTCTTTTGGCATAATTCAAAATCTTATGTTTCTCCTCACTTTTCATTCTTCGTTTTTATACACAATTTCGCCTCCCGAGACCGTGTAAAGTATTTTCGTGGCGGGCACCTTGTCAATATCGCAAGTCATTATATCTCTGTCTGTTATCACAAAATCAGCAATTTTCCCTTTGCTCAAACTCCCCTTTTCGTTTTCCTCGAAACTGCCCTTTGCCGCCCAGATGGTCATGGCTTTCAGAGCTTGAAGGCGTGTAAGGGCATTCTCGCTCTGAAAACCGCCTTCAGGATATCCGCTAAGGTCTTTTCGTGCCACGGCTGCATAGAATCCGTAAAGCGGGTTGATGCTTTCCACCGGAAAATCGCTGCCGTTGGTGAGCCACCCGTTTTGCTCCAATAGTCGCCGGTAGGCATAGGCATATTTCACCCTCTTGCCCAAACGCTTATCAGCCCAATACATATCAGAGGTGGCGTGGGTGGTGTTTACGGCTGGAATAACACTAAGCTCTCCATAACGCTGAAAATCTGAAGGCGCGACAACTTGCGAATGCTCGATACGCCACCTTCTACCGTTGCCCGGCTTTAGATAACGGGAATAGATGTCGAGCATGAGTCTTACCGCCGAATCGCCTATGGCGTGGGTGTTTACCTGATAGCCGTTTTCATAGGCCATGCGACATAGACTGTCGAGATAAGCGGGGCTGTTTACCAAAAAACCGTAATTACCGCCATCGTCGGAATAGGGCTCCAAGAGGCAGGCACCGCGACTTCCGAGGGCACCGTCGGCATATAATTTTATGGAGGCTACGTGCAGGTAAGGAGTCTTGTATATCCCCTTTTTCAGGTAAGTTTCAATATTCTCCGCCGTGGGCGAAAGCATGGCATAAATCCTCATTTTCAGCACCTTATCCTTGTTCATTTTATCAATTGTCTGCACATAATCCTTATCGAGACCGGCATTGACCACCGAAGTGAGCCCCACGGCAAAGCAGTCTTCTTGAGCTTTCAGCAGAGCTTGACGCAATTCCTCGGCGGTTACCTGCGATGCCATCGCCTTTATCTTGTCGGCGGCATTGTCGAGAAGCACGCCTGTGAGCCTGCCGTGGTTTTTTATCAGCTGACCGCCTTCAATGCTTGTTTCGGGAGTGTAGCCCGCCATCTGCAGGGCTTTTCCGTTAACCAAAACGGCGTGGCCGTCGATGCGTGTCAGCATAACGGGCTTGTCGGGGAAAAGGGAATCGAGTGCGGCACGGTCGGGAAAAGACTTGTTTTGCCAGTCGTTTTGGTCCCAGCCGCGCCCCAGAATCCAAGCGTTTCCGGGGTGCTTTCGGCTAAAATCTTTCAGCACCTTCAAAACTTGCCCGAAAGACGATGTGCCGGTGAGGTCGGCATAGCGTAGTTTCGTTATTCCGTAGGAGCAAAAATGGCAATGAGCATCGATAAAGCCGGGATAAAGAGCATGTCCGCCGGCGTCAATGTTTTGCTTTGAATTGTATGCCGACTCTATCTCCTTGTTCGTTCCGGTGGCAAGCACCTTACCGTCCTTAACGGCCATGGCCTGCGCAATGGTTTCGGTGGAGTCGAGAGTGTAAATTACGGCATTTTTCACAATGAGGTCGGCACTGTTTTTCATTTTACATGAACTTAAAAGAAGTATTATCATCCAGAAAATGAGATATTTAACTTTCATATCAAAAAGGAATTTAAACCGGGGGTAAAGATATGAAAGAAATAGCTTCGAATGCACGGATGTTTTACTCAAGTTTCGGTTTTCATAAACGATTGATTTAAAATAAATTATAGATTGTAAGAAGCTCTTAAGTTCTCAAGCAGCCATATTTGTTTTTTTCTCCCTTTCTTTTTTTAAAAAAAGAAACAAAAAACCTCCGCTGCGCCAAAATTCCTAAAAACACAGACAAAAAAGCTAAAACATTCAAACTCCTCCTTTTAGCCTTGCTTTTATGCCTACC
>CAZPGC010000195.1:0-2943 GCA_964585875.1 uncultured Prolixibacteraceae bacterium | reverse complement strand
AAAAAGTAAATTCTTGGATTTCAGAAAAAGAAGAATATTTACAATTTGTTGAAAATAATAAAATAGCCAAATTAAAATCAATACACAAAAGAAATAAAGAAAAAACAAAAATAGAGTTGATACATTTTTGGGTTAATATTAATTGATTACTTTTAAGATTGAATAATATTCCTATAATTCCCCGCCCCCCTCTAAAAGATGCTATATATTAGCCTTAATCTTATGGGCTATAATATCAATCCCCACTTTGTTTTTCCCGCCTTGGGGGATAATGATATTGGCGTAGCGCTTGGTGGGTTCAATAAACTGCAGGTGCATGGGTTTCACAAAGTCGTCGTAATGCTCCAGCACTTGGTCCAGCGAGCGGCCCCGCTCCATCATATCCCTTTTGATGATTCGCATCAGCCTGTCGTCGTTGTCGGCATCCACATAAACCATGATATCCAACCTCTTACGTAGCTCGGCGTTGGTCAATATCAGTATTCCCTCCACGATAATCACGTTGGAGGGATTCACCGTGACGGTCTCTTCGGCGCGTCCGCAGGTAAGATACGAATATATGGGCATTTGAATAGCCTGATTTTTGCGCAGCATATCCAAATGCTTGTTAAGCAAATCCCACTCTATCGAATCCGGATGGTCGAAGTTAATCTTCTGCTTTTCTTCGGGCGACAGTGAGCCGTTGTCGTAGTAATATGCATCTTGCGATATCACCGACACCGAGTCTTCGGGAATGCGTTTTATTATCTCTTTCACCACCGTGGTCTTTCCCGAACCCGAACCTCCTGCTATTCCTATTATCAACATTTTCAGTAGTTTATGATTTTACATAAAAACAAACGGAGCCGAAAACGCCTTCGTTTCGCCTCCGCTTGTTCAACAAATTATTTCTTCTTTTTGGGATGAGTGTCAATCACCTTGAATTTGTCGCCCGTTTCATCCACAATGCGTTTATACCACGCCTCGCCGTAGCCCGGCTGATTCAGATAAGGCGTTGTATATTTATAGCCTTCGGGAGTCTTTCGCGGACGCTTTATGTTGCCGTCCATATACTTGGTAAACAGGTAATAGTAAAACTGCTGCCATTCCAAAACGGTGTTGTTGCCGGTGTTTCGCGAGTAGTCGGTCAGAAACTCGACGGCGGCGGCGGGATTTTTCTCCGACATGGCCACGGCAGCGGTATCAATGCCCTGAACTTCGGTTATAAACTTATCTTCGAGAGCCTGCTGCTTGGCAGCAATCTCGGGATGAATGGAGTCGTAGCGCGTGTAAGCCCAGTTCGACACCTGATTGAAAACCCAAAAGGCGGCGTCGGGCACAAAGTGCATCATGTCGCCGTAGCCCACGGCCATTTTTTCCGGCACCTTGGTAATGGAAGCATACATGGGCATAAAAACCGTAGAGGCGGCATCGTCAACACCAAACCAGAAGATTCCGCCCACCTTGCGCGGCAACCACGAGCGCATCTGTGCCACAAATACAAAGCCCGTTTGTTGGGTAGCGGTAGCCCTTTCGTTGCAATAAGTAACTCCGTCAACTTTCCACGTGAGCGGTCTCCAACGGTAAGGCACATGAAAGGGACCGGCGCCAATGTCTTTGCTCATATCCAGTTCGGTGCCCTCCAAGTGGTCACGCATAAAATTCATCATTTCGTGCAGGGTGATTTTGTGGTCGGGCTTAACCCACAAGGGCAGTCTGTTGGTGGCGTAACCCGTTTTTTCATCGTATTTCACCTTTCCTTTGCAGTAGTCCCACCACTCTTTGTTTTCGGCCACCGCCTTGCTTATTTTGTGAAACATGGAATAAACCCTTATTTCGCAAAAGCGTGTTCCGCCGAAGTCAACGGGAGCATAAGTGTCCGAAAAGCTGAAATCTTTATCCTTGCCTTTCCACCAGCCTTTTTTCCTTGCAAAATCGATAACGTCGGGGCTGTTAAAAACGGTGGCTTTGGGGTCGTCCCATTTGTTTTCTTTTTGGTAGTCGAAGGTGGTGATGCGTGCCTGATTGGCGTGCCCCGAAACATAGCCGTCGGGAATGCGGCGTGCCACCCAAACGGCGCCCAGTTCGTCCTGTCCCTTGCCTATCATCTCGAAAATCCAAGCCTCATTGGGGTCGGCCACAGAGAAGCTCTCGCCCTCGCTGTAGTAGCCGTATTCGGCCACAAGGTCGGTCATTATTTTAATGGCCTCGCGGGCAGTCTTGGCACGCTGTAAAGCTATGTAAATCAGGCTTCCGTAGTCCAAAATCGCCTTATCTTGATGGTGCAACTCCGAGCGCCCGCCGTAAGTCGTTTCGCCTATGGCAACCTGATATTCGTTCATGTTTCCAACCACGTTGTAGGTCTCCGCCGCCTGCTTTATCTTGCCGAGGTGCTTGCCCGTATCCCACTCGTAAATGTCCATCATCGTCCCCTCGGGATACTTGGCGGCAGGCCAGTGGTAAAGCTCGCCGTAAAGCACGTGCGAATCGGCGGCATAGCTGATAAAGGTAGAGCCGTCGGCGCTGGCACCCTTGGTAACCAAGTAGTTAGTGCATGCCGAAGCATTCCTCACGCCGTAAAAAACCAATAAAAAAGTCAGTAAATAAAAAACCTTTGTGTTCATAATGTCTGCGTTTGATTAATAAAGTTGCGAAAATAGTAAAATTAAGGCTATGGAAAAGCTTGATGGAAAATCCGTTTCTTTTTTTGGGCGGCAGCCGGGCTGTCCGCTTGTAGTCGTCCGTCGCCGTGCCGTGTTCCGTAGCGGCGTGCGTGGGCTTCCGTTGGTCGCCTCCGCCGCCGCACTCCACATCGGCACGGCGCCGCCCGAGCTACCGCTTCCATCCCTGCCGCACGTGCTCTCCCGGCCGTGTCAAAAAAAACAGCACAGGCCGCACACTCCGCTCAACCGTATTTTGGTAGAAATTGACGCAGGTTTAAAAATCCTTTGACTGATTGGCGGC
>CAZPGC010000194.1:0-2960 GCA_964585875.1 uncultured Prolixibacteraceae bacterium | reverse complement strand
AACTATTTGTTGTTGTGGATTGCGAGGTGGAAATCCTCAAGAAGGGATTAAAAATACGAATTAGGAACTAAAATTAGTGCAAGTTTTCCAAAATTGTGCTGTTTTTCATCTTCACGTGGAAATTTCATTAACAAACCAAGCCCAAAACCGGAGTTTTTCAAAGTTTATTATTTAGTCTGAATAAAAATAAAAAATTTATTTATCTTTAAGCCCTGAAATTCACGGCGTTTTTATCATACCTGAATAAAACCGTTTGAATTTGTTAAAGTATTGAAAATCAACATACAAAGTTATGAGCGATAAATATAAGGAAGACACTTATCAGGCTGCAAAAGCAATTTTTACCAAATATCTTGAGCAGCACGGACACAGGAAAACGCCCGAGAGGTACTCCATTTTAAAGGAAATTTACGAGAGCGACTCCCACTTCGACATTGAGACCCTTTATATAAAAATGAAGTCGAACAAATACCGGGTGAGCCGTGCCACCCTTTACAATACCATCGACTTGCTGCTGCAATGCAAGCTGGTGACCAAGCACCAATTCGGACGCAACAGTGCCCAATATGAAAAAATGTATAAATTCAAGCAGCACGACCATGTTATTTGCGTAAATTGCGGCAAAATTTTGGAGTTTTGCGACCCCAGAATTCAGGAGATTCAAGACTCTATCGAGGAGCTCTTTAACGTTAAAGTAAATTACCATTCGCTGACATTTTACGCCAATTGCGAAGATTGCAGCAAAGACAAAAACTGATTGAAAATGAATAAAATAGATGTGTTGCTCGGCCTTCAATGGGGAGACGAAGGCAAGGGGAAGATTGTGGATGTGCTTTCGGGAGATTACGACATTATAGCAAGGTTTCAGGGTGGTCCCAACGCAGGACATACTTTGGAATTCGACGGACAAAAACACGTGCTCCACACCATTCCTTCGGGCATCTTTCATAAAGACACCGTAAACCTCATAGGCAACGGCGTTATAATCGATGCTCATATCCTAAATCGCGAGCTCGACAAGCTGAAAGACAAGGGGGTTAATCCCTCCGATAATCTTTTGATTTCCAAAAAATCACATCTGATAATTCCCACACATCGCCTTCTCGATGCCGTTTACGAAAATTGGAAAGGAGAGCAAAAAATAGGCTCTACGCTGAAGGGTATCGGGCCCACCTACACCGACAAAGTTGCACGCGTAGGTCTTCGCATAGGCGATGCCCTTGCCGGCGATTTCAAGGAGCGTTATGAAAAACTGAAACAGGCGCATTTCAGAATAATCGAATCGTATAATATTGATTTGGAGAGCCTTGAAATAGAAGGCTTAAGCTTTGAACAATACGAAAAGCAGTGGCTATCCGCCTTGGAAATTATCAAAAAAGAAATACCGCTAATCGACAGCGAGCACTATATCAACCGAGCCTTGGACAGCGGCAAGAAAGTGATTGCCGAAGGTGCTCAGGGCAGCATGCTCGACATCGACTTCGGCTCATACCCCTTCGTCACATCTGCCATCTCGGTCACGGCGGCGGTATGCACGGGCTTGGGTGTGTCGCCCTCGCGTGTGGGCAAGGTTTACGGTGTTTTCAAGGCCTACTGCACCCGTGTGGGCAGCGGTCCCTTCCCCACCGAGCTTAGCGGCGAAACAGGGCAGCGGCTACGCGACAGCGGCCACGAGTACGGCTCCACCACAGGACGTCCGCGACGCTGCGGATGGCTCGACCTGCCTGCTTTGAAATATGCCATTATGCTCAACGGCGTTACCGACCTGGTTATTACCAAAGCCGACGTGATGGACGACTTCGACACGGTGAAAGTCGGCACGGCATATCGCCTCGAGGGCCGGGAGATTGACTATATGCCTTTTGAGATATCAACGCAAGAGCTTGAGCCTGTTTACACAAGCCTCAAAGGCTGGAAAAGCGATATAACAAAAATTAATAAAATTGATGAGCTGCCCGCAGCATATTTGGACTATCTTAGCTTTGTCGAAAAAATGACGGGAGTGAAAATCACCATTGTTTCGACAGGACCCGACAGAGAGCAAACAATTATAAAATAACGAGATATGAAAGCGAAAATATTATTACTGGTTTTGATGACGGCTTTTGCTCCGGCCTTCGGCCAAAAGCTCATCGACAGCAAAAAGGTGCCGGATGCGGTAAAAAGAACTTTCAAAAGAAAGGCATCGCGCGCCACCGAGGTAAAGTGGTTTCAAAAGGGACACGACTTCACGGCGAAATATGTTATCAACAAGATGCCCGCCGAGGCACATATCACCTACGAGGGCAAACTGACCATGCTCAAGACCAAGGTTGACCCGAAAAAATTGCCCACCGCGGCACAAAAAGATTTGCGCGAGCGCTACAAAAGATTGAAAATTTATGAAGTTTACAACATTGTGAAAAGCAAGCGCGACAAGTATTACAGCGTAATTTTGCATAAAAGTCAAGGGCGCAAAAAGCCGCCATTGGTCTATGAGGTTCAATATACGCTTCAGGGGAAATATATCACAGCCTATGAGCCTGATGTTGAGGATAATACACAAGCCGACACGGGTCCCGACAAATTCGATAAAGATGTTGACAAGGATATGGACAAGCTTCGTAAAACCGTTAGAGACGAAAAAGTGAAGCGTAAAGACCTGCCCACCGCCATCGACGACTATCTGAAAAATAACTTCAACTACGAATATCGCCCCAAGGATATCTTGCTGAAATCCAACAGCAAATACGGACAATATTACTACATAGTGATGAAAAAACAAGGCGAGAAAAAAGAACACCGTCTTTGGTTCGATATGTACGGCAAGTTGCTGAAAAAGAGGGTGGTGGATTTGTAAATCAAAATGAAGGCAAGTCTGTTAGGCTTGCTTTTTTTCAATAAAAGCCCGTGGGAATAATACAACGACAGTCGATAAAAGGCACCATATACTCCTACATAGGAGTAGGCTTGGGCTTTGT
>CAZPGC010000193.1:0-2978 GCA_964585875.1 uncultured Prolixibacteraceae bacterium | reverse complement strand
GCTGAAACGGACGGCAAAAATAGTCTTCTTTTCTTTTGTCAATGAGTTTTTTTCAGGTTTTTTAATTTTTTTTTATTCTTATTTAATAGTTTGATAATCAGTGGTATATTGTGTGCTTGCAAAAAGTTTTGCCTGAGCTAATGCAATTATTTTTACTTTTACCCGATATAAGGAATGAATTGGAGTTGAAGATTTATCATTTTAAAGTTTTTGAATAATGAAGATGAGACACCTTATTATATACGCTTTGTTTTTTGTGATGCTTCCGGCGGGTTTGGAGGCTCAGAATGTAAGTTCGGGGCAGTCTTTCGGGTCGCGGTTTTATCTCGGCGGCAACTTGGGGCTATCCTTTGGAAATATCACGTCGATTTATGTGGCACCGGTGGGTATTTATGCCATTACGGAGAAGTTGCACGCCGGCTTGGGTATTACTTATCAGTATGTCAGCAACAGGAATTATGTGCCGAAGGTGGATGCTTCGATATACGGCGGGAGCATTTTTGCGCGATATTTTGTGACGGATGCTCTGTTTGCTCATGCGGAATACGAAAAGCTTTATTATAGGGATTCGTATTCGTCGCAGGGTAATTATCCCATTTCTACAACTGACGGTTTTTATGTGGGTGGCGGATATCGTTCGTGGGTTGGACAAAATGCGTTTGTGACGGTGTTGGTGCTCTTTGATTTGACGAAGGATTATTACGAATTCGGCACCAATCCTTTTTTGCGTTTTGGAATGGGTTTCGGTATTTGACAGACTGCCCGGGGCGAAGTGCCGTAGTTGACGTTTGCCTGATGGAGTCGGGAGAGGACCACCGCGGCAGGGATGGCAGTGGTAGCCTGCTGCTCCAAAAGCCTATGTGGAGTGGCGTCGGCAAGAGCGACCTTGGGAGCTCCTTGCAGCGCCTACGGAACAAGGCTTTTGGTGCAGGAGCTATGAACGGACAGCCCGTTTGCCGCCCAAAATATTGAAATACAATAGATTGTTATTAAATAAAAGAAGATTTGGATATGGAATATTGGAAGGAATTTGAGGTGATTTGGGCTGATGTGGACGCCAATAAGCATATGCGGCACACGGCTTATAATGACTATGCGGCGCAGGTGCGGGTCGCTTTTATGATGGATAACGGATTGGACAACGAGGCTTTGGAGAGGTATGAGATTGGGCCGGTGTTGTTTAGGGAAGAGACGCTGTTTTTCAGGGAGTTGGTGTTGTGTGAGAAGATTCGTGCGAATGTGATTGTGAGGGGGATGTCGTCGGACGGGGAGCGATGGAAGATGCAGCATAACATTTATAAAGAAAACGGTGTGCTCGCGGCGACCATAAATGTGGAGGGGGCGTGGATTGACAGCAAAAAAAGGAAGTTGAAACCGCCACCGAAGGAGCTGTTTGACAAGTTTGACGAGCTTCCTAAAACCGATGATTATCAGGTGATTGAAAAGGGAAGAGGGAGGTGATTGGTTTGGGGAGATGAATGCGGGGAGGCTTTAATGCCGTTATGCATCAATGCTAAAATATGACTCGAGTTTCGGGTTTCATTATATGCTTGATATTAAATTATGTGTGGATTTAAACGCTCTAAAGTATTCAAAAAATAAGGCTTATATGTTTGTTTTTTAGGGTGTTATAAAAACATGTGCAATAAACAACCGAAACTAAAATATATTCAATGTTTCAAATTTTTATCAGCTTGATTTTATTTTTTTTATAAAAAGCAACAAAACCTCTGCTGCGCCTCAATGTAAAAATGCAGGCACTATTAAATGCAGGAATGCTTTAATTTTTCGATGTTGAAATGGTTTTTTGTGTTTTAGTTTTTGCGGTGTTTTTTGTTTTTATCTTTTCTTTTGCCGGTGTTTTTACGGGCTTTGGAGGGTTTTCTGTCGTCGGCTATTTCCACCATTAGAGTCCTGTTTTTGTATTCTTTACCTTTAAGGTTCTTGAGAATTTTGGATGCTGCTGCGCTGTCGGCTTCAAAGAAAGAGAAGCTGTCTTTGATGTCTATATCACCTATTATAATATTGCGGTCGCCGGAATAGTCGTTAACAATTCCGATGATATTTTGCGGAGCTATGCGGTCTTTGCGTCCCACGTTGATAAAGAAGCGGGTGAAGTCTTCGTTGGAGTCTTGGCGGCGGGACTTTTTACCGCGTTCGAAACGTGTTTTCTTTTCACGGCTTTTTCCTTCGCTGCCCTTATTGAGGTCGGGGGCGTTTTTGTAATATTCCAAAAAGCGGTTAAACTCCAGTGAGACAAAGTGTTTTATTATGTCTTCTTTGGAAAGCCATTCGAGTTTTTTGTTGACCGTATCCATAAAAGGCGCTATTTGGTCTTCGTCCACTACGACTTTTTCCATACGGTCGATAAGGTTGAAAAGTTGTTTTTTGCAAATCTCTTCACCCGAGGGTACGGGGCGTTTTTCAAACTTTTTGCCCAGCATTTTTTCCAGTTGGGGTATGCGGCTTTTTTCTCGATAGTTGACAATGGAAATGGCTATTCCCGATTTGTCGGCGCGGCCTGTGCGGCCTGTTCGGTGGGTATAAACGGCGGCTTCGTCGGGTAGGTTGTAGTTTATTACGTGGGTGATGTCGTTGACGTCGATTCCTCGTGCGGCCACGTCGGTGGCAACGAGCATCTGCAGGTTTCGTTCGCGAAAGCGATTCATCACATGGTCGCGCTGTGCTTGCGACAGGTCGCCGTGCAGCGCGTCGGCATTGTAGCCGTCTTTTATGAGTTTGTCGGCCACCTCTTGTGTCTCGCGGCGTGTGCGACAGAAGACGATGCCGTAGATATTCGGGTTGATGTCGGCAATACGCTTGAGAGCGGCATAGCGGTCGCGGGCATGGACTTGGTAATAGATGTGGCGGACGTTTTCGGCTCCGGAGTTTTGACGTCCCACGGTTATGGTGAGGGCGTCGGTCATATAACGCGAGGCAATGCGTGCCACTTCGGCGGGCATGGTAGCCGAAAAAAG
>CAZPGC010000192.1:0-3051 GCA_964585875.1 uncultured Prolixibacteraceae bacterium | reverse complement strand
AGTTTGGAGTTTGGAGTTTGGGGTTTGGAGTTTGGGGTTTGCCGTTTGAAGTTTGCGGTTTTGAGTTTGTCCATTTCATAAATATGGTTGATGTCTTGACGAAGCTCCCTTGTCAGCATTTATGGAGCTCCATTTGGCGGAATCTTAGTTAGTGGCAATAAGAAAACGCCAATTACTTCGTTACGCTAAGGCTGAAATCAAACATTTACAACTTTCAATACTTTACATCAATTCCCATTTCATAAAAAGCAAAAGCCCACATATCCGTTTTATCTTGAATTATCATGGCTGTGGGTTTGCCGGCACCGTGCCCCGCATTGTGGTCTATTCTGATAAGCACCGGATTGTCGCAACCCTGAACTTCCTGCAAGCGGGCGGCGAATTTAAAGGAATGAGCGGGAAAAACCCTGTCGTCGTGGTCGGCGGTAACTATGAGGGTTGAAGGATAACAGGTGCTTTCGCGTAAATTGTGAAGCGGGGAATATTTGATAAGGTTCTGAAACTGAATGGAATCGTCGCTTGTACCGTAGTCGTCGGCCCAATAGTAACCGATGGTAAATTTCTGATAACGAAGCATATCCAACACTCCCACACCGGGGAAAGCCACGCGCATCAAATCGGGACGTTGTGTCATCACGGCTCCTACGAGTAAGCCGCCGTTGGAGCGTCCGCTGATGGCGAGATAGGGCGAAGAAGTGTAGCCCTCTTTTATCAGATATTCTGCGGCGGCTATGAAATCGTCAAATACATTTTTTTTGTTGAGTTTGGTGCCCGCCTTATGCCAAGCTTCACCGTATTCGCCGCCACCGCGGATATTCGGCATGGCATAAACACCGCCTTTCTCAAGCCACAATATTCTATCTTCGGCAAAACTCGGAGTAAGACTTATGTTAAAACCGCCGTAGCCGTACAGCATTGTCGGATTTTTTCCGTCGAGTTTAATGCCCTTTTTATGAACTATAAACATGGGCACTCTCGTGCCGTCTTTACTTTTGTAAAACACCTGTTTGGTAATATAATCGTCAGGATTGAAATCGATGTCCGACTTTTTATATAAGGTTGATTTATTGGCATTTACATCATACCTGTAAGTAAGTCCGGGAATAGTGAAAGAGGAAAAGCGGTAAAAAAGAGTCATGGTTTTTTCATCGCCGGAGAATCCGTTCATGCTGCCAATGGCGGGCAAATCCACTTTATTTTTCAGACTGCCGTCGGCATTGAAGACAAAGGCGCGCGAAGAGGCATCGTGCAGATAAACGGCAAAAAGGTAGTCGCCAATGATATTGCACCCCTGAAGCAAGTCGTCGGATTCGGGAAGAATATCGATATGTTTTTGCCGGGGGTCGGAAGCCGAAACGGCAAAAACCTTGTATTTGGATGCCCCCTTGTTGGTTTGGATGTAAAGAGTGTCGCCGATGTTTCCTATAAAATTTACGCTGTAGTCGTAAGACTCCTCGATAGGGATAAAATCTTTATCGCCGGCGCGCTTATAATACAAAACATTGCCCGGAGCATCGGGAGAATCACCGCCGAGGAACAAAAATCTTTGGTCTTTGGAGCTACTGTAAAAATACATTCTGTCGGGATGTTCGTCGTCTTTAAACACAAGACTATCGGCACTTTGAGGTGTACCGAGTTTATGATGATAAATCATCTGATGCAGGTTTTTGGCCTTGAGCAAATCGCCGTCCGCAGGCTCGGGATATCTGCCGTAGTAAAAGCCGTCGCCGAGCCATGTCACGCCGGAGAACTTCACCCATTTGATATGGTCGCCGGTTTTTTTACCGGTTTTGGTATCGATAACAAAAATCTCTTGCCAGTCGCTGCCGCCCGTGGAGACGGTATAAGCCGCCAAGGAGCCTTCCTTGTTGAACCACACACCACCCAAGGCCACGGTGCCATCCTCCGAAAAGGTGTTGGGGTCGATGAAGACGCGAGCTTCGCCACCAAGGCTATCAGCCTGATATAGAACATTTTGAGCCTGAAGTCCGCTGTTCCTGTAGAAATACCAATAGTCTCCTTTTTTAAATGGTGCCGATTCTATTTCGTGATTCCAAAGCTTTTCAAGGCGTTTTCTCATAGCTTCCCTAAAAGGAATTTTATCGAGATAGGCGGCGGTAACTTTATTCTCGGCATCGACCCAGTGCAGAGTAGCTTTCGAGTTGTCGTCTTCGAGCCAACGATAGGGGTCGGAAACAAGGGTGCCGAAATAATTATCCACAACAGAGTCTTTCTTCGCTTCGGGATATTTTATTTTATTCGATTTTTTATTCATTGAATTACAAGATGTTAAGATTGCAAAGCCCAAAATAATCAAGGCCTGATATTTAAAGTTAATCATTGTTACGTTGTTTAAAATGGCAAGGCAAATGTATATAATATCTTCGGAAAAAGGTTTTTTTCACGGGATATAATGTTAAATTGTTGCAAAAAAGGGCATAAAGATTGTTATATTTGCCAATGATGAATCCTTTCAGACTTTTCATATTATTTTTAGTATTGCTTCCGCTTGCGGTAGGCGCACAGGAAAAAGGCAAGGTTTATTCGGCCGAAATTCTCGAGGGCGACACTTTGGCCGTGGTAAATCTCAAACCCGTGTATATTGTGGCGATGAAGCATTTTAAGTCGAAGAAAGCCGAGAGAAAATACACACGCTTAGTGCGTTACGTGAAGAAAGTATATCCTTATGCGCGTCTCGCCGCCGTAAAACTGCAAGAATACGACACGCTTTTGAGGGCGGCAGGCAGCAACAGGGAAAGAAAAAAGCTGATGAAGAAGGCGGAAAAAGAGCTGCGACAACAATACGAAGGCAAGCTGCGTAATTTCACTTTCACCCAAGGAAAGATTCTGATAAAACTCATAGACCGCGAGACATCCTACACCTCATACGAGCTGCTGAAACAACTCAGAAGCGGGCTCTATGCCTCCATTTGGCAAGGCGTGGGGAAAATATTCGGCTATAACCTGAAGGTAAAATACGACCCCACCGGCGCCGACAGACAAATAGAGCAAATTGTGCAGCTGATTGATGCGGGAGCAATTTGATGCAAA
>CAZPGC010000191.1:0-3056 GCA_964585875.1 uncultured Prolixibacteraceae bacterium | reverse complement strand
CCATTCATCCCGACAAAGCAAGCTCGCAGCACCGCCTCCGGCATCCACCCTTTCCCAAAAAAACAAAAGCCGCCGGAAAGCTATTCCCGACGGCTTTTGATGTTGAAATCCAAAATCCAGCTTACCAAATCTTTGCCCTTTTATCGGGAGCTATGTAATTTTTATCGCCTTCTTTTACATTAAAAGCTTCGTACCACCACGGCAGGTTAGCAACTCCCACGTTCACTCGTGCTTCGCCTGGCGAATGAACATCTTCTTTCAAGCGACGCATCAGCTCCTTGGGACGAATATTTTGGCGCCATACCTGAGCGTAGGAAATAAAGAAGCGTTGGTCGTAGGTAAAACCGTCAACAGGTTTGGGTTTACCGCTTTTTTCATAGGCCATCATCAGGGCATGGTGGGCAATAAAAAGCCCGCCGTTATCGGCAATATTTTCTCCGAGCGTTAGCTTGCCATTGATATGCAGCGAGTCCAAAACAACATAGTTATTATACTCGTCCACAAGTATTTGCGTTTTGGCTTTAAACTTCTCGGCATCCTCCTTCGTCCACCAGTCTTTCAGGTTACCGTCCTTGTCGTACAGGCGCCCTTGGTCGTCGAAACCGTGGGTCATCTCGTGGCCAATCACCACTCCTATGGCTCCGTAGTTAACGGCGTCGTCGGCATTCATATCGAAGAAAGGAGGCTGCAGAATAGCCGCCGGAAAGACTATCTCGTTTTTATTGGGATTGTAGTAGGCATTCACCGTTTGAGGCGTCATACCCCACTCTTCGCGGTCAACGGGTTTGCCAATCTTGTTGAGGTTAAAACGATAATTGAAGGAGTCGCAATTCCACGAATTTTGCACAAAATTACCGGCACTGATGTCGATGCTGCTGTAATCTTTCCATTTGTTCGGATAGCCCACTTTAACATTTATAGCCTCTAATTTTTCCAAAGCCTTGGCCTTGGTGGTATCGCTCATCCAGTCGAGATTTTTAATGCTCTCCCCAAGGGCAACCTTCAGGTTACCAACAAGTTCCAACATTCTCTCTTTGGCCTCTTTTGGAAAATATTTCTCGACATACAGCTTGCCGAGAGCTTCTCCAAGGTTGCCGCTGACCGTGGCCACCATTCGTTTCCAGCGCTCTTTCATCTTCTTGGTTCCCGAAAGTTTCTTGCCGTAGAAGTCGAATTTTGCATTAGCAAAATCATCGGACAACAGCGAAGCGTTTCCGTTTATGATATTCCATTTCAGATAGGTTTTCCACGTATCCAAAGGCACATCGGACACCATTTTGTTCAACTCACGGAAAAAGCCGGGCTGATGAACGTTGATATCTTTTATGCCTTCAATGCCCAAACCGGTGAGATAAGCACCGAAATCAAATTGGGGATTTTCCTGCGTAAATTCGCCGGTTTTCATCAAATGATAAACTTTATTTGGGTCTCTGCGTTCCAAAAGGCTCATCGATGCTTTTGCCAAACGGGTCTCGAATTTCATAATATCAGAGGCTGCTTTTTCTGCGGCGGCGGCATCATAACCCGTCAAAACCAACATTTGCTTTATGTAATCAACATACTGATTTCGAATCTCTTGCATACGTTGATCTTTAACAAGATAATAATCTCTGTCGGGCAGTCCCAAGCCGCCTTGCATAAGGTTTGCGATTACGCGCGTGCTGTTTTTGTCGTCTTGCGCGGCAAACAAAACAAAAAACGGGTGCATTCCTTTAAAGTTCAACGAAGCCGTAAATGCAGGAATCTCATCAAAGCCCTTCAAGTTGTCAACAGACTTAAGCAGCGGCTCTATAGGCTTATATCCCAACGAGTTAATAGTGGCAGTATCCATCGAGGCTTTGTAAAAATCGCGAATCTGCTGCCTTATGCTTCCTTTCGGAGCTTTTTCGTCTTTCGAAACCTCATCGATTATTTCTTTCAGCCTCTCCTTATTCATCTTGTCGAGCACCTCGAAAGCTCCGTAGCGGCTGTATTCGTCGGGAATGGGGTTGGCGGCCATCCAGCCACCATTGGCATATTTGAAAAAATCGTCACCGGGCTTTACGGCAGTATCCATATTCACCGGATCAATTGCTTTAAATTGTTGTTTCTCAGTCATTTTACTTTCCGAATTGTTATTACAGGCCATCATCGACATCAGCAATGCGGCCCCGATTGTTAATTTTATTTTCATATTCTTTATTTGTTATGTTTTTATTTCAAAAATTTCATAGCCACTATTTAAACAAAAAACCAAGGTCATCACCCGGATTCACCTCATAGGTTTCCATTCCTTTTTTAAATATCCTCATAGAGTGTTTTCCTTTTAGTGTCAACTCATTACCATCCATTTCCAAGAGACATGCTTCGCGAAGTCCCACCACATAAACATCGGGGTTGACAACCAAAAACTCGTTGATGCGCTGCTCGCGTGTTTCGCCGCCATGACCTTCGGGATGAGCATCGAGATAATGAGGATTTATCTGAAACGGGATTAGGTTTAGGCATGAAAAACTCGCAGGCTCCACGATGGGCATATCGTTGGTAGTCATCAATGTAGGGCAAGCCACATTCGAGCCGGCACTCCAACCCATATACGGCATGCCGTCTTTCACGCGCTTTGACAAAGCGGCCATAATCCCTGTTTTGTGCATCATGGAAACGAGATAAAAAGTATTTCCACCCCCAACGGCCACAGCCTCTGCTTCCTCTACAGCCTTCACCGGGTCGTCGAATTTATGAACGGAATAAAGCTCGGCGCCCAATTCTTTATAAACTGCTGCAACGCGTTGCTCATATGCGTCCCACGACTTTTCGAGACCACCGTCCGATAGATTTACACCGGCATAAGGCACAAAAAGCACGCGACTAACTTTATTCTTCTCCAAAAATTCTTTAATAAACCCGCGAGGCCAACCGAGATATTCCTCCCCGGCCATAGTCGAGTTACTTATCAATAAAAGCTTCATAATATTCAATGTATTTAACGATTTAGGAAAGCAAAAATATAAAAAAACACCCACCGGACACCCTTAATAAACCATAATAAAAACCAAGTCCAAAACACCTCACAACAC
>CAZPGC010000190.1:0-3077 GCA_964585875.1 uncultured Prolixibacteraceae bacterium | reverse complement strand
CCCATCATCTCGACGAATATTTTTGATATGGCAAGTCCCAAACCGGCACCCTGATAGGCATATTTATCTTCGACATCGGCTTGAATAAAGTTCTCGAATATGGCCTCGCTACGGTCTTTATCTATGCCTATCCCCGTATCTATAACTCTTATATTCAGTGATTTAACATCATCTTTCTTTCCAAGAGCCGCTTCGACGGTAATTCCTCCCGAATGCGTAAACTTTACGGCGTTGAGCAATAAATTGCTTAGCACTTTTATAAACTTCTCGCGGTCGGTTTTCAGAGTTATGTATTTTATTTCGTCCGGAATATTCACCTTTAGCCAAAGACCCTTCTCTTTCACCTTGGCGTTTAGAGTCTTTATTACTTGATTTATCGTGTTTTCAATGGCAAATTCCGAAACCGACAGCTTTAGGTTTCCTGTTTCCGCCAGGGATATAATCATCAGATTGTCAAGAGTTTCAAGCATACGTTGACCGCTTTCGGCCATCATATCATAAAAAGTTTCCTTTGCCTCCTCTTTGATATTAGGCGTTTTCAAAAGGCTGTGAAAACTCAGTATGCCGTTCATGGGGGTGCGTATCTCATGGCTGACATTTTGCAGAAAAGCCTTCTTCAGCCTGTCGGATTGCGTGGCTTTCTCAAGAGCTTTAATAAGCTGTTGCTCAATAATTTTGCGCTCGGTAATATCTCTGTTTATCGAAAGAGCGGCCTTCATTCCTTTGTATTCAAAAGGAGAAACGGTCACCTCCGTCCAATATTCGCTGCCGTCTTTTCTTCTTTTTTTCTCCGTCAACCTGATGCTTTGCCCCGTTTCCAACTCGGCCTCCCTGCCTTGCGTGATTATTTGCGACGTGCCCTCAACGGTCAAATCGCCTATGATGTTCATTCCCACCAACTCATCGCGAGTGTATCCGGTTTGCTCTTCCGCCGACTTGTTCACTTCATAAATTATCCCGCTGTTGTCTTTGCCTACGCCGGTTACAAAAACGGCATCACCCAAAGCTTCAAACAAGAGTTTAAACCTCAACTCGCTTTCTTTCAGGGCATTTAGGGTCTCTCTACGTATGGTGATATCTTCTATGATAGCAACAAAATTCATTATGGAATTTTGCTCGTCCATAAGCGGGAAAACAGAAATAAACTCGTCAATATTTTCGCCGCTCTTATTCTTCTCGGTAATGACACCTCGCCATATTTGCCCTTCGTTCAATTTTCGCCACATTTCCTCATATTTACCCTCTTTCGATTTTAGCACCGGGTGCTTTTTGCCAATCAATTTTTTACCAGTAAAACCGGTGATTTTTTCATAAGCGGGGTTAACATATTCCACAACGCCATCTCTGTCGGTTATCAATATTATCGAAGCGTTTTGCTCCACTACCAACGACAGCTTTTTCAAGTTATGCTCGGCATCCTTCCGCTGTTTTATCTCTTCGAAAAGCCTTTTGTTTTTTTCTTTCAGCTCCTCGGTTCTCTTTGCCACAAGCAACTCCATATCATCATGCGATTTCCTTATCTCGGCATTTTTGTGCTGTATTTTTTTGTTGAAACTTATTATGTAAATAATAAATATCACCAGCAGAAGCAAAAGCATAAAAAGCAGAAAGAATGTGAGAGGATGACTTTGTATGAATGCTGTCAAAGAAAGACTAACAACCTTATTATACGGTCTGATTTTCAGCTCTTTAAGACAACGATGCACTTCGGTATAATCTTGAGGTATTACCCAACCGTGGCAATCTTCGGTATTTATTTTTTTACAAGAAACAGGCACTTTAAGGAGAGCTATCGTAACTTTTTTCGAAAGCTCGGGGGGAATATGTTTCAAAGCAGCCATCGGCCATTCGGGATATAATCGCGTGGAAATGACAAAAGGAAAACCGCTGTATTTCTCAGGATGTATCACCAAAAAATCAGCCGTGTCGATTTTTTCTTCGTTTTGCATCTTTTCCAAAATGCCCGTGCGTATAAATCCCGCATCGGCAAGCCCGCCGGCAACGGCATAAACCACGCTGTCGTGGGTGCCCGCAAATGAAACGGAGCGCAATTGGTCCGCCCTGTCAATGCCGGCTTCTTTCAACTCACGCAACTGACAAATCCAACCGCCGAATGAATTACCGTTGACAGCCGCCAGCTTTTTTCCCCTTAAATCATGGATTTTTTTAATACCGCTTTTTTTCAAGGTAAAAATAAGGCCGCCGAATTTATTTGTAACATTGCCCTTGCTTACCCTTTGCAAGGTGGCTATTCTGTCGATGCCGTAACGGTATTCAAAATCGGCATAGATAGCGGGATTTGTAAAAAGAAAATCAACTTTTTTGTCCTTTACTGCACCTTCCAACTCGCTGAAATTCAGAGGTACAATATCAAATTTGTATTCCGGCACCACCGAATCCATATAGAGCGCCAGGGGCTTCCAATTTTCGAGGCATACCTGCTTACCCCGCAAAGCCAAAATTCCGAAATGTATGACCGTTTGTGATTGGGAAAAAAGAGCGCAGAAAAGCAAAACGGCAGTTACTGCCGCTTTAAGAGAGATGCCGCGTGTTGACTTACATCTATGGAGGTTGCCATAGCCGTCGTAGTGAGACGTATGCTTTGGAAATAACTTGTTTTCTGCGGCCTTGGGCATTGCTTATCCTTTGAATATTGATAAAATTACGGAACAATTAAAGTGCATTGCTTTATCTTGGAAAACTCTCATGAAAAGCTTCGCAAAAATAACACCTATAGAGCTATAAATCAAGTATTGATGCTATATTTTGTCAACACAAGGAAATGCCAAAAAACGGCGGCGGCTCCCTTACTCCATAGCTGCCGCCAAGGCAATTGACATCAACTTACTGCGGTCGGTGTCGGAGCGCGAGGTCAGCACAACGGGCACGGCGGCGCCCATAATTACGGCGGCGGCGGCAGCACCACCCAGAAAGTTAAGCGACTTATAAAGAATATTTCCGGAATAAATATCGGGGGTAAGGATAAGGTCAACATCGCCGGCCACTTCGCTTTTTATGCCTTTGTGCTCGGCGGCTTCGCGACTTACGGCATTATCGAGTGCCAGAGGGCCGTCAAC
>CAZPGC010000189.1:0-3120 GCA_964585875.1 uncultured Prolixibacteraceae bacterium | reverse complement strand
TTGTCGGCATGCCTCCGGCATCCATTCAATCAAATCAATCATCCATTCAATCAAATCAATCATCCATTCAAATCATTCCTCACCGTTCCCCTTTTTTCCTACTTTTGCCGCTCATTTTTAAGAAATATGGGTTTAAAAGAAGAGATAAACAGACGGCGCACCTTCGGCATAGTGTCGCATCCCGATGCGGGAAAGACAACCTTGACGGAGAAACTGCTGCTTTTCGGCGGTGCCATTCAGGAAGCCGGCGCCGTGAAGTCAAACAAAATAAAGAAAACCGCCACTTCCGATTGGATGGAGATAGAGAAACAGCGCGGTATCTCCGTGGCCACTTCCGTTATGGGTTTCTACTATAACGGCTACAAAATCAATATCTTGGATACCCCCGGTCACAAAGACTTCGCCGAAGATACCTATCGCACCCTCACCGTTGTTGACAGCGTTATCATCGTTATCGATGCCGCCAAAGGCGTGGAAGAGCAAACCAAAAAACTAATGGAAGTGTGCAGGATGCGAAACACCCCCGTCATTGTTTTTATCAACAAGATGGACCGTCCGGCGCGCGACGCCTTCGACATTCTCGACGAAATAGAAGAGCAACTGAAAATAAAAGTCAACCCGCTCAGTTGGCCCATCGGCAACGGACCTTCCTTCAAAGGCGTTTATAATATCTTCGAGAAAAAGCTGCTGCTTTTCAATGCCAACGAAAAGATATCCGACGACAACTCCATCGAGTTCGACGATGTAAACGACGAAGGATTAAGCGATTACATAGGCGACGATGTGGTTCAACTCAGAGAAGACCTCGAGCTTGTCGATGGCGTTTACCCTTCCTTCTCACTCGAAGAATACCGTCGTGCCACGGTGGCTCCCGTATTTTTCGGCTCCGCCCTTAATAACTTTGGCGTCAAAGAGCTGCTCGATTGTTTTGTGCAGATAGCCCCGCCGCCGCAGCCCAAAATTGCAGAGGAAAGAACCGTTGAACCCCAAGAGGAAACATTCAGCGGCATAGTGTTTAAGATACATGCCAATATGGACCCGCGACACCGCGACCGCATCGCCTTTGTCAAAGTCGTCTCCGGCATCTTCAAACGCAACACCAACTACCTGCACGTCAGGCAAAAACGTATGATGAAATTCGCCTCGCCCACAGCCTTTATGGCCTCCAAAAAATCCGTTATCGACCAAGCCTTCCCCGGCGACATAGTGGGACTGCACGACACCGGAAATTTCAAAATCGGCGACACCCTCACCCAAGGCGAAGAGCTGCATTTCAAAGGCATCCCAACCTTCTCGCCCGAGCTGTTCCGCTACGTTGTCAACACCGACCCTATGAAGTCGAAACAACTGGCTAAAGGCCTCGAGCAACTCACCGACGAAGGAGTGGCACAGCTCTTCACCGGCACCCTCACCAACCGCAAAATCATCGGCACCGTCGGAGCCCTGCAGTTCGAAGTCATACAATACAGGCTGCTCCACGAGTACGGCGCCTCCTGCCGCTTCGAGCCCATCACCCTCTACAAAACCTGCTGGATAAAAAGCAGCGACAAAAAGGTCTTGGACGACTTCAAAGCGCGCAAATACAAAAACATGGCCATCGACAAAGACGGCCGCGACCTCTTCCTCGCCGACTCGCCTTACGCACTGCAAATGGCTCGGGAAAAATTCCCCGAAATCCAATTCTACTTCACCTCCGAGTTCTGAGCAAAAACCGTAGAAACCATCCCATAGGTCAGATAATCAACCATTTGCAAAAAGATGTTTTCCTTTATTTGGGCGTCCGGGCGGGCTGTCCGCTTGTAGTTGCAGCGCCGGGCGGCGTGTTCCGTAGCGGCGTGCGTGGGCTCCTTCGTCGCCTCCGCCGCCGCACTCCACATCGCCGCCCGCCGCCACAAGCTACCGCTACCATCCCTGACGCACGCGCGCTCCCGGCTTCATTGCCAAACCTAAGGGCATATCTTCGCCCTCGGTCTTCGTCAATGACAAAAAAACATATAGTATTCTAAGAGCCGCTATTTAAAATAAACTCCAAAAAGTTATCAGGCCTAATAATATGGATTTGTGCTTCGGGATAATGATCTTTGAACGGCTTGGGGATTTTTGCTTTTTTTGTTGTATTCCATTTTATTTCAAAAGCTTGCATTTGTTGGTTTTGTTCCATAATAAAATCAACCTCTTGTTGTCGGGTGGTTCTCCAAAAGTAATAGCGAGCGTTTAAGTCTTGATTTAAGTTTCGTTTAATGATTTCCGTTATCACAAAATTCTCCCATAAGGCCCCTTTATCGGTACGGTTTTCAATGGGGTTAAAATTGTCGATTAGGGCATTCCGAATACCATTATCCCAAAAATACACCTTGTTTTTGTGCCGTAATTCGGTACGTAGGTTTTTGCTGAATGATGACAGACGGTATATGACAAAGGCTTGTTCCAAAAGTTGAATGTAACTTGCTACGGTATCTTTGGATATTCCAAGCAAACCGGAAAGCTCATTATATGATAATTCGCTGCCAACTTGTAAAGCTAATGCTTTAAGCAATTTTTGAATTACCTCCGGTTTTCGTATTTTTTGCCATTCAAAAATGTCTTTATAAAGATAACTGCTCGTTAAATTCATAAGATTTTTCTCTGCTTGCTGCGGATAGCTTACAATTTCGGGATAAAGTCCGTAAACAATATGATGATTGAGCTTGCTTTTTAATTCAATATAGTTTTCATAATCATATAGTTCCGTAATTGAAATAGGGCTAAGCATTAACTCAAATTTGCGCCCGGTAAGGGGTTCGTTTATTTTATTTGCCAAATCTAATGATGATGAGCTTTTTTATATTAGCTAAAAACACATAAATACGGCTATTATATTAGCCAAAAATACATAAATACAGCTATTATATTAGCCAAACTTACATAAAATGCTTTGATTTCTCTTTGCAAACTACCAAAAATATATAGTTTTCTAAGAGACACTAATTATTTTGTTATTCCACAGAATTTTGTATAGGATACCTCTGCTGCCGCATAATTAAATCGTGTGGATTATCAGAAAATTGATACAATTCACGAAACGCCCCTGCGTTCGATAACACCTTTAGAATCAATTAATTCGTTATCAATTGTATCTAC
>CAZPGC010000188.1:698-3125 GCA_964585875.1 uncultured Prolixibacteraceae bacterium | reverse complement strand
TTTTTTGTCTGTGTTTTTTTAACGGAATTTTGTCAAGGCGGAAGGCGGATTGCTTCGCAACCCGTTCGGAGCGGAACGACAGCCCAACGTACAAAAGTGCTGTTGCCGGCCTCAATAAGTTTTTTCTTCGCTTTATCAAGGGATTAATAATTTCATTGAAGCAAAAATGCTTAATGCTGAGGAGCAAAGCTGCATTTTTTCTTATTATTATTTTTGTCGGACAACAATGATTTTTAATGACTTTATGGACAGACACTGTATTCGGCAAGGGCTTAAAAATTGTATCCCACTTGAAAAGCATAGCGAAAGCCATAGTAGGCAAACGACAACCTTCCCGACGAACTAAAGCCTTGATTTCTAATGAAATTTGCAAGAAACCCGTTTGAGTGTTCCAAGAAATACATCAAGTCGTCGTAAAAGGGATCGTCGGGATCGATTTCCGTTTTAAATTTCAGCCCCATATCAAGTGAATAAAACGAAAGCGAGGGGCCGAAAAGGATGAGATCCATGGTTATACGGTTTTTAAAAACAAACTGGTAGCCAAGCTGCACACCGGCACTATACATGCTGAATTTGCCGTCGAAAGTCACGGTGTTTTTTATCGTTCCCAAATCATCGAATAAATTGATTGTGCCTTCCTGCCATACGCCGTAATATGAAACATAAGGTCCCCAATATAAGCCGTCAGGAGCATGTCTTCTGTTGCGCTTTTTGCTGTAAAACCTGAAATCGGCACTGAAATCAAAGCCACCTTTCGACGACTGGTCAAAAATTTTTATGGGAACACCTTCGGCATCTTTTAGCGGTGACTTTTCAAGATATCCCAGATTTATGGAGAAAGACCGGTAAGGTTTCAAAACACGCTCATAGCCCAGAACAACACTCTTCGGCCCCACTAAAAAAGCAGGCACCAGGCTGTAACGAATAATATTGGGTTTAACCACTCTAACAAGACTGTCGGGCTGCTGTGCTTTTGAATGATTTGAAAAAAAAGAAAAGAAAAGAAAAACTGTTAAAGCAAAAATCTTGTTCATGATATTTCGGGTTGATTTGTTGTTACAAAGATAGTTTTTTTGTTTTTTCTTTTATAGAGAGGAAAAGTCTCGCCGTCTGATGCGGTGGTTTTTATATATTTGCCGCATTGTTTTTATTGGGGGTAAGCTAACCCTAATTCTCACAATAAGTCTGAAAAGATAAAAATAATATTACGCTTTATGCAACCTAATCATTTATTTATCAAACAGTTGACTATTATTAAAATTGAATTATTAATTAAGATAAAATAATTATGAAGAAGTTTTTTACCATTTTATTATTGCTGTCGTCAGTAATTGTTTACGGCCAAAATGTTACTCCGGTAAACACCAATTACCTGATTTATTACGGCATTTCGCCGCGGGTTCTGGATATTGCCGCAAATCAATTTATGCAAGACGGAAACTTTGTAAACTCAATTTCCCTTGAGATTAACAAAAACGGCGAGATTAAAAAATATGATATAGATGTGGTTTACAATCCCTCATTGGAAAACGAAATGGATATTATAGTTTTGAATAAAACAGCCGAATTAAATAAGAAGGACAGAAAAAGAATAGCAAAATATATCGAAAACAGCCATTATTTCAGTCGCATGGCAGAAGATTATATTTACGATGAAAAAACTTTAAAGACGGTTTCGAAAGAAGGCGACAATCTGATTCTGGAGTATTATTACAAGAAAAAAGACATCGACCCGTATATCAAAAATGTAAAAAGGATGAAAGGGACCATTTTCATTAAAAACGGGAAATTGGAAAAGATTACTCTTGTAAATACTAAAAAACTGAAGAATAATGTAACAAAATACAAGAAAACGATTTACTATCAACAACCTGAAGGTCAAGGATATATAGCCACAAAGATTGTCGAGGAAGAACTCATTGAAAAAGGTAAAAACAAAGAAACCGTTAAAATTGTCAATAAGCTTGTTTCATATCACGATTTGGCGGGAAAAGCCCTGACTTGGCCCGGCAAAACAGAAGCGGCGGAAAGCGGTAAGGTCATTGACACAATAAAGGTAAAGCTTGGCGGAGTATTGCCCTTTCTCGGCAAAGAAGCCCGCAAATCGGGTTATAAAATACCGAGCCCTTACGGCGTTTCCGCCATTGTGTATGCCCATAACCAACTTATGGAATTTACCGGTTTGGAGGTGGGTTTCGATACCGGTGATTTGACAAACCTCAATGGCTTTTTCGACCTTAATTCTTCCTCGGTTTCACAAACAACATACATGTCGCTTGCAAAAGCAGATGCATGGATTTTTCCTTTTTTAAATGTTATGGTAATGGCCGGCAGCGGAAATAATAAAGTTGACGGTGAATTGGTTATCGACGAAGATTTGCGTGATTTGATAAACAGCATACCCGATTGGATTTTCGACATTCCAAA
>CAZPGC010000188.1:0-688 GCA_964585875.1 uncultured Prolixibacteraceae bacterium | reverse complement strand
GAGAAGCATCCCAATCAGAACTAATATCACATCGGAAGCTTACGGCGGCGGGATAACACTCGCAGGCGGGGCCGGAAACTTCAACCTCGCAATGAATTATCAATTTGTGTTTACTAAAGTTATTGAAGCTAATACTACAAATTTTGCAAATGTATTTACGCCTTTGGCCGGATACATGACTCCCAACGGAATAAACATTATGATAGGAGCTATGGGACAATTTTATGATACAAACATCAGCGGTTTTATAGACCTTACCGATAAAAACGGCAATGCTCACAAACTTAATTACCGTGTTAATTTTGAACCAAACAGATGGAATGCTATTATAGGTGTTTACAAAAGTTTCAATAAACATTGGGAAATGTCGTTTCAAGCGGGTTTTGGGGAGCGTAGTTCGTTAAATGCGCTATTCGGCTATCGTTTTTAAAATATCGAGTTTGGCGAAAGCAAAAGGAAAACTCAAGCAAAAGCAGAGCCTAATATCAGGTCCACTTTATGTAAAATTCTTCTGTCAGCTTTTTATATTTCTCGGTGTAAACATTATCCGTAGTCTTTATAACAAGCTCATCCTCAGTGAGCTCCACCGAAGTAAAGCCATATTCCAAAAGCAATCTTTTTACCTGTGAGTGGGGATAATGTCTTATTTGCGTTTTACGGTTTAAAAAAAGGCCGTGAGAAATCATGG
>CAZPGC010000187.1:0-3476 GCA_964585875.1 uncultured Prolixibacteraceae bacterium | reverse complement strand
TGTTTTTTTAACGGAATTTTGTCAAGGCGGAAGGCGGATTGCTTCGCAACCCGTTAGGAGCGGAACGACAGCCCAACGTACAAAAGTGCTGTTGCCGGCCTCGATAAGTTTTTTCTTCGCTTTATCAAGGGATTAATAATTTCATTGAAGCAAAAATGCTTAATGCTGAGGAGCAAAGCTGCATTTTTTCTTACTATTATTTTTGTCGGACAACAATGGTTTGCAATCTTAAGGTTGAAAAATTATCAACGGAAAATTTCTTTATTATACCTTTGTTCTTTTAACGAAAAATAATCTGCTTATGTTTTCAAGAGAAGTGCCCGGAATAACAAAATTGCAACTAATGAAAGGTGCAGCATTGCTTTTGATGACTATTCTCGTCTCTTGTTCGCAAACAAACATTACCGACAGCGTAAACGTTTTCGTAGGCACAGGCGGCCACGGACACACCACCCCCGCCGCCACCGTGCCTTTCGGCATGGTGCAGTTGGGACCCGATACGCGGGAAAAGGGATGGGATGGATGCAGCGGTTACCATTATTCCGACAATTTTATTTACGGTTTTTCGCACACCCACCTCAGCGGCACGGGTGTCGCCGACTATTCCGACATCCTCATATTGCCGATGAGCGGCAGCCGGCAAGAGGTAAAAACCGACAGCACTGGCAGATACGGCAGTTCTTTTTTACACGAAAACGAATTTGCGGAGCCGGGATATTACAAAGTAGAGCTACACGACTACTCGGTTACCGCCGAGCTTACGGCTACAAAACATTGCGGCATGCACCGCTATATTTTTCAAAATGCAACACAAAGCCGGCTCTTGCTCGACCTTACGTATCGCGACGTGGTTTTGGACTCCAAACTGAAAATAAAATCTTCGAAAGAGCTGAGCGGATACCGCTTTTCGAAAGGTTGGGCAAAGGACCAACGGCTGTTTTTCGACATAAAATTCAACAGGGAAATTACAAAGATAAAATTCATAGGAAAGGACTCCCTTGCCAAAGGACAAGCAAGTATCACGGGAAAAGACATCAGGGTGCTACTGTATTTCGATATGAAAGACGGCGACGAACTGCTTGTGAAAACGGGACTTTCGGGCGTTGACGAAGCAGGAGCCGCCAAAAATCTGGATGCCGAAATTCCCCATTGGAATTTTTTACAAGTGCGCGATGCGGCTGAAAAAACATGGAACAAAGAGCTATCGAAAATCACTGTGGAAAGTGAAAATCCGGAAGAAAAAAGCATATTCTATACCGCTCTGTATCATTCGTTTACAACCCCGAATATTTACAGCGACACGGACGGGCGTTATCGCGGCAGAGATATGAAAATTCACAAGGCCGACTTCGACTATTACACCGTTTTCTCGCTTTGGGATACCTATCGCGCCGAACATCCTTTGCTCACAATAATCGACAAAAAAAGAACCGCGGATTTTATTAAGACTTTTATAAGACAATATGAAGAAGGCGGCTTACTGCCCGTGTGGGAGTTGTCGGCAAACGAAACCAACTGCATGATAGGCAAGCATGCCATTCCGGTCATTGCCGATGCCATGGTAAACGGTGTGGAGGGCTTCGACAAGGAAAAAGCTTTCGAGGCCATGAAAGCCTCAATGGAAGAAGACACACTTGAGCTTAACCTTTATCGCTCAATGGGTTACATCCCGTCCGACCAAATAAGCTTCTCCGTCTCCAAAACACTTGAATACGCCTACGACGATTGGTGTATCGCACGCGTCGCCTATCTTTTAAATCATCGGAAAGATTATGATAAATACATAAAAAGGGCGCAATTTTATAAAAATGTATTCGACGCTTCCACGCTTAAGATGCGTCCGCGTTATAACGGAGGTTGGCTGAAACCTTTCGACCCCAAAAAGGCAGATTTCAACTATACTGAAGCCAACGCGTGGCAATACAGTTTCTATGTGCCGCAAGACATTCAAACGCTTATAGATATGAACGGCGGCGACAGTGCGTTTATCGACAACCTCGACGAGCTTTTTAATACGGACTCCGAAATCACGGGGCTAAAAATAGCCGATATGACAGGACTCATCGGGCAGTATGCCCACGGTAACGAGCCCAGCCATCACATTGCCTACCTTTATTCATACGCGGGAGCAGCATGGAAAACGCAAGCCGCAACGGCAAAAATACGCCGCATGATGTATCACAATTCTCCCGACGGCATATGCGGCAACGAAGACTGCGGTCAAATGTCGGCATGGTACGTCTTCAGCTCTTTGGGTTTTTATCCGGTGCAGCCCGCTTCGGGAATTTATGTCTTCGGCAGCCCTGCTTTCAACAAAGCCACCATAAAGCTTGAAAACGGTAACAAGTTTATAATCAAGAGAAAAGGCCGAGGCGATTATATTGAAAAAGTTACTCTGAACGGCAAAAAATACAGCCGCAGTTACATCACTTATGATGTGATAAACAAAGGAGGCACCTTGGTTTTCGAAATGAGTAAAAAAGCAAATAAAGACTTCGGAAGAGCACAATCCGACAGACCCGTATCGCGAATAAAGAGCTCGCTGCTACCCACACCCGTAATCATAAACAACAAAAATACCTTTTATGACTCCCTAACGGTAGAATTTTCAAAACCCGCAGCGGGTGAAATATTTTATTCCATCGACAAGGGCGATATAAAAAAATATTCCGGCCCTTTTTCAATGAAAAAGGACTTTAAAATAAGATGGCAACTCGTTGACGGTCAGGATAGCAGCATGTGGGATAAGGCCGTTTTTGTAAAAGCGGAAGCCGGTCGGTCGATAGTTTTGAAAACGGCATATTCGCAACTCTACAAAGCAAACGGCGACAAAACTTTGATTGATTTTATGCGAGGCAGTAAGAATTTTGCCGACGGCAAGTGGCAAGGCTATGAAGGAAACGACTTGCATGCCGTAATCGACCTTGGAAAAATAAAAAGGGTGAACAAAATCTCCATGGCTTTTCTTCAAAATATAAAATCATGGATTTGGATGCCCGAATATGTCGAATATCGGGTGTCAACAGACGGCAAAGAATTTCATGAGGCGGGCAAAGTGAAAAATACAATACCGGAAAGAAAGGAAGGCGTTATTGTGAAAGATTTCAGCGTCAAGGTTAACGTTAAGAACATCAGGTATATAGAAGTTTTTGCCAAGTCGAAAGGCACATGTCCGGCGTGGCATAAAGGATATCCGCTCCATGGCAAAGCTTGGATTTTCGCCGATGAATTGAGGGTGGAATGATATTGTAAGGTTTTTACAATCTTTATTGGGATTTTCGAAAGAATTTGAATGGAAGTTGCTTGGTTTCACTTAGAAAACTCCTCAAAATCATAAACAGATTTCTTGACGATTTCTTATTTTTTCTTTTTTCAAAAAGAGAAAAAAACCTCCGCTGTGCCAAAATTCCGGGATGCAATAGTTAGTTTCTGTCCATAACAAAAGTCTGAACTGTAATGTTCAAGAACGAGGCTTG
>CAZPGC010000186.1:0-3639 GCA_964585875.1 uncultured Prolixibacteraceae bacterium | reverse complement strand
TGGGATAAAGATATGATGAGCGACGAGGCCAAATTGGAATTGGGGTATTTGTGATTTCTCCTTTTAAAAAAGCGGGTTTAATTAGTGCCTCTTAGAAAACTATATGTTTTTAGTAGCGGCTTATAAAAACGTCAAGTGCGAGGCTTGCGAAATGCTGAATATCAATATGTAGATACAGTTTATGAACCGTATCTACATTGTAAATCTTTGATTCCGGCATGAGCGTAACGAAGTTATTGGACATTATAGGCAGACACTAAAATTAATCGGTGACAATTAACAGTATATTCTTTGTGGAATTTAAATTAGCTTAATTTTGCCCCAAGCATTATATTTTTTACCTGATGAAAACAAAAATCAATATAAACAGCAAACTGCCCCGTTCGGGCACCACCATTTTCACCACCATGAGTGCGATGGCCAAGGAGCTTAATGCTATCAACCTGTCGCAGGGCTTCCCCGATTTTGAGGTGTCGCGGGAGCTTATCTCTCTCGTTGACAAGTATATGCGTAAAGGATATAACCAATATGCTCCCATGCAAGGTGCCTTGCCCTTGCGGGAGGTGTTGAGCTCTTCTTTTGAGCTTAACCACGGTGTAAAATATGACCCGGTGAGCGAAATTACCATCACCTCGGGAGCCACACAGGCCATTTATGTGGCAATAACAACAGTGGTGCAGCCCGGCGATGAGGTAATCGTCGTGGAGCCTGCCTTCGACATCTATCATCCCGCCATTGAAATGAACGGCGGTATCTCGGTGCCCGTAAAACTCAAAGCTCCCGACTATAAGATTGACTGGCAGGAGTTTGCCTCTTTGATAAACGATAAAACCTCCATGGTTATCATCAACACTCCGCACAACCCGACTTCAGCCGTGTTTGATATGGAGGACATGCTCAAGCTGCAAGCATTGCTGGAAAATACCAATATTGCCGTGGTGAGCGACGAAGTTTACGAGCATATCATCTTCGACGGCATGCAGCATCAGTCGGTTTGCCGTTTTGACGACCTGAGAAAACGAAGTTTTTTGATAGGTTCCTTCGGAAAAACATTTCACGTAACGGGCTGGAAAATAGGCTTTTGCCTTGCTCCTGAATATTTAATGGGCGAATTTAGAAAGGTTCACCAAAATGTGGTCTTTGCAGGCAATCATCCCATGCAAATGGCTTTGGCGGAATACATGGAGAAGCCTGCCAATTATCTCGGAGTTTCGGAATTTTACCAACAAAAACGCGATTATTTCATCGATTTGATGAAAGATTCCCGCTTTAAAGCCATACCCTCGCACGGCACCTATTTTCAACTTTTCGACTATTCGGAAATCAGCGATATGAGCGACATGGATTTTACGGTTTGGTTGACACGACAACACAGGGTGGCTACCATACCTTTGTCGTATTTTTACACCGACAATTTCGACAACAAATCCATAAGAATTTGTTTTGCCAAAGGCAACGAAACCCTTGAAAAAGCAGCGGAAATATTATGCAAGATTTAACGGTAAGCATCATTCAAAGCGACCTTGTTTGGGAAGACAAGGCGGCCAATTTCGATAATTTCCAAAAGAAAATCGAAGGCATTAAAGAAGACACGGATTTGATTATCCTCCCCGAGATGTTTAGCACGGGCTTCAGCATGAAACCTGAAATTTTCGCCGACAAAAACGGTGATGAAACTCTTTCGTGGATGCGGGAGCAGGCATCAAAGAAAAATGCGGCTCTCGCGGGCAGCGTAATGGTATCGGAGGACGGAAATTTTTTCAACAGGCTCTTTTTCGTGCTCCCCGACGGCGATTTTCATTACTACGACAAGCGGCACCTTTTCAGCATGGGTGGCGAGGACAATCATTTTACACCGGGCGAGCGTGAGGTGGTGATTGACTTCAAAGGATGGAAGATTAAATTGCTGATATGCTATGATTTACGCTTTCCGGTGTGGGCAAAGAATAGATTCGATAATGGAAAATACGAATACGACTTGCTGCTCACCGTTGCCAACTGGCCTGCCGTAAGGAGCAGAGTTTGGGAAACCCTTTTATCGGCAAGAGCTATTGAGAATCAGGCTTTTGTTGTCGGGGTAAATCGCATCGGCAACGACGGCAACGGCTTGCCGCATTCGGGTAACTCAAATGTGTATGACGCCAAGGGTCTTCCGCTGCTCGACGACAACGAAAACAGGGAATTTACGGCTACCGTGCGCTTGTCATACAGCGGCTTACGGGAGTTTCGCGATAAATTCACGGTTGGCTACGACTGGGATGTTTTCGGCATCGATTTCAAAACAAAACAAAGGAGTTCGGGTGACCGCTATTCCGACAAAAAATCACAGACAGGCTATGACGGATAAAAACAAATACTGCGAAAGCTTAACGGAATATAAACGTCGTAAAAGCAGGGTCGTTAAAATCGGTAAAGTGAAAATCGGCGGCGACAATCCCCTTGCCATTCAATCGATGACAAACCACCGGCCTTTGGATACCGGTGAAAATGTGGAGCAGGCCATCCGTATTTTCGAGGCCGGCGGCAGCATAGTGAGGCTCACGGCACCTTCGGCAAAAGATGCTCAAAATCTAAAAAACATCAAAGCCGAATTGTTGAAACGAGGCTATGATTTTCCCCTTGTGGCCGATATTCATTTCAACCCGGGTGCTGCTATGGAAGCGGCAAAACACGTGGAAAAAGTGAGAATTAACCCGGGAAATTTTGCCGAGCCTTTTAAAACGAAAGTGGATTATAGCGATGAGGAATATTCCGGGGCTTTGAGCTTGATAAAGGAAAAATTCAGACCCCTTGTGGAATATTGCAAAGCCAACAAAGTGGCTATGCGCATAGGCTCAAACCACGGCAGCTTGTCCCAACGCATTATGAGTCGCTACGGCGACACCCCCGAAGGCATGGTTGAGAGTGCCGTGGAATACTTGAAAATGGCTGTGGAGATGGATTTTTACGACGTGGTTATCTCAATGAAATCCAGCAACATACGGGTGATGGTTCAGGCATACAGATACCTTGCTCACAGACTTTATGAAGAAGGCATGGACTTCCCTTTTCACCTTGGGGTTACCGAGGCGGGAAACGGTGAAGACGGTATTATTAAATCAGCCGCCGGTAACGGTGCCTTGCTTTATGACGGCATAGGCGACACCATCCGCGTTTCGCTGACCGACGAGCCGGAAAACGAAATACCCGTGGCGAAAGAGATAGTGAGCTATGCTTCAACATTTTACCCGCACGCCGCAATAGTTCCACATGAGGGCTCCGGATTCTCTCCTTTCGACTTTAACAAACGCCTCAGTCGCAGTGTAAAAAACGTCGGAGGCAAAAACAAAGCCCTTGTCGTGGGATACGATATTAAAATCACAAAGGACGGGGAATGGCTTTTTGACGACGGGAGCAAGAGCCGTATTATGGAAGGTCGGGAAATAGCAAAAGCCGCCCTTGACAGTGAGATTAATGTTGTGGAATTTGACATCGACACACTGCAAAGCAATTTGGATTTTCTCAAAAACAACAATAAGCCTCTTGTTTTGGTTTTCAAGAGCGACAACAATTTTTGGCTCGGAGAAATAAGAAGGATGTTTTTCTTTTTAACGGATAATAACTTAGACTACCCTGTAATTGTAAAGCGCAGATATTCAG
>CAZPGC010000185.1:0-3682 GCA_964585875.1 uncultured Prolixibacteraceae bacterium | reverse complement strand
CAAATTCTGATAAGCCCCTTCGACGACAACAGGACGGGATATCTTTTTATAATAAACCCCAACGGTGCGCGTGCCGACCTGCTGATTTCGGGGGGTGAAGACGGCAATAAAGACTGGAACGGAGTGTGGGATGCCAAAACGAGTATCACCTCAAAAGGTTGGTTTGCAGAGGTTTATATTCCGTATAGCACCTTGCAGTTTAAAAAAGACAGCGTTTTGAATTGGGCGCTGAATTTCGAACGCGACATCGTGTCGAAAAACGAGCAGGCTCTGTGGCAAGGCTGGTCGCGCGATTATTCCATTTATTCGGTGGCCAATGCGGGACGGCTCGTTAACATTAAAAATATAGCCTATGCCAAAAGATTTGAGTTTAAACCTTACGCCTTAGCCGGACTGCAATACAACAGGGATTACGGCGATGATTATCCTTTGAAGGTTGGTGGCGACCTCAACGTTAATCTGTCTCCCACCTTGAAATTGAATCTCACCTCTTACACCGACTTTGCACAGGTGGAATCCGACCGTATTCCCGTTAATCTCTCCCGCTTCAGCGTTTATTATCCCGAAAAACGACAGTATTTTTTGGAGGGCTACGACAAATTCAGCTACTACCTCGGCGATATGAGCACCGCTTTTTATACCCGTCGCATAGGAGTGGAAGAGGGGCGGCAGGTGCCCATAGTGGCGGGTGTGCGCCTCTTTGGAAAGGAAGGGCGCAACAACATCGGCTTTCTCAACATACAGGAGGGTAAGCTCGACACCATAGCCTCGGTCAACAACACGGTTTTACGATATAAATACGACCTTGGCAAGCAATCGTATGTGGGTATGATTTTTACCAACAAATATAATAAGGAGGGGTCCAATCAGGTTTTCGGCATCGACGGAGCCTACGAGACTTCGGAGTTTATGAAAAACAAAAATCTGACTCTCGGCGCCAAACTAACTTTCAGCAGCGACAATTTTGTTTTCAACGGTAATGCTTTTACCTACAGGCTCTTTGCCGACTATCCTAACGACCTGATAGACAACTTTATGGCTATAGGAAGTATGCGGCGCGATTTTAACCCCGAGCTTGGTTACGTGCGTCGAACCGATTATAATTCATACAGCTGGTATTTTAGAATTTATCCGCGTGTGCTGACAAAATACGGCGTTAAACGACTGCTGCTCAAGCCTTGGGGCTTTACCCTTTACAGGACTTTTTCAACGGGAGAAATAGAAAGTTTTTCCAACGAGACACGTCCATTGGGTGCCATCTTCAAATCGGGAGACCGTTTTGAGATAAACCTTATTCAAAACTACGACCGCATTGACGAGCCTTTTTCGCTGACCGACTCAATATCGGTGCCCGTGGGCAAATATATGATGTATAAATACGAACTTCAGTTGGAGAGTTATCACGCCCGTCGTGTGTGGGCCTCGCTGCTTTTCAACTTCGGCGATTTTTACGGCGGAAGGATACGCACAATGGAGAGCGAGCTTGGCGTGAACATCAACAAACATATGAATGTGAACGGCGAATATACCCTCAATCTGGTGAATTTGCCGCAAGGTGAAATAACCACCAACGAAGCCGCACTCTATTTCAATTATGCCTTTACCACCAAGCTCAATATGTCGCTGTTTTCGCAGTTTAACGACTTGGATAATGTGATGATTTACAACATTCGACTGCATTGGATTCCCAAAGTGGGCTCCGATTTTTATTTTGTTTACAACCTCGGCTACGACGAGCCCGTAAAACAAATAGAATATCTGAAACCGCAGACGACCGCGGCAGTAGTAAAACTTGTATATAGATTTGTGTTTTAAGCAGAAAGCGTAACAAGGTTAAAGGCGAAAGGCAAAAGTTCAAAGGCAAAAGGCAAAAGTGTAAAGGCAAAAGTGCAAAGTAACCGAACTCTCGAAAGCAAACCCACTTTGAACTTTACTTCTTTGAATTTTAAACTTATAAAGGCAAAAGTTTTGAGGGGAAAATATAGACTGCGAAAGTGTTGTGAATTGTATTATTTTTGTAATCGGATAAATGGTAAATGACGGCTGCTGCCGTTTGTGACACAAATAACTTGGAAATGAAACCCGTAATTGAACGTATCGATCCGGCTTTGATAGAAAAAGAATTGGACGAGACAAAGTTTGCCCGCCATACTAACAAGATTGGCAATATGATTTTTATCGTTACGGCCAACGATTCGCCCAATACGATGCGTGAGATTGGAAGGCTCAGGGAGTTGTCATTCAGAAGTGCGGGCGGCGGCACGGGCAAAGAAGCGGATATCGACAGCTACGACTTGGGTGAAAATGCTTTCAAACAGCTCATTGTGTGGGACCCGAAGGAGCGGTCAATCGTAGGAGGATACCGCTTTGCACTGGGACGTGATTTGCCCAAAAACGAAAACAATCAGCCCGTAAGTCCCACCTCTCATCTCTTTGATTTGTCGGAGAAATTTATGAACGAATATCTGCCGGTGAGCATAGAGTTGGGACGTTCGTTTATCCAACCACAATATCAATCGAGGAGCAATGCCCGCAGGAATATCTACGCTCTCGACAACCTTTGGGACGGCCTGGGACTTCTCGTGGTCGATTATCCTTTTGTGGAAAGTTTCTTCGGGAAAATTACCATGTACACAAGCTACCCCGTTTTTGCGCGCGATGCCATTTTGTATTTCCTGAAAACGTTTTTTCCCGACAACGAGAAACTTGTGAGGCCATACAAGCCCATAAAACCCGATACGGAAGATGCCGTTTTCAAAGCTGTTTTTACCGGTAAGGATTTGGAAGAGAATTATAAAATACTGATTGCCACCGTCAGAAAACACGGTGTGGATATTCCGCCTTTGGTGAATGCCTATATGAAACTTTCGCCGACGATGAAGACCTTCGGCACGGCTGTAAATTATAACTTCGGAGAGGTTGAAGAAACGGGTATCTTGATAAAAATCAAGGAGATATACGAGTCGAAAAAACGGCGTTATATCTCCAACATCGACAGAAATTACAACAAAAGATAAGAGCTCCCGCGTTTTTGGCGACGTGGCTCCCGGAAAAAATTTCACAATGAAAATTACCTCAGCAGAATTTGTAAAAAGCAGCGCCAAAGTGTTGCAATGCCCAAAGCCCGACAGGCCGGAATATGCCTTCATCGGCAGGTCTAATGTGGGCAAGTCGAGCCTGATAAACGCTTTGACGGGGAATAAAAAACTGGCCAAAACCTCCTCGACCCCGGGGAAAACACAACTGATAAATCATTTTTTGATAAACGGACGCTGGTATATGGTGGATTTGCCCGGTTTGGGTTACGCCAAAATTTCGAAAACCCAAAGGGCAAAATGGGAGAGGATGATAAACGAATATTTTTACAAAAGGCTCAACCTGCTGAACACTTTTATCCTTGTGGACTCGCGCCACGAGCCCCAAAAAACCGACCTTGAGCTTATGGCCATGTTCGGTGCCAATCAACTGCCTTTCAGCATCGTGTTTACAAAAGCCGATAAGAACAAACCCACCAAATTGGCCTCCAACATAGCGGCATATAAAGAAAGACTCCTCGAAGAATGGGAAGAGCTGCCGCAGATTTTCATCACCTCTTCGGAGAAAAAAACGGGCTTGGACGATATCCTTAAATTTATAGAAGAAACAAACGGCATTTTTGACTTCAACCGCTTGTAGTGTATAA
>CAZPGC010000184.1:1360-3732 GCA_964585875.1 uncultured Prolixibacteraceae bacterium | reverse complement strand
CAAGGCGACAAAGACTTTGAAATATCTAAAAACCTCGACATATATTCCTCTGTTTACAAGCAACTTATACTTCATTATGCCGAAGATGTACCCGTTGGAGAACTCAACAATATTGCCATTGTTTCCATGCTTAAAGACCTTGACCCTTACACCAACTATTACCCCGAGTCGAAGATAGAAGACGTTCGATATTTGCGCACGGGAAAATACGGCGGCGTGGGAGCTTCGGTTCATGTAGAAAACGACACCGTGGTGGTGGGAAGCGTGTTAAAGGGCTACCCTTTTCAAAAGGCGGGCATCGTTCCGGGCGATAAATTATTGAAAATCGATGCTTTGTCGGTTGTCGGCAAGAGCGTTTCCGATTTGTCGTCGATTCTAAAAGGCAATGCGGGCTCTTCTTTCGATTTGGAATATTTGAAAGCCTCCACAGGCAAAATCAAAAACACCAAAATAACGAGAGCTGAAGTCAAAATCAGCAACGTTCCTTATTACGGTTTTGTGGCGCAAGACCTTGGATATGTAAAACTTACGCAGTTTAACGAAACGGCGGCAGCCGATGTCAAAAAGGCTTTAAAAGAGCTTTCGGCACAAGGAAAACTCAAAGGGCTTGTCTTGGATTTGAGAGATAACGGCGGCGGACTTTTGCAGCAGGCCGTCGAGATAATGGACATCTTTTTGCCGCCGGGACAGCTGATTGTCGAAACCAAAAGCAAGGTGGAATCCGAAAATCATCAATATTTTACGCGCGACAAAGCACTCTATCCCGATTTGCCGGTGGTGGTGCTGGTTAACAACAGGTCGGCTTCCGCTTCCGAAATTGTGGCCGGCTCCTTTCAAGACATCGACCGCGGCGTGATTATGGGACAAAAAACATTTGGTAAAGGCCTGGTGCAGAAGGTCTTTCCGCTAAGTTACGGTGCGCAGATGAAAATCACGGTGGCCAAATATTACATTCCCAGCGGCAGGTGTATTCAGGAGATAAATTATGCCGTTCACGACGCCCAAGGGCACGCCGTAAAAACAGCCGACTCTTTGAGGAATACCTTTAAAACCCTCGGCGGCAGACCGGTGAAGGATGCAGGCGGTATTTTGCCCGATGTAAAAACCGAAGACATCCACTACGACGAGGTGATTTATGACCTTGGAAAAAAATACATGCTTTTCGATTTTGCCACCTTGTGGGTAAATTCCCACGACTCCATTAAAAATCCCGATGATTTTAAACTTAAGGACAGTGATTTTAAAGATTTTCTGAAATTCTTAAAAATAAGAGCTTACACTTATCAATCGCCGGCTACGGATTTGCTTGAAAACATTAAAAAAGAAGAAAAAGATTCAACATTGACAAGGGAAATTGAAAAACTGGAGAAGGCAATACGAGCCTCCGACAATAAAAAAGTTGCCAACAACAAAACCTTGATAATGAATCTTTTACGCGCTGAAATTATTTCCAGATATTATTTCGACAAAGGAAAAATTAAAGCCATAACCGGTTTTGACAAGCAAATAAAAAAAGCCGTAAAGTTGTTGAACAACAAAGAAGAATACGATAAAATTTTGCACCCTTAATTTAATTTGTGTTTTAACAGAGCTTTAACTCCTTTCTTTTTTCCAAAATTCGGAAAATAGGGATATTTAAGTTTAAAAGTTTTGCCATATCTTATATAAACAAACTATTTTTTTCTCTAAATTGCACTATTTCAGCAATTTACAAACACCTTTTTGTTTTTTTCGGGCGCTTACTTTTTTCGGCCTCGTACTTTTGTCAACGTATGATTACGAGTGTTAATTTTATAATTATAATCGCCATGAAAAAGTTTTATTTTATCACCATGCTTATCGGATTATTGTTTGTGTTTTCCTGTAAAAAAGATAATATCAACAACGACAATCAAAACTCGCCCGACGAAAACACCACCTTGGACGAGTTAAATGTTCCTCCCACCTTCAACTGGTCAACTTCGATTTCAAATGCCCTTACCGTCAATATCTCACATGATGCCGATGTGAGTGTCGAAGGTCAAATTTTGCTCTTGCTTGACGGCCACGACGTTATGCTGTCCAAAAGCATTATCAAAAACGATCAGGCTGTTTTCAATATAAAACTTCCGACGAATATAGGAGCCTTATACCTTTTTTACCCTAACACGGCAAATAAAATAAAATTCAACCCTGCAGCCTCTTCGAAGGGAGAAACCACTATTTATGTCGCCCCACAGCCTCGAACATCCACAAAATCAGGCGGATACAGCGGCGTTTACGATTATAAAGCTGCCGATAAGTTTTTTAATAATAAAATGTACCATATTCCGCAGGGTTTTAAGGGACAAAACCTAGTGCAAAACCCATATTTCGACCAGAATAATCTCGGA
>CAZPGC010000184.1:0-1260 GCA_964585875.1 uncultured Prolixibacteraceae bacterium | reverse complement strand
AATGCGGCATATTTTCAGTTTTATATCGGTCTCAACTCCGGGGCTTGGGTTGACAGTGTTATTTATATAAACACCAGTGTACCGGCCGATTCCGACGGCGACGGCGTTAACAACAATGCCGACGATTATCCCAACGATTCTACCAAAGCTTTCGATATTTATTATCCCACCGTCGGCTATCAAACTTTGGCTTTTGAAGATTTGTGGCCTTCAAAGGGCGATTACGACTTTAACGACATAGTCATTTCCGCCAAAACCCATTACATTGCCAATGCCGACGGCGATTATGTACAAGCTGCTTATGATATAACTCTCGATGCTTGCGGCTCCTCAATTCCCTCGGGGCTAGGCATTAACATTCTGGATATCAACCACAATATAATAACAAGCGATGTGATCGACTCGGTAATCGGCTATGGCAGTCAAGACCCCAATGTTACCAACGGAGCCATAGTTTACTCCAATCACTTCAACGCCATGAGCCACTATTACAACAACACCTCGCTAACGCAAGATACGGGGACACCGGAGCAATTCAACATAGAGATAAAATTCAATGTAAATTCGTCAAAGACCTTCACGCCGGATGTTTATGTCAGCGATTTCTATTATTTCGCCACCAACGACAGGGGGCGCGAAATACATATGCCCGGTTATCCTCCCACGTCTGCCGTAACAAGCTCATATTTCGGCACTTATAACGACGACCCCAATAACCATTACCGTACGGTAAACGGCTTGCCTTGGGGCATTGAGGTGGTTACGGCCAACAAGACTTTCAAGCATCCTCTGGAGAAAATTCCCATAACCACGGCTTACAGTAAATTTGCAGCTTGGGCGGCAAGTACGGGCACCACAAATACCGATTGGTATGAAAGCCCGACAAACGGAAAAGTATATAACGATAATTAGCGGCTATAAAAAAACGCCGAAAACTTCGTTACGCTCGTGCTGAAATCAAACATTTACAAATATAAACTTATTGATATTCGGCATTTCACAAGCCCCGTTCTTGACGTTTTTTATAAACCACTACGAAAAAAGATAGTTTTCTTATAGCCACGAATGCACGAATAGTTTTTTAATATGCATTTGTGGCTTTTCCGTTTTTAATTTGAAATTTTTGGTGGTTAGAAACTAAACTTTCGGGTTTCGTAACAATAGAGTAATCAGGTGGTTAACATTTAAAAAGCACTAATTTTATTAACAAAATGACCGTTTATTTGTTTGTAATATAGTCGATTGTGAATGTTTTTACCA
>CAZPGC010000183.1:0-3738 GCA_964585875.1 uncultured Prolixibacteraceae bacterium | reverse complement strand
TGTTTGATTTCAGCATGAGCGTAACGAAGTAATTGGCGTTTTCTTATAGCCACTATATAAAGAATCAATTGCGGGTTATGTTAGATAATCTTCTGATTTACAGCTAACAAAAAAATCCGCTAAATATCTTTGCAGGCGTTTTATAGCTTCTTTTTTTAAAATCGTCAAACTTCGAACTTTACCAAATCATCACCCCGATTTCCAAAAAGCAAACAAGGTTTTTTCGCTCCTCTTTCATCTGTTTTATTGCTTATTTTTGTCGGGTTATTTTAAACTGATAAAATTTTTTCGATGGCAAAACAAAGCGGACAGACGCGCGGGAGTAAGAAACACGGCGATTATTCCAAATTTTTTAAGGACAAAAAGCGGACGGTGAAGCCCGTGAAGAAAGCGGCAAAACCCGCACCGAATGTTCGCACAACAGCCACTTTCGGTAAAGACGGCACCATGCGCCTCAATAAATTCATAGCTCATGCCGGCGTTTGTTCGAGGCGTGAAGCCGACAACTTGATAGCTGCCGGCGCCGTTAAAGTAAACGGCAAAGCGGTTTCGGAATTGGGCTATAAAGTTAAACGCAGCGACAAGGTGACCATGGACGGTAAAGTGCTGAGAGCCGAGAAGTTACAATATGTTTTGCTGAACAAACCCAAGGGCTACATTACCACCACCGACGACCCCTACGAGCGCAAAACGGTGATGTCGCTTGTCAAAAGAGCCTGCGACGAGCGCATCTATCCCGTGGGGCGTTTGGATAAGGAAACCACCGGCCTGCTGCTCTTTACCAACGACGGCGAATTGGCCAAAAAACTGACTCATCCGCGGCATCGTGTCAGAAAAATCTATCACGTGGTCGCTGATAAAGATGTAGCCAAAAACGACCTGAAAGCTTTGGTGGAAGGCGTGAAGCTCGAAGATGGTTTGGTGGCGGCCGACAAAGCCGGATACGTCGAAAACAAAGGCAAGGACAATGTGGGAATAGAACTGCATTCGGGAAAAAACAGAGTCGTAAGGAGAATGATGGAAGCACTGGGATACAAGGTAATACGTTTGGACAGGGTGCTCTTTGCCGGATTGACGAAAAAGGATTTGCCGCGCGGCAGGTGGAGACATCTCACGGAAAAGGAAATAAATTTTTTGAAAATGTTATAAGATAAAATACGGCTGTCTTCGTTTGTAATAAACCACAAGGGGAATTATGAAGAATATCTTGAAAAGAATCAGGAAAATATTTGTCGCTTTGCTGTTGACGCTCTCGGCTGCGGTGATATTGGCTGTGGTTTTGGCCTACCTTTACGAAGACGACGTAAAAGCCTATGCCATAGCAAGTATCGAAAAAAAATTCTCGGCGGCAATTCAGGTGGAAGACATCGAATTGAGTTTCTGGAAGAAGTTTCCCAAAGCCGGGCTCCAATTTAAAAACGTTACGATAAAAGACCTTCATATTGTCGAGAATCCGCCTGTGGTGGCGGTTCGCGAACTGTCGATGCAATTTGATATTTGGGATATTTTACATAAAAATTATATCCTTAAAAATGTGGAATTAAGTCACGGCAAGGTCGATATTTTGATTTACAAAAGCGGAAAAAACAACTTTAACCTGCTAAAAGACGAAGGCAACGACAGCTCCGGCATTTTTGTTTCGCTGCCCGATTTGCAACTTAAGGATATCGATTTCAGCTTCGAAAACCAAGGCTCATTGCAGTCGTACAACATACATCTCGAAAAAGTGCAAATGCCTTTTAAACTCACGGCCAAGGGCTTCGACACAGGCATAAGCGGAAAGCTCTATTTGCAAGCATATCGCAGTGAGGGAGTTGAGATTATCTCGGGCAGAAACGTGATATTGACGGCAGGGTTGAGCTACGACGGAGACTCAGGCAAGCTTTCCTTTCTTCCTTCGGAATTTATGGTAAACGGTATATCTTTTAAACTGCAAGGCCATTTCCTCACGGCAGGTAAAAACCTGAGTACCAAGCTGGAAATAAGCACCCCCTCGCTCGACCTCGCCGGGCTGTTAAAGGCTTTGCCGGAAGATGTTTCCCGTGATTTACAATCTTTCAACATCAAGGGGAAGATAGAAACAGAGATAAATGTGGAAGGAAATCTGGGCGGAAAAACAATGCCTTCTCTCAGGGCTTCTTTTAAAATAAACAATGGCTCATTGGAAAACAAAGACTTGGCTCTGAAAATAGACAAGCTGAACCTCGACGGATTTTTTACAAACGGCAAAAGACGAAATTTAAGCTCTTCTTTGCTGAAAATCAACAAGTTCAACTGTCTTGTAAACAAGGATAAAATGTCGGGAACTTTGACGATACGCAATTTTAAAAAATCGCAAATATCGTCTTCGTTGAATATGGGTATGCGGCTCGAAACCATTAAAAAACTTGCAAAATTGTCGTCGGTGGATATCATGGAAGGAGAAATGAACGGAAGCATAAATTTCAGCGCAAGGGTTGACAACATCTTCCAAAAACCTACTATAAAAAGCAAGAATTTCAAAGCCGTGTTTAAATTGAAAAACGCCAAACTCAAACTCAAAGCCCAAAAGGTGCTCTACGAAAACATCAACGGCAACATAAGCCTGAGTAACAACATATTAAGAGCTTCGGCTTTGAGATTTACCACAGAAAATTCTTCCTTTTCCCTCAAGGCCGCTTGGGAAAATTATGCTGCAGCTTTCACATCGGCGAGCGACAAAATCAACAGGGTAAGAGCCGATGTGATTGTTGATAAGCTCAGCTATGCGAAGCTAATGAAAATCATCACTTTTGAAAGCGACGGAGAAAGTGATACAAAGTGGTCGGCAGATATTAATTTTGCAGCGGATAAATTCATTTGGGAAAATGTGCAGCTCGTCAAAGCACGCGGTGTTTTTACTTATGCCGGCGACAATTGGAGCCTGAAAAACGTGTCTTTTGAAAGTCAAGGGGGGAAAATATCGGGTAACTTGGATTATACGCCGGGCAAAGACAAGGCTATGAATTTTTTTACTGCAGGAAATTACAAAGACTTGGATATCAACACCATATTCAGCACCTTCGCTGATTTCGGGCAAAATGTCGTAACGCAAAAAAACATAGAAGGCACTGCGAGCGGAAGTTTTAAACTGAATATGACATTCGATAAAAACGGTGATTTTGATAGCAAAAAATTCAAGGGCGTTGTTGATGTCAATATCAAAAACGGACGGCTCAGAGGCGTTAAAGAGCTGAACGCTCTTTCGGATTATACGCGCATCAGCGATTTTTCGGACATACGATTTTCACAGCTGACAAACAACATTACCATTGCCGGTGAAAAAATCCTCATCCCCAAGATGCACGTTGTTTCCGACAAAATGGATATCGACGTTTTCGGCTATCACAAATTCAGCAACGAATACAATTATCATTTGAGTGTATTGCTTTCCGATATTCTCGGAGCCAAGGTCAAAAAGACCCCCGAAAACGAATTCGGCATTGTGGAAGATGACGCAACGGGAAAGACCAAAGTGTTTTTAAACATCAGCGGTACCGGTAGCAACTTTGAGGTAAACTACGACAAAAAAGAAGCTGCTTCAAAACTGAAAAGCGACATTAAAAACGAAGGGCAAGACCTTAAAAAGGTTATCAAACAAGAGTTTGTAAACGAAAAACGCGACAGCCTGCGCCGTGCCAAACGCCGGGCAAAAGAGAAAGAAAAAGAGCAACTTAAAAAACAGGAAGAAGGAAAGTTTATAATCGAATGGGACGATGA
>CAZPGC010000182.1:0-3747 GCA_964585875.1 uncultured Prolixibacteraceae bacterium | reverse complement strand
GCACAAGGCAACTACAAGCGGACAGCCCGGTAAGTGCCGTGTGGTATTTTTCTATAATCAAGGCTTTTGCACGGGGAGATTTCGGGATTTTTGTCAGCCGAAAGCCAAAGGTGCTATCACGGCACGTGCCGCCCCAAAAACAAAAAACAGTTGTTAGGCAATTGGGATTTTTCAGCGGGGGTATTTCTCTGTTTTTGTCGCTATAAGGTTGAGGATGAGGCTTATGGATGCTCCGAGAAGGGCGCCGCCTATGATGTCGGAGGGGAAGTGGACGCCGAGGTAGATGCGGCTGTAGGCGATTAGCGATGCCCAGAGAAAGAGGAGGATACCGGCGGTGGCTTTGCGACCGAGTGTAAGCCACAGGCCGGTGGCGAGGGCGAACATATTGGCGGCGTGGGACGACACGAAGCCGTAGCTGCCGCCGCACTTGCCTCTGACGAGGTGGACGAGTGGCTCGAGGGCGGCTTGGTGACAGGGGCGCAGGCGTTGGAAGTGGTTTTTGAAGAGGTGTACCGACAGGAAATCGGACAGGCCGACGGCGAGGATAATGAGCAGCAGCGGCATCCAGAAGTTTTTGCCGTATCGCCTGTAAATCAGAAAGATAAAGTAGAGATAGAGGGGTGTCCACAGCACTTTGGAGCTTATCCAATACATTAAAAAGTCGAAAAAGGGCGAGTGCATCCCGTTTAGAAAAAGGAAAATCTCGGTGTCGATATTTTTCAATGTTTCGAGCATTGTTGTTGTCCTAAAGCGGTAAACGAAGCGGCTTTAATAGTCTTCGTTCAGTTTTTTCCACAGTTTGTCTTTGAGCTGCATAAGGCCTTGGCGTGCCACCGATGAGATGAAGACATAGTCGATGTCGAGGTCGAGGCCGGCGTCCATTTCGGCTATCAATTCATCGTCGAGCATGTCTATTTTTGTAATAGCCAAAAGCCGTTTCTTATGGAGCAACTCGGGGTTGTATTTGCGCAATTCATTGAGCAATATCTCGTACTCCTTTTTAATATCGTCGGCATCGACAGGCACCATAAACAGCAGAGTGGAGTTGCGTTCGATATGCCGCAAGAATCTAATGCCCAGCCCTTTGCCTTCGGCAGCACCTTCTATTATTCCGGGGATGTCGGCCATAACGAAGGAGCGGTTGTCGCGGTATGAAACGATGCCGAGGTTGGGTACAAGGGTGGTGAACGGATAGTTTGCTATTTCGGGCTTGGCGGCGGAGAGCACCGACAGGAGCGTCGATTTGCCGGCATTGGGGAAGCCCACGAGACCCACGTCGGCAAGGATTTTCAATTCGAGGATAAACCAAGCTTCGCTGTAGGGTTCTCCCGTTTGGGCGTAGCGCGGCGTTTGGTTGGTGGCCGATTTAAAGTGGGCGTTTCCGAGACCTCCGCGACCACCTTTCAGTATTATCATCTCCTGTTTGTCGTCGGTGATTTCGCCTATGATTTCACCCGTTTCGGCAAGGCGCACTACGGTGCCGAGGGGCACGTCGAGAAAGACATCTTCGCCGTTGGCACCCGTGCTTGTCTGCCTGCCGCCGTCGCCGCCGTGACCGGCTTTGATGTGCTTGGTATATTTCAGCGGCAGCAGGGTCCACATCTGCTTGTTGCCGCGCAAGATGATGTGCCCTCCCCTGCCGCCGTCGCCGCCGTCGGGGCCACCCTTGGGTATGTATTTCTCGCGTCGCAGATGCGCCGAGCCGTTGCCGCCCTTTCCCGAGCGGCAGTATATTTTCACATAATCAACAAAGTTTGACCCGGCCATAATAATCTGCTTTACAACTTGATACGTGTGGCAACGTGCTTGTCAACTTCTTTGAAGACGCTCTCGTCGTCGCCCGAGCCGTCGATTTTAACGAGGATACCTTGATTGGCATAAAACTTCGACACGTCTTTCTTAATGGTGTCTTGCCACTCTTCCAAACGGTGAATAATCACATCGGTGTTCATGTCGTAAGAGCGGGCTTTCTCGGTTTTGCCCCTTGCCGACAGGCGCTTGATGGCGGTGAGCGTCTTGGTGTCCATTTCAATGGCGATATCGACCTTGGAATGAATCTTTTTCAAGAGGCCGTCGAGGATATAAGCCTGCACCAAGGTACGGGGGAAACCTTTGAAAACGTAGCCGTTGACGTGCGGGTTGTCGCGTATTACGGCTTCTATAATCTTGATGGGATACTCGTCGGGCACAAGGTCGCCGTTGTCCATATATTTTTTGCATATTTTGCCCAGTTCGGTGCCGGCGGCAATCTCCTGACGCATCAATTTTCCGGTGGAGATATAGGCGAGGTTATATTTCTCGGCCAGCTTTTTGGCCTGCGTACCCCTGCCGCTGCCGGGCTTGCCCGTAACCACGATGTTGAAATATTTCCTCTTCAGCGTTTTTTCAATGGCGTCGGTCAGGCGCTGTGTTATCTCGCTTATTTCGCCCACGCCGTCGATGGCAATAAACTTACCGCGCGCCTTGTAAAAGTCTTTGAGAGGCAGGGTTTTATCCTCGTACTCCTGAAGGCGGTTTTCTATTACCTTAAGGTTGTCGTCGGAGCGTCCAGATGATTTGCCGCGGTCAAGAAGTCTTTTGATGAGCTCTTCGCGCGGTACTTCGAGGCTGAGCATAAACGACAGCTGGGTGTTGAGTTTCAGCAGCAGCCCGTCGAGTATGTAGGCCTGCACCACCGTGCGCGGAAAGCCGTCAAAGAGAATGCCGTCTTTTTTCTCTTTCAGGATTTTCTTTTCGATAATCTGAACGATAAGATCGTCGGAAACAAGCTTGCCGGCGGCGATGGTGTCTTTGGCCTTTTTGCCGAGTTCGCTGCCCTCGGCAATTTCGGCACGCAGAATGTCGCCTGTGGAGATGTAAGTAAGGTTGTATTTTTCAACCAGAAACTTCGATTGGGTGCCTTTTCCCGCTCCCGGAGGGCCGAATATTGCTATATTTAACATAGTTGTATTTGTTTGTATGGTTTTTATTTAATGAGTTTGTAAATGTCGGGTAAATTGCGCGCAAAGCCGTCGTAATCAAGGCCATAGCCAAGGATGAAGTCGTTGGGAATCTCGATGCCGACATAGTGAATATCGAAATCCTTACGAAAAGCTTCGGGCTTGAAAAGCAAGGTGGCGATGCGAATGTCGTGAGGTTTCATTATCGACAACTCGTCGAGCAGGTGTTCCATGGTGATTCCCGTGTCGATGATGTCTTCAACGATGATGATGTTTCGCCCTTGTATGCTCTCGTTGAGACCGATGAGCTTCTTCACCTTTTCGGTGGTGCGCGTGCCCTGATACGACGAAAGTTTCACGAAAGAAACCTCGCAATCGATAGTGAGTTTTTTAAACAAATCGGCGGCAAACATAAAAGCCCCGTTGAGGATAACCACAAACAAAGGCTTTTTGTGAGCATAGTCGCTATTTATCTTATCTGCAACACTTTGTATCGACTTGTCAATTTCCGCATAAGGAATAAAAAGCTCAAATTCCTTGTCGATAACCTTAACTGTTTTCTTGCTCATTATTAAAAGTTGATTACGGCTTAAAAAATAAAGTAGCAAATTTACGAGAAAAAAGATAAGTCTTAACCTAAAGTTGAGCCGTCGTATGAGTGTTGATAATTTTTTGGGCGGCACGTGCCGTGTTAAGCACGCAGGGCTTTTCATAGAGCACATTTCGGCACTAAAAAACCAAAAGCGCACAAGCCCCGAAAAGTCTGCAACACGGCACTTACCGGGTTGTCCGCTTGTAGTTGCGACGG
>CAZPGC010000181.1:1895-3843 GCA_964585875.1 uncultured Prolixibacteraceae bacterium | reverse complement strand
GCGTTGAATTTCGAAATTGTCGCTTTTTTCCAAAGGGCTTATTATTTCGGCATCTTCACCAATATAAAATACTTTTATTTTGCTGTTTTCCATAGGATTACGATTTTAGTTTTTATAAAAACTCAATTTCCGAATCTTTCGAGAAACATATCGCGCGACACAAGGCGGCGATGTATTCTGGCTTTCAATTCTTTTGGATTAAAGGGCTTGAGGATATAATCGTCGGCACCCGTCTCGAAACACTTTATTTTGTCGCTTGAGTCTTCTTTACCCGAAAGCATTATCAGAGGAATGTCGTCGAAAAAACCGCTGGCTCGCACCTTGGTAATAAACTCGAAACCATCCATTTGCGGCATTTCAATATCGCAAATTATCAGGTCGGGCAAATTGCCTGCCTGTAAGTCGTTCAAAGCATCGAGGCCGTTATCCCAAGTGGTGACCTCATAGTCGCTTTTAAAGGTGTTTTCAAGGATAAACCTGATGCTTTTTTCATCGTCAATGGCCATTATCTTTTTCATAAAAGCTTTGTTTTTAAATATTATCGAATACAGTTTATTTACGGGCGATTTACAAAACATCACAAATATAAGGGCAGGCAAAAGTCAATTTCAAGTGCCGGCTTGTTTTGGGTGATTTTTGAAAAAGGAAAGGTTGCTTGTTGTTGTTTGGCAGGCTCTATTTATTTGGTTTTCCGAATGTTATATGATTTCTAAGATAAAAGAATGTTTTTCAGCACATTAAAAACGAAAGCATAAATATGCCTGTGGGAGGAAGCCCGCAGCCCCGCAATATTGATAATTCTTATTTTGGGATTTTTTAAAAATCGGATTATTTGCCGGGGATTGTAATGCGAAGAAGAAATCACCAAAAACGCTTTGTTGTATTGCCTGCAATATTTTAGCGTTATGCGGCTTCCTTTGTCGGGAAAGTCGCCGGTAAACAGAAGTGTGGCATCCGAAGTTTAAACGTTAAGTTTCGTTCTTTGGGCAAAATGAGGCGTGTTGCGTGTTTCCGTTAGGTGATATTTTTCGGGGATGAGGCCATCTTCCGCCCTTCGACCTGCAGGGCAAAAACCGCCGTGCGTAAATCCGTGCAAAAGGGCAAAATCCAAAGCCGCCCTGTCGGCGCCGGTTTGCCCGCCCGACACTATTTTCAGATATTTTCTCTTCTTGGAAAGCATTATGCGGACAAAGGTAGGGCAATTTGTTAAACTTTGTTTGAGGTTAATCTTTAAAGACCTTGCTAAAGCAGCAGCAGTCCGCCTCCGTCAATCAAAGGACCATCATATAACTCAATTATTTCCAGCTCGTTATCTTCTGCAAATTTCTCCAACACAGCAGGGTCTCCCGAATGTTTCAGGCTGCCGTTGACTAACAATTTGTCTTTAAAGATGCTGCAACTGCCGCCGATAAATCCATGTTTTACTCCCGCCAAAAGTATTTTCCCGGGATTGAAATATGCTGCACCGGTTATTTTGCAAATGCCCTTATCGGACGACAAGACGCTGTTTCTTCCTAAAATCATATTGCAGGCAACATAGCCTTGTTTTAAGTTCACAAGGGTTTTGCCGGCGTGTAATTCCTTGATACTGCTGTCGATATGGCTTTCATTGCAATAAAATTTTTCATCGTCGGCAAGGGCGTTGTACAAAACGGTGTGGGGGTATTTTTCTCCCAAGGGTTTTTCTCCGCAAATCAAGTTTAGTTCGCTTTGTTGGAGTAGTTTAAGGTATCTTACCGGTGTGTTGGGAGCATATATAATTTTGTCGTCACTTTTGTGAAAGAAAATATCGGGATGCCCCGAAACGGCCTCATATACAATGCCTTCGGTGAAGAAATCTACGGTTTCTCCGAATCTGTTCAGAGATTTTTTCAATGCCGCCGGCAGCCGTTTGTCAACAAAAATCAACATAAAATTCTCTGTTTTTCAGACTGCTGTCCGTTTTAAA
>CAZPGC010000181.1:0-1795 GCA_964585875.1 uncultured Prolixibacteraceae bacterium | reverse complement strand
ACCCGTGCGCAGGATTATCACTCCCTTTTCTTCGAAAAATCTGTGCAGCGCCGCCGACATTCCCACTGCCTCCTTGAGAGAAAGAGGAGTGTAACTGCCTTTACGCCAGAGTCTTTCAAGAGCGGTATTTTTTATGACGAGGGTAGGGTATATCCTTGTTTCTTGGGCGCCTGCTTTCACTATGGCTTTTGCCGTCATCATGGCTCCTTCAAAGCTGTCGCCCGGTAAACCGAGCATCATTTGCAAGCCGAGTACAAAACCTTTTTCTTTGATTAGCTTCGAAGCTTCGACTACCGTCTCGGCATCGTGACCTCTTCCCGACAGTCGCAGCACATGGTCGTCCATGGATTGAGCGCCAAGTTCAATGTGTGTAACTCTATAATTTGCAAGTAGTTGCAGTCTTTCTTCGTCGATATAATCGGGGCGTGTGGAAAGCCTTATCCCTTTCACTCCTTTATGGAAAAAGGGCTGCACCGCTTTTAAATATTCTTCCTGAATGTTTATAGGCAAGCCTGTAAAACTGCCGCCGAAGAAAGCCACTCTGATGTCGTTTTTTTCAGCTTCCTTTTTTTTAATGGTGTCGAGGTGTTGCGCAACAATTTCGCCGACTTGGGAAGGGGAGGGCGCCGAGTCGAATCCGGTTATGGTCTCCTGATTGCAAAAAACACAACGGTGCGGACAGGCCATCTCGGGAATAAAAACAGGTATGTTGTAGTGCTTAGTCATCAGCAACGCTATGGGAAGTCGTCTATCCTCCTATCAGCCCTCTGCCTTTTTTGACGATGTCGCCGTTGGCCAGACCTTCTTCTATGGTTTTGTCCAACAGGCCGTTTATGAAAACTTTGCTTTTGGGAGAGCTGAAATGCTTGGCCAGTTCAATAATTTCGTTAAGCGTAACTTTTAACGGAATTGTCTCAAACTCAAAGGCTTCCGTCATTCCCATACGCAACAAAATCAGGTCCATAACCGCAATGCGTTCAAATTCCCAGTTTTTGGCCTTGGCCTTGATAATCTCGTCGTATTTTTCGACGCCGGTGATGGTTTTACGCACCAGATTATAGAGAAAGAGCTCGTCTTCGTTTCTTCCGTTTTCGTCGAAAGAAGCTTTAAAAAGCGAAGGCAATTTGGTGTCGGCATCGCTGCGCGGCCCGAAGTCGCCGATGGTGGTCATGACAAAGGAAAGAGCCATATAATAATCTTCGCTCCAGAGGAAATATTTTTCTTCAAGAAAGTCGCGCAAGAGGTCGTCGTCGGCCAAAACATACCTTATAATATCAATCAAAACGCTTTTGTCTCTTTCGAAGTCATCGTCGCTGCGTTTCATATATTTTTCGTAGAAAAACGAATCTTTTACGCGCATGAAAAGATGTCTTATCAGCTCGCGTTCGCCGCCCCAATTCACCTTGTATTTTTGTGTTAAGCGCCTGTAATCCTTGTTGTTACGCAGCTTGCGAATAAAACGGTTGTCGATAAATTTCGTGTTGGGATTCAAATCCTCTTCGGTGGGTAAAAATTTCTTTTTGGCATCTTCTATTCTCTCCTCGGCAAAATCTATAATTTCCACTAAAATAGATAGTTGCCAAACATAAAGCTCATACAATTTGTCCATATTCCGTTTTAGGTTGTCTTCGGTATCTCTCAGCGAAATATCACCCGACTGAAAGTGCGAATACAAGGTTTGCAGAGCTTTAATCCTAATCTGTCTTCTGTTTAACATTCAAAAAAGAACCTTTATAAACTTGAATAAATTCGATAATTATTGAGGCGCAAAAGTAAAACTTATTTTCGCATCCGC
>CAZPGC010000180.1:0-3889 GCA_964585875.1 uncultured Prolixibacteraceae bacterium | reverse complement strand
TTTTGACAAGAATAACAAAGCGATTTTTCAGATAGCGGCTTTGTGATAAAGCATGGCGGACGGACTCTGTTTATTACTGATTTATTTCAAGATTTAACGATAAATTTAGAGGTTGCGGCGATAATTTAACATTAAGGTAACATACGCAAATTTCATATAAATACCTTTGCACTGTCAAACATTAATTTTAGCAAGATGGATTATTATTATCTTTTTATCGTAATTATTCTATTCGCACTTGCCATATCCGATTTGATTGTGGGAGTGAGCAACGACGCCGTTAACTTTTTGAATTCCGCTATCGGTTCAAAAGTAGCGCCTTTTCGTATAATTGTAGCCATTGCCGGTGCCGGTGTCTTGGTTGGCGCCACATTTTCAAGCGGAATGATGGAGGTTGCGCGGAAAGGGATTTTTCATCCGCAGTATTTCTATTTCAACGAAATAATGCTGATTTTCCTTGCGGTTATGATTACCGACATTATAATGCTTGACCTTTTCAACACCTTCGGAATGCCAACATCCACAACGGTTTCCATTGTGTTCGATATCCTGGGAGCTGCTTTGGCGGTTTCGGTGATAAAAATCTCGACGCAGGCTGATGCCCATACCATAGCCGAATACATAAACACTTCAAAGGCCTTGGCTATTATTTCGGCCATACTGCTTTCGGTAATTGTGGCCTTTATCTCGGGTGTGGTAATTCAATATATCGTCAGGTTGATTTTTTCTTTTGAATACACCGGCAGACTTAAATATCTCGGCTCTGTTTTCGGCGGTATTGCCATTACTTCCATCACTTATTTTATGTTGATAAAAGGCTTGAAAGGCTCTTCGTTTGCCGACAATGTCTTAAGCAACGGAATGACTTTGAAGGAGTGGGTTAAAAATAATTCGACAGATATAATAATTTATAGTCTACTGGGTTGGACAGTCATAATTCAGGTTCTGCGCTGGCTTTTTAGAGTTAATATCCTCAAAGTGATTGTATTTGTGGGCACTTTTGCCTTGGCAATGGCTTTTGCCGGAAACGACCTTGTCAACTTCATAGGAGTGCCTTTGGCCGGCTTCGAATCTTTCAAGCTGTTTTTGGCACAAAACGGAGCTGTTGACGCTCACAACTTTTTGATGACAGGCCTAAACGGCAAAGTTCATACTCCCATATACTTCCTGCTGATTGCCGGTTTGATTATGGTGCTGACTTTGTGGCTCTCGAAAAAGGCCAAAGATGTTGTAAAAACAGCCGTAGATTTGAGCCGTCAGGAAGAAGGCGACGAAAAATTCGGTTCTTCACCCATAGCGCGAGGAATCATTAAGCAAACCGTTGCCGCCACCGAATATCTGAACAGGGTGCTGCCCGAAAATTTCATCAATTTCATAAAACGACAGTTTGACCAGACGGAATACAAAAAAAGGATGAAGAAAATGGGGGATGATGCTCCCGCATTCGATATGTTGAGAGCATCGGTAAACCTTATAGTAGCTTCTATTTTAATATCTTACGCTACATCATACAAGCTGCCTCTGTCAACGACATATGTAACTTTTATGGTTGCTATGGGGACCTCGCTTGCCGACAGAGCTTGGGGACGCGAGTCGGCCGTTTACCGTATTACCGGCGTGCTCACCGTTATTCTCGGCTGGTTTTTTACGGCCATTATTGCCATGTCGGCTTCCTTTGCCGTAGCATATTTCCTCTATTACACAGGTGTTTACGGAATTGCCGTAATGTTGGCCTTATTGATTTTCCTCGTTATAAAAACAGGCAAAATTCATAAACGTCGTAACGAAGCCAGTGAGAATGTTCATAAGCAAGAAGAAAACATTGTAAACCTCGGTGTTATAGAAAGTTGTAAGATAGAGATTGTCAAGTCGTTAAATGATTTTGACCACGTCATAAAAGGAGTGTTTAACAGTCTTTTTGTGGAAAACGGAAAACAACTCAAACGCTATAACAAAGAGGTAAAAGAGCTTAACAAGCAGGCTAAAAAGCTAAAGAAGGATATGCACAAAACCGTCTCGAGAATAAAAGAAGACTCGGAAGAGGCAGGCCACTATTATATTCAGGTGCTCGACTTCCTCAGAGAAATGGCTCACAGTTTGGAATATATCTCGCAGCCGGCTTTGGAACATGTTGAAAATAAACACAAGAGTCTGATTCCCGAGCAGATAGAAGAGCTTAGAGCCTTAAAGGACAACCTCTGCAAACTGATAAACTTCGTTAAACAAATAATTGAAACGAGCAACTACGAAAAAGTTGACGAAGCCATAAAACTTACGGAAGACATATCTAATCAGATAGCCACCATGCGTAAATTGCAGGTGAAACGTATCAAAAACGAGCAAGCAAGCACAAAGGCTTCCATCTTGTATTTCAGCATTATACACGAGGCCAAAAACTTCACTTTGCATACCATCAATCTTTTGAAATCGCACAGGGATTTCATTCTGAAAAGATAGCTTGTTTTTACTTTGTATGTAAATCTGAAAAATAAAAAGCTCCGATAGAAAGGCCGGGGCTTTTTTTCTTTATCTCCTTTAAAGAAATCTTTTGATAACATTTATTTCTTTAATTTGCAGGCTGTTTTTAACGACAAAATGAAGAAAATGCTTATCGGAATAGGAGGGTGCAGCAACTCGGGGAAATCGGCGTTGGCAAAACAGCTGCAAGAAGCTTTGGGACAAAGTGTTACAAAAGTAGTTTGTCAAGATGATTTTGTAAAATACAGTTCAGAGCTGCCGAAAATAAAGGGTCATGTTGATTGGGAACAGCCCTCGTCGATAAAAACCGAGGAGCTTATGGAGGCCGTGAATGAAGCAAGGGAAAAATTTCAATTTGTGATTGTGGAAGGACTTTTCGCTTTTTGGTTCGATGAACTCAATGCGCTCTACGACGCTTCGATATTTCTCAAGCTGAGTAAAAATGTCTTTTTGGAAAGAAAGGCCAAGGATTTGCGTTGGGGAAAAGAGCCTCTTTGGTATATGGAATACATTTACGAAAGCTATTTGAAATACGGCAGGCCGAAAGCCGGACTTCGCAACTTGATAGAGGTTGACGCAGAGAAAGATATTAATGTCAATGATTTGAAAAACAATTTATTGCAAGTAAAATCATAATTATAATGATAGAATCCGTCAAAATAGAAAGCAGAAACAATCAAAGGATAAAAAACCTGATAAAGCTCAATAAACGAAGCGAGCGCAGCAAGACGGGTTTGTTTATAGTGGAAGGGATTCTTGAACTTGAGCGGGCGATTTTAAGCGATTATGATTTCGACTCGGTGTTTTTTTGCCCCTCGATAGTTGATGAAGAAAAAGCGGATAAGCTCTTCTCAAAAATCAGAGCGCGCGGTTTTTTTGAGGTTACCGAAGAGGTTTTTGCAAAGATAGCATATCGCGAATCTACCGGAGGCGTGGTGGCTACAGCCTATTCACGAAAACATACTTTCGATGATTTATCGCTTCCCGAAAATCCGCTTGTGCTTGTGCTTGAGGCCATTGAAAAGCCGGGGAACATTGGGGCGATTTATCGCTCGGCCGATGCTGCCGGTGTCGATGCCGTGATAATTTGTGAGCCGCGTGCCGATATCTATAATCCCAATGCGGTGAGAGCCTCCATAGGAACGGTATTTTCCGTGCCTACCGTTCTTACAAATTCCGAAGAGGCTGTAAATTTCCTGAAAAACAACAAGATACGTATATTCTCTTCCTACCTTAAAGCTGCCAAAGTATATACCGAAGCCGATTTCCGAGGCCCCGCGGCCATAGTCATGGGCACGGAGGCAACGGGCATTTCTCAGGTTTGGATTGACAACGCCGATGAAAACATAATAATTCCCATGCGAGGAATTGCCGATTCGCTTAACGTGTCAACGGCAACGGCGGTTTTGCT
>CAZPGC010000179.1:0-3907 GCA_964585875.1 uncultured Prolixibacteraceae bacterium | reverse complement strand
GATGGTGTAATTGGCAACACGTCTGATTCTGGATCAGAAGAGTCCAGGTTCGAGCCCTGGTCGGGCAACAAAAGCTTCCTCATACGGGGAAGCTTTTTTGGTTTTCGCTCAAAGCCTTTTTTCGTTACTTTGCGGTCAAATCACCAATCGAATGAACGAACTGATAAGCGGTTTTTACGGCGGCCTTACTTTTGCCCTTGTGCGGCTTTTGAAAATGTTCCGCGTGGAAGGCATGTCCCCATCTTGGTTTTGGACAGCCTACGCCTTTAAGTTTGCGGCGGCCTTGGCATTGCTGTGGTTTTACGGCGGAACCGAAAGAAACAAAGCGGATATTTACCGTTTTTGGGACGACTCGCAAGTGATTTATTCTTCATTGGAAACAAAGCCGGCCGATTACTTCAAAATGCTTAGCGGCATAGATGCCGGCGACAAAGCCTTGGAGAAATACTATCGCACGGCAAACAATTGGTACCCATCCGAAGGCTCTTCCGTTTTTTCAAACAACAGACTGCTTATCAGATATTTGGCTCTTATGAGCTTGTTTACCTTGGGCAGCTATGGCGGAGTCCTTATCATCACAATTTTTCTTTCCTTCACCGGCTTATTTTGGGTGTTTCGCTTTTTTTCCCGACAGATGCCCGACAAAAAACACCTTGTTTACTTTGCCGTTTTCTTCACGCCGTCGGTGCTGTTTTGGTCTTCGGGGATTTTGAAAGAAAGCTTAATTTGGTTTTTTACAGGTCTGATTTTAAATTGTTTATATCTCGCCTTAAAAGGTAAACGAGCGGTTCTTAGAAGCCTTGTTGTCGTCATTGCCTTTGTTTTACTTTCTCAGGTGAAAGCCTTTGCCGCTCTTTTCCTTGCAACGGCTTTGTTGCCGTGGCTCTACAATTATATCCGGCGCCCGCAACGCCCGTTTGTCAGCTATTTTATAGTTTTCTTCATTATGATTTCGCTAACTTCCGAATCGGACAAGATAATGCATCAAGGTGTATATCAAATGATTATCAAAAAACAAAGTGCCTTTGTGACTTTGGCCGAGCGCGAGGGTGCCCGCAGCTTGATAAGCGCTCCTCAACTTGAGCCGAACACCTTCTCCTTTGCGCGAGAGCTGCCCGAGGCTCTCTCGGTTAGCCTTTTTCGCCCCTTGCCAAAGGAAATTAACAGCCCGCAAATGTGGCTGATGTTTGCCGAAAACATTCTTCTTTTGCTCGCCATTGTCTTTGCATTCGTGTTTCGCTCCAAAAGAATCAGGAACGCTAACACCTTGTGGTTCAGCCTGTTTTTCGCATTCCTCTACCTGTCTCTTATAGGCTATTCCGTTCCCGTTCTCGGGGCTGTTTCGCGCTACCGCACAATTCCGCTTGTCTTTCTTTTAATGGCATTAATTGAGATAGCGGACATAAAAAAAGTTGAGGACTTTTTTATGTTGGCCCGCAAGAGAAAACCCGAAACAACGGTTCATCCCCGAAATTCGACAATTCGGTAAGTAAAATTTTCGTAACATTGTGGGCAGGAGTAGTTTTGCCGCATAATTATAATCATTAAAATCGTTTTATTATGAAAGACAAAACTTCAAAACAACGGAAAAGCCTCCTCGCTAACATAGCAAGCGTGTTGCTAATCAGCATTTTAATCACCTTTATTTTCGGCGGACTCAAAGGCGGATGGTACACCTTTTTTCTGAATATCATTTACGGTGCGGCCATCGGGTTGAGCATAGCCCTCGGCAGCGGTTATATCTCTAAAAAGATGTTGCGCAAAGGCGATTGGCTGCAAAATCCGTCACGGAGATTTTTTAAAACCCTCGCCGCCATAACGGGATTTATCCTCTTTGACGTGCTGATAATCAATATGGTATGGTTTCACGTCACACAAGATCGCGGCTATTTCGAAATTTTCGAACATTTTGTGTATAACTGGATTATGGCCACCGAATTTATCATCGGCATGGTTATTTACCTCTTCATTCTTTCCTCGCGTTTTGTAAAACAAATCAACGAATTTTATCTCGAGATAGAAAAAAACAAAGAGGAAGCAGCTAAAAACAAACTGACAATGCTGCGCAATCAAATCAACCCGCACTTTCTTTTCAACTCCTTGAATGTGCTCAGCAGTCTGATTTACAAAGACGTGGAAAAAGCCGACGAGTTTATTGCCAAACTCTCTGACATCTATCGCTATGTTGTTGAAGTTCAGGATGAAGAGGTGGTGCCTTTAAAAAAGGAACTGAATTTTGTTTCCGAATACCTTCAGTTGCTGAAGATACGTTTCGGCACTAAAATAGACTACGATATTTCCATTGAAGAGAAGATGCTGATAGCACCTATGTCTTTGCAGATTTTGGTAGAAAATGCAGTGAAGCACAACAAGATAAGTGAGGACAAACCCCTAAGAATACGCATTACCGGCGGCAAAGACCACACGGTTGTCGTTTCCAATACCTATAACCCCGTTAATGAGAAAACGGCATCCACAGGTCTGGGACTCGACAACCTGCGCTCACGGTATAAAATGCTGACCGACAAGGAAATAGTTGATTATATCAAAGATGATGAGTTCGTTGTCGAATTACCTCTTTTAAATTTCGAGATGCCATGATTAAGGTTATCATAGTCGAAGACGAAAAATGGGCGGCTGAAAAATTGATGCTGCTACTTGGCAAAACCGGCACTCAAATAGAGGTGGCCGGTGTTGCCGCTTCGGTTGACGAGGCCATAAGTCTCATTGAATCAACGCCCGACATAGACCTCGGTTTTTTCGACGTGCGCCTTGCCGACGGCCTCAGCTTTTCCATTTTCGACCGCGTGAATGTGAGCTTTCCGGTCATCTTCACCACCGCCTACGAGTCTTATGCCGTCAGGGCCTTCAAATTGCACAGCATCGATTATCTGCTAAAGCCCGTGCAGGCGGGCGAATTGCAGGCTGCCATTGACAAATACGAAAGACTGTGGAAGAAATCGCACCAAAGCATAAACGCCCAAGCACTGATACTCGAAACAAAGAAAAGACCCTTTAAAAACCGTTTTATTATCAAAGTAGGCGAGCATCTAAAAATGGTAATGATTGAAGAAATACCTTGCTTTTACAGCTTTTCGAAAGGCACTTTTCTGAGCACGTATAAAGGGCGCAATTACCTGATAGACCATTCGTTATACGATTTGGAAACCCTTGTTGACCCGGCTTTGTTTTTTCGTATAAACAGAAAATATCTCATCAATATCAACTACATAAAAGATATGATTTCTTATAGCAACTCTCGCCTGAAAATAAACCTGACTATCGAATGCGATGATGATTTAATAGTCAGTCGCGAAAAAGTGAAGAGTTTTAAAGACTGGCTCGAAGGCAGGATATAAATGAAAATTAACCGATGGAAAATAATATGAACAATTTAAAGATTTTCATAAGGCAGGCCGTTTCCGGCGACCTTAACAAAATCCTTGATTTTCAGCTGAAAATGGCTGAAGAGACCGAAGGTTTGCTGCTGCCTCCCGAAAAACTGAGACCGGGAATAGAAGCGGCTCTAAACGACAAAAACAAGGGGCTGTATTTCGTGGCCGAAACCAAAGGGGAAATCGCCGGCTCCCTGATGATAACACGTGAATGGAGCGACTGGCGTAATGCCTGGGTGGCTTGGATTCAGTCGGTATATGTAAGGCCCGAATTTCGCCGCAAAGGCATATACAGCGCTTTGTACCGGCATGTCAAAGCACTGGTCGAAAAAGGGGAATATGCAGGAATAAGGCTTTATGTCGATAAAACTAATACCGCTGCGCAAAAAACCTACTCGGCTTTGGGAATGAACGGTGAACACTACCGGTTGTTTGAGTGGATGAAGGAGTATTGAATGGATGGGTGAATGAATGGTTGGATGCCGGAGGTATCCCGACAAGCTTGCTTCGTC
>CAZPGC010000178.1:0-3961 GCA_964585875.1 uncultured Prolixibacteraceae bacterium | reverse complement strand
ATGAAGTATTGGTAAATCTTGCCTCGGAAGAATATCATAAGGCTTTGGATTATAGCATTTTAAAGGCTGATGTCTATACTCCAGTTTTTAAGGAAGAAAAAAACGGCAAGCTGAAAATCGTAAGTCGTAACGCCAAACGTGCCCGCGGTATGATGAGCCGCTTTATAATAAAAAACCGTATAACAAATCCTGAAGAGCTGAAGCTGTTCGATATGGAAGGATATTTCTACTCCGACAGGCTAAGCGGAGAGAGGGAGATTGTTTTTGTGAGGTGAGATAAAAGTGTATCCACGGGCACAGCGGAAAATTCACAAATTATAAAAGCCGTGAATATACAAATGAAAAGTTATTTGTGTATTGGTGGCTAAGACGATGAATATTTGCCGGATCGGGCCATCTGTTGATTTATACCGGATAATATGAATACACGTAGAGTCATGTGTTGGTAAAGATGTAGAATTAAAGTACTGTGCTTTCAAGTTACTAATCCTTGAACTTGATAAAGAAAGAAATGAGGAAAGGCTTAAACAAAAAAATAAGATTGTTAGTTCGGCTTAGAGGATACAGTCCAATGCGTCTAACAACCTTATTAAGAATTGCAAAAATAATATAAACCACAACAAACATCAAATAAAACCGTATTTTTTACAAGGGTAAACCGTATAACTTCTGCAAAGCGGTGCTGGAGTACCGTCACGCCCGTATGTAAAATGTCCGAAGACATTGCCGAGGCTGTTTCTCACTTCTACACCTTAGAGCTCAAGCTTGGTTCGTTACGGCAATAAAAAAAGAAACCCCGTAAAAACGGTAAAGATGACGGATGTGCCATTTTGGTTTAATCCGTTGTGAAAACATTTAAAGCGGTCCGCCTCAGGCGGATCGCTTTTTTTATCCCTACCCCCCAACCACCTCCAGCTTGATTTTCAACACATTACCATGCAGGGGTATTAATTTTAAGAAATAAATCCCTTTGCGGTTTAAACCTTGCGGCAGGTAAATCCTGTGCTTATTCACCGTGCCTTTCAGTTCGCCTTTCCTCAGCACTTTCCCCGCTGCAGAACTCAGCACATAATCCATGGTGCCGTATTTTCCCCCGTCGAAATCCACATTCACAAAATCCGTGGCGGGATTGGGATAAACCTTTATTCCATCAACACTTTCCTCCGCCGCCGAATAATAAACCTTCACGCTATCCAGCATCATACATTTCCAAAATCCGGTGGCTTTCACGGAAATAAGGTTGTCGCCCGGGTGCAAATTTGTCTTATCGGCATAGAATGTGCGTGTGGTGGCGCCGTTATTCCACAGGTAGCTGTTGTAGCCCGCCCCCGCATCCAAAAACAGACCTTGGTCGCTGCTCAGGGCCGTGTCGTTTCCAAGGGGATGCAAGGCTTTCCGTATCTTTATAAACACCGTGTCCGATGATGTTTTGTCGTAATAATTACTCGCAATGCAGTAGTAATTCCCGCTGACGTTACCCCGCGCTCCCGACAGCTCAAAGGTCGCGCCCCGCCCCTCTTCGGTGCCGTCTGCATACCATTTGATATCGTTGGCCGGCCACGCTTGCGCATTAAATTTCACAGTGTCGTAAGAACACAGACTCGTGTCTTTTAAGTCGTTGTATAACAACGGTTTGTCGTAAACACAAAGAAGCTTTATATTCTTTTTGGGCCCGTTGTATTTTCCCACATAATGATAGCTCAGCTTATTTGAATCCGGAGAATATTCGGCGATAAAAAGAGAATCGTAATTGCTTGCTTCCCACATAAATCCCTTTTCTCCCATGAGGTGTGCTTCTCCGTATCCCCCGTTTTTCATTACAAATCCGGCCTCTTTTTTTATCACATACGTTCCCTTCGTTAGCGAATAAACCGAAATATACATCGGCAAAACCGAATTTTCGTAGTTTATGATATAAACCTTGTCAAAATGATTGCTCAAAAGCTCACTGCTTATTAAAAATTTATTGGCGTTTTTATCCGACAGCTTTTTGAATTTCCGCGTCGAAGGGTTAAATAAAAAATAAATCCCTCGCTTGTTTTTCCCTCCGAAATAGTTCATGCAAAAGTAATTATCTTCCCCCGGTATCTTTTTCGAAATCAAAGATCCGTAGCCGTATTTCAGGCTGTCGGCAAAATCAACTGACGCTCCAAAGGTATGGGTATCAATATTATATGGCACAAAACCCCACTTTCCCCCCTTTTTCATAATCTTATGAAACCACAGAGTGCGGGGAGGGGTGAAAGCAAAAAGCGAAAGAATCGTGTTCGAATCCACATCCAATTTCCGGCTGTCACTTTCATAGGTGTTAAGATTTATGCTTTGCAAATAAGTGCCTAAGATATTTAAACCCGCATTCTTATGGAACAAAATGAAAACTTTGTGTTCGTCACTTACAATCATGTTTTTTACACTTGGTCTGAAAAAATAAGGCATTACCGAGTCGGGATAATCAACCACGTATCGCTTTTGACACTTTACATTTTTCGGACTCAAAATTGAAAAAAGTTCTTTTTTCCGAGTATTAATTCCATAAATTTCATCCACCGACAAAACCTCTCCCGTGGGGAGTTGCTTTTGCAATCCCGGGCGTTTCTCCAAAATCTGCAAAGACAACTCGAAATCCTCTGTATAATTCTTATAATCAAAGATATAAATAGATCCGTAAGAATACGTTGTCGCCCTCTTATTCAACCCCAACAGCTTTCCTCCCGGAACTTCCACAAGGGTATTAAAAGACCTGCCCGACAAGGTGCTGCCGTAAAAAGAAAACGAATCCTTTTGAATATCATATTCGAATATCTTGCTATTGTTACGCGAAACCGTGCCGTAAATCTTTCCGTTGGAAGCCTGCACCACCCCACCCACGGGATAGCCGCCGTTTTGGTTAATATTGAAAACTCCCTTTACGGCAAAGTTTTTTGTCTGCGGGTCAAATTCCACAAACGAACCATGATTATATTGAACACCGTTGTATATCGGAGCATAGAGTTTGCCGTTTGAGGCTGCCGTAAAAAAATTGTTATATGGCTGGACACCGCCTTGATTTCCAAGAAAATACACGGGATACAGCGAGTCGTTTCCCGGCGAAAAAGCAATGATATAACCGAAGTTGCTGCCGCTGCCCGACGACAATCTTGTAAAACCGTAGAGCTTTCCGTCCGCCGCCTTTGCCAAAGTGCCCGTTGCCTTATATCCCGTAGCCGTTGTAAAATCGGCACATTTGCGAAAGCTGCCGCTTAGCACATCATACTCGAAAACAATACCCTTGCCGTAAGCTCCCCCTTGTTGCGTCACTCCGTAGAGCTTATTGTTTCCATAGTCCGTCAGGCCTCCCACAGGCATTTCTCCCAAGCTGTCGCCTTTAAAGCTATAGACCACGGTAACCGAATCATCCGAAGGGTCTAAACAAATTATCGCCCCCTTGTTATAACTGCCGTCCTTACCCGTCAAAGCATAAAGCTTGCCGTTGCCGGCTTTAACAAAACCACCCGTCACCGACAATTCGAAACGGTAAGGCAAGTCTTTGTAATACCTTCCCGCCAAATCGAACTTTATTATCTCATTCTTAAATATTAAAGGCGGAGCATAAGTCGTCAGAACCTTTGCAAAAGCATAGTAGCTGCCGTTTCCCCCGTCACAAAACCAAGTGTACTCGGGATCCGTAGCATCATGACTGTCGAAATACCGATGCGTGCCAATCACATTCCACTGCCTGTCATATCTAATCACCGAGTCATTGCAAAACCCCCAAACTTCAAATTGTTGCGCCAAAACATTCGTCGTGAAAAAGCTCAGCAGAAAAAACACAATAAAACTTTTTTTCATCACCATAAAATTTTAAAAATCGGGATATGAGGCAAATATAATAATTTTTTTATTCGTGAATTCGTGGCTATAATAAACCGAAAAAGAAGAACACAGATAACACAGATTTTACTGATAACCACAGAGTTAATCC
>CAZPGC010000177.1:0-3992 GCA_964585875.1 uncultured Prolixibacteraceae bacterium | reverse complement strand
GAATATCATTTAATACAAGCCCGTAAAGATATTTTTTCCAAATTTGTGGCGGCGACCCTTGAGGTCTGCCGCTTTTTTAATTTATTAAAATACAGTATGTTATGCCTAAGATATCGAAAAAAGGGCAGCTTATGCCCGAATCGCCCATAAGAAAGTTGGTGCCTTTTGCCGATGCCGCCAAAGCCAAAGGCGTCAAAGTATATCATTTGAACATCGGTCAGCCCGACATCGAAACCCCCGAAGTGGCCATGGAGGCCATACGCAACTTCAAGCAAAATGTGGTGGCTTACAGCCATTCGGCAGGTATTCTTTCCTATCGCCAAAAGCTGTGCGATTATTACAAATCGGTGAACATCGACGTTACCCCCGACGAGATAATCGTGGGCACGGGAGCCTCCGAAGCCATACTCTTCGCCATGCAGAGCTGCATGGACGACGGCGACGAGATTATCATACCCGAGCCTTTTTATGCCAACTACAACGGCTTTGCTGTCAATGCCGGCGTGAAGGTGGTGCCCATTTCTTCGTCCATCGAAGACGGCTTTGCGCTGCCGCCAATCGCCGAGTTTGAAAAGGCCATCACCCCGCGCACCAAGGCGATTTTGCTTTGCAACCCAAACAACCCTACGGGTTATCTCTATTCCAAAGAGGAGTTGGAAACGGTGCGTGACATAGTTTTGAAACACGACCTTTATCTTATCTCCGACGAAGTTTATCGCGAGTTTGTTTACGACGGCAACGAGCATTTCAGCGTGATGAACCTTGAAGGCCTTGAGGATAATGTCATTCTTATCGACTCTGTTTCAAAAAGATACTCGGCTTGCGGCTTTAGAATAGGCTGTATGATTTCCAAAAACAAAGAGGTAATGAGCACGGCTATGAAATTTGCACAAGCACGCCTGTCGCCACCCACTTTCGGACAGGTTGCGGCAGAGGCTGCCATCGACACGCCGGCCGAATATTTCGACAAGGTGATGGACGAATATCTGCAGCGGCGCAATATCGTTTACGAGCGCATCAACAAAATGGAGGGGGCTTTCTGTCCCAAACCCAAAGGCGCTTTTTACGTGGTGGCACGCCTGCCCATCGACGACAGCGATAAATTCTGCCGCTGGATTCTCGAAGATTTCAGCTACGAAAACAGCACTGTAATGCTGGCGCCCGCAACGGGTTTTTACGCAACGAAAGGTGCCGGAAAAGACGAGGTAAGAATCAGCTATGTGCTTAACGTTGAAGACCTTGACAAGTCGATGGACGTTCTTGAGCAAGCTCTGAAAGCATATCCGGGAAGGAAATAAAACCTAATGCCAAAGCAGGGAAAGACCATGAGAGAGGAACAACATCGCCGGAAGATTTTGATAATACAAACAGCCTTTATCGGCGATGTTATCCTTGCAACTTCTTTGATAGAATCGCTTTGGAAAGCTTTGCCTTTGGCGCAAATCGACATTTTGGTACGAAAGGGCAACGAGAGCCTGCTTGATAACAATCCCCGTATCGGAAAAGTTCTGGTTTGGAACAAAAAAGAAAGAAAATATTCCAACCTGCTGAAAATTTTAAAGCAAATAAGAAACAACAAATACAACACGGTTATAAATATACAGCGTTTTGCCGCAACAGGCTTTCTCACTGCCTTTTCGGGAGCCAAAGAAAGAGTGGGTTTTAAGAAAAATCCTTTTTCGCGAGGCTTCACAAAACGCTATGCACATCCTTTGATTATAGAAGACGGTTTGCACGAAGTAGAGCGGAATCACCTTTTGATATCGCACATTGAGGGAGTGGACTCTAATCCTGCTTTACCTGTCTTATATCCTGATAAAGAGGACTTTAAGAAGGTGCAGTCTTTAGTTCGGGGCAAATATGTGGTGATGGCTCCGGGCTCTGTTTGGTTTACCAAAAAGATGCCTGTGGAGAAATGGATTGAACTCACGGCCTCTCTGTCGCCGAAATTGAAGGTGGTGTTTATTGGGGGTAAAGACGACAGCAGCTTGGCCGATAAAATTATTGTTGAATCCAAAAATAATAATTGTATAAATTTGTGCGGTCAATTGACGTTCCTTGAGTCGGCGGCATTGATGAAAGGGGCCGTACGCAACATTGTCAACGACTCGGCACCCCTGCATATTTCTTCGGCTGTAAACGCTCCGGTGACCGCAATATTTTGCTCCACCGTCCCCGAATTCGGTTTCGGACCTTTGTCTAAAAGCTCGGCAGTGGTCGAAATAACGGAATACTTGGAGTGCCGCCCCTGTGGGGTGCACGGCAAAAAAGCCTGTCCGAAAGGACATTTTAGGTGTGGATACGACATTGATATAAACCTTATAAAAGAAAGTTTTGAACGAAATTGAAAGGCAACATATTGATAATGAGGTGAAAAGAGCTGCCGAGGTGGTTCGCAGGGGGGGCGTTATCCTTTACCCCACCGACACCATTTGGGGCATTGGTTGCGACCCGTATAACGACAAGGCCATAAAGAAAATTTTGGAGATAAAGAAACGCACGGAGCCCAAGAGCCTCATTATTTTGGTTTGCGATGTTCGGAACATTGAAAATTTTGTCGAGGACCCCGTGCCCATTGCCTTCGATTTGATTGAAAAATGGAACAGGCCGCTTACGGTGGTTTTTCCGCGCTGCAAAAAATTCTCCGATTTGGTTATGACTCCCGACAAAACTTTGGGCATAAGAGTTACCAAAGAACGCTTTACCAACAAGTTGCTTAAAGAGCTGAAACACCCTCTGATATCTACCTCCGCCAACGTTTCGGGAACGCCTTCTCCGCTGGGATACAAGTATATAGCACCCGTTATTAAGGAAAGTGTCGATTACATAGTTGACTACCGCCGCGACTCATTCAGCGAAATGAAAGCCTCCACTATTATAAAGATTAACGACAACGGCAGTTTTGAAGTTTTGAGGCCCTGACGATGAAGAAAAAGATAGAGATAAAGAACAAAAAAGCCGCTTTCGAATATTTTCTCGTGGAAAAATATACGGCGGGCTTGGTACTCACCGGCACCGAAATTAAGTCCATCCGCAACGGCAAAGCCTCCATAACCGAAGCCTATTGCGCTTTTGAAGGCGAGGAATTGTTTGTTAAAAATATGCACATTGCCGAATACGACTACGGCACCTACAACAATCACGAACCGCGCCGCCCCCGCAAGCTTTTGCTCACCCGCCGCGAACTGAAAAAAATGCTTGTCAAAACCAAGGAGAGAGGGTTTACCATAATTCCCACTCTTCTGTTTATCAATGATAAAGGGCTGGCGAAGTTGGAAATTGCCCTTGCCAAGGGTAAAAAGCTTTACGACAAACGCGAGAGCATTAAACAAAAGGATATGGAACGTCACAATCTGAGGGAAAGGTACTGATATGCAGAACATTATACTCATCATTTTGATAATACTCACCGGCCTTACCTCCTACGGAGCCTTTAACGACGGCTCTCTGTTCGACAAGTTGAAATTCAATGCCTACGCCATAAAACACGAAAAACAGTGGTACAGGTTTTTCTCTCACGCCTTTGTTCATGCCAATTGGATGCACCTGATTTTCAACCTTTATGTGCTGTGGGCTTTCGGCGAAATTGTCCTTGTTTTTTTTAAATATTATTTCGGAGCGGCTGCCAATCTCTACTTTCTCGGACTTTATATTCCGGCCATAGCAGCCTCATCTCTGAGGAGTTATTTTCTTTATCGCGACGACTACCTTTACAATGCCGTTGGCGCTTCGGGGGCAGTCTCAGCAATTGTTTTTGCCTCTATTATTCTTTATCCGCAAGGCAAAATGGGGCTTATCTTTTTCCCGGTAATGATTCCCTCTTGGATTTTCGGCGGCCTTTACATCATTTACACCGTGATTATGTCTAAGAAAAACATCGACAACATTGGCCACGACGCCCATTTGTGGGGAGCCGTTTACGGCATAGCCTATACTTTGCTTACGGTGCCGCACGCCTTGGAGCGATTTATTTCGGGGATAATCGGGTAGAT
>CAZPGC010000176.1:1267-4006 GCA_964585875.1 uncultured Prolixibacteraceae bacterium | reverse complement strand
AAGAAAAAGCCACAAATTCACGATAAAATATTCGTGCATTCGTGGCTATCAAAAAAAATTATTTATGGATTGCGTCAGGTATCTATCCCGCATTAAAATACATCGGGGATACCATCTTCGACGATTTCAAATTTTACCACAAGAAGCTGATTAAGCGTCAATATTGGCGTATTTGGCGTTTTTCTCGATAAACTCGCGGCGCGGAGGCACCTCGTCGCCCATAAGCATTGAGAACACACGGTCGGCACTGACGTCATTTTCTATCGTAACGCGACGCAAGGTTCTCGTGGCAGGGTTCATAGTAGTTTCCCAAAGCTGCTCGGCATTCATCTCACCGAGACCTTTATAACGCTGAACATGAACACCTTTCTCGCTGCCGTTGCCTATTTCCATTACCAAGGCTTTTCTTTCCTCTTCCGTCCAGGCATATTTGGCCTGATTTCCTTTCTTGACAAGGTAAAGCGGAGGCGTGGCAATGTAAACGTAACCGTTCTCAATCATGGCTTTCATAAACCTGAAGAAAAAGGTCAGAATCAAAGTGGCGATATGGCTACCGTCCACGTCGGCATCGGTCATAATTATCACCTTATGATAGCGTATCTTCTCGAGGTTCAGCGCTTTAGGGTCGTCTTCCGTGCCAATGGAAACGCCCAAAGCGGTAAACATGGTTTTTATTTCCTCATTGTCGAAAATCTTGTGAGGCATGGCTTTTTCCACGTTCAGAATTTTACCTCTGAGGGGCAAGATAGCCTGAAACTCACGGTCTCGGCCTTGCTTTGCGGTACCGCCTGCGGAATCACCCTCAACGAGGAAAATCTCGGCCACTTCGGGGTCGCGTGCCGAGCAATCGGCAAGTTTACCGGGCAGCCCCGAGCCGCCGAGCACCGATTTACGCTGAACGAGCTCGCGTGCTTTGCGCGCGGCGTGCCTTGCCTGAGCGGCAAGTATCACTTTGTTAACAATGGTTTTGGCAGCCTTTGGATTTTCTTCAAGAAAAATATTGAGCTTCTCCCCTACCATGGACTCAACAGAACCCATAACTTCCGAGTTGCCGAGCTTGGTTTTTGTCTGTCCTTCAAACTGAGGCTCAGCCACTTTCACCGATATTATGGCTGTGAGCCCCTCACGGAAATCGTCGCCGCTAATATCGAATTTCAACTTGGCCAGCATTCCCGATTTATCGGCATAACTTTTCAATGTCCTGGTGAGCGCACGGCGAAAACCGGAAAGGTGCGTACCACCCTCGTGGGTGTTGATGTTATTTACGTAAGAATGAATATTTTCGGAAAATGAAGTGTTGTACTCCAGAGCTATTTCAATGGGTATGTTGTTTTTTTCACCCTCGATATACACCGGCTCTTCCATCAACTTTTCTCTTGTTTCATCGAGAAAAGCTATGAAATCAACCAAGCCCCGCTCCGAATAATACTCTTCGTAAGGATGCTTGCCTTCTTCGTCCACCGTTCTTTCGTCAAGCAACGACAATCTAATGCCTTTGTTCAAAAAAGCCAGTTCGCGCAAGCGATTGGCAAGGGTCTCAAAATTATAAGTGGTAACGGTAAAAATGCTGTCGTCGGGCAAAAAAGTAACCTTTGTCCCCCTTTTGTCGGAAGCCCCGATTTCCTTCACGGGATAAAGCGGTTTTCCGTATTCGTATTCTTGAATATAATGTTTGCCGTTGCGAAAAACTTCAACTTTATTGTGAACAGACAAGGCATTTACGCAGGAAACACCCACACCGTGCAAACCGCCTGACACCTTATAAGTTCCTTTATCGAATTTTCCACCGGCATGAAGCACCGTCATAACAACCTCAAGGGCAGAGCGTTTCTCTTTTTCGTGCATATCAACGGGGATACCGCGCCCGTTGTCGGTAACCGAAATGGAATTGTTCTCGTGAATAACCACTTCTATATGGTCGCAATAGCCTGCGAGAGCCTCGTCAATGGAGTTATCGACAACCTCATAAACCAAATGATGCAGACCTCTTTCGCTGACATCGCCGATATACATTGCAGGTCTCTTCCTGACAGCCTCAAGACCCTCCAGCACCTGAATGTTATCGGCACTGTATTCTTTCCCTCTTTGTATCTTTTCCTCTTCACTCATATCGTTAAAATTTAATTAGCAAAAACGGACTTAACAAACTGAATATCATTAATTTATAAAAACAAACACATGTTTGTCAATCCGCTTTTAAAAAACATACAAAGCTAACTAAATAAGCAATACACTCCACCTGTTATTTTGTTAATAACTCCGGAATTTATTAACAATTTACCACTTTGTCTTTAGTCAGGCAAAATGAATTATAAAAACTCCGAAATGGTTTTAATTTTGTTATTACATTTGCAAAAATGTAACAAATAGCTCGCATAGGCTGTTTAACGATAATTATTGATTCGAATTTAGGATGAGGAAGATATTTTTAATAATCTTTATGGCGGGTGTCTTTTTTTTGCCTGAAAGTGCCAAAACTCAACGCACATATTTTTTTACCGAAGAATGGAATGTGGGTTTGGGCGTGGGAGCCAATACTTTTTACGGTGATTTGACAGATAAATTCAATCGCTTTTTGAGCAATACGCCTTTTAGTAAATATTTTTATCAAGACAGGCAAGCTATGGCTGTTTTTGTGTTGGAAAAGAAAATCAATATGTATTTCGGCGTAAGAGGATATCTTTCTTACGGCAATATAAAAAGCACTAAAGAGTCTGATAAACAGTATTTTAAGGCACA
>CAZPGC010000176.1:0-1167 GCA_964585875.1 uncultured Prolixibacteraceae bacterium | reverse complement strand
TTTTCGATGAATATCGAATTGGCGCTACACCCTATTCGTACCGACAAACTGGACGCCACTATCGCCGATGACTCATGGTGGGAAGGCTACGGCATCATTTGGTTAGGCTTCAACTACCACTTCGACCTGCCCGACCATTGGCAAATTGGAAACAGAAACCCGCGCTATAACGGAAGAAGCAACGACCCCGCCATCAAAGCTTTCAATAAAAGGAAAGCCGTTGTAATGAAGACAAAAGGCTATAAAAAAGGTCTGAAGCGCCGTAAAAAAATGAAACGCCATCACAGACGAAGAAGGCCCAAACGCCTATGGTAATAATTATCATTGCGATTCTTTTTCGGAATTTTAAAAAAAGATATATATTTGTGGCCTATATATTAACACACAAAATCAGATTATTATGAAGAAATTACTTTTATTATTTGTGGTGGCTGCTATGGCTTTTACGGCATGTAAAAAGGACAAAGACGGAAATGACGAAAACGGACTTAATCCCACGCAAACTCAAAACGGTTTTGCCATTAATTATACCGCCACATGGTGCGGACACTGCGGAAATTGGGGGGCACCTTTGATTCACGATTACGCAAAAGACGCACCCAACGGAGTTGCGATATGCTCGCATGCTTCGGGCGACCCCATGAATAATGTCCTTTACGATTCATTCAAAGGCGACCGCACTACAGGCGGCGGCATCCCTTCTTTTTGGGTTGGCGACGTCAAAACAACCGATGCCAACGCCATGAAAACCCTTTTGAATCAGGCTTCTCCCTGCGGCGTTGACTACAAATACAGCATTGCCGACGGGAAAATGACAGTGGAAACGAAGACGAAGTTTTTCCAAGCCGCTCAAGGCGACTATTATCTCAGCGTTTTGGTGCTTGAAGACGGCATCAACGGAAATTCCCAAGCCGGTCAATACACACAAAGCGGCACCTCGCAATCATATCCAAATGATGATTACCACCACGACTTTGTGCTTAGAGCCTCGTCGGTTGCAGGCAATGCTTATGGCGAGAAAATTGTTTCTAATCCCGCCGCCGACACTGAAATAGATAAAAAATACACTATCACACTTGATGGTTCATGGAAAAACCCCTATGCCGTTTGTATAATTTGGAAACTTGACGCTTCGGGCGGAGCACCAAATTACAAATACATTAACTC
>CAZPGC010000175.1:0-4192 GCA_964585875.1 uncultured Prolixibacteraceae bacterium | reverse complement strand
TTTTATTCGTCCTTTTTCTCGCTTTTTATACAAAAGCGCAAACTTCCGACACCCTTGTCAACCGCAATCAGGCCTTGAAAGTTTACATGGACTGCGGATATTGCGATATGACTTACTTCAAACAAAATTTTACCTTGGTGAACTATGTGCGCGACCGCAAAGTCGCTGATGTTCAGATAATTGTATCCACCATGCGAAACGGCGGCGGGGGCACCGAATACACAATTCAGTTTTTCGGTTTGGGACGGTTTTCCCACTTGAAAGACACTCTCGTTTTCAACTCCAAAGCCGACGATACTTGGGATGAAATACGGGATAAAGAACTGGAGACCATAAAAAAAGGTCTCGTGCCGTACATTTTAAAGACTCCTTTTGCCGACAAGCTGATAGTGAAATACAGGGAAGAAAAAAAGAACATAAAGGAAGAAGACCCGTGGAACAATTGGGTTTTCAATTTGGGGGCAAACAGCTGGCTCAACGGCGAAAGGTCATACAACACTTTCAACGTTTGGACCTCGGCTTCGGCCTCGCGCATTACCGAGGAAATAAAACACGAAACCGAGTTTAACATGAACTATTCCGAGAACGAATACCGTTTGTATGACGGAAACGATTCCTTGATATACTCCGCCGCATCATACAGACGTTCGCTCTACTTCGGTCACCAAACCACGTGGTCTCTCGGCGACCATTGGGGGGCGGGAATCTCTTTTTCCGCGCACAATTCCACATATTCAAATATCGACTTGGCCGTGAGTTTAACGCCGGCAGTGGAATATAATTTTTTCAAGTATTCCGATGCCTCGCGCAAGCAACTGCGTATCGGTTATTCCCTGGGACCCTCGTATAGAAACTACACCGACACAACCATTTACGATAAAATGGAGGAATTTCTTTGGTCGCAGAATATCGAAATAAACTTTAAATACATAACGAATTGGGGCTCAATACGAACGTCACTCAGCTGGGATAATTATCTTCACGACTTCTCGCTTTACAATATCGGCTCCTTCGTTTCTCTTAATATCAGGCTTTTCAAAGGTCTGTCTTTCAATATTCAAGGCAGCTTCAGCATGCCGCGAGACCAAATAGGTTTGGTGAAGGAGGCCTCGACCCCCGAAGACGTGCTGCTGCGCCAAAGAGAGCTCGCAACACGTTATTCATACTTCGGAAATATCGGCCTTTCATACACCTTCGGCTCCATCTACAACAACGTGGTTAACCCGAGGCTGGACTAAGACTTTTTTTGTGCAAAATATTTCTTGATAAGGGCGGCTTTGCTTTTCCCGGAAACGCCGGCTATCTCTTCCTCGGAAGCTTCTTTAATCCTTTTCAGCGATTTGAATTTTCTGATGAGCGCCTCCGCCGTTTTGGCTCCTATTCCTTTTATTTGTTCCAATTCCGATACGGTCATAGACTTTGAACGCCGCTTGCGGTGGTGTGTGATGCCGAAACGGTGAGCCTCGTCGCGGGCTTTCTGTATCAGTTTCAAACTTTCCGACTTCTTGTCAAGGTATAGCGGTATGCTGTCTCCCGGGAAATATATCTCTTCCAATTTTTTTGCTATGCCTATAACGGTGATTTTTCCTCGCAATCCAAGTTTTTCCAAGCTCTTCATCGCCGACGAAAGTTGCCCCTTGCCGCCGTCAATGATAATCAGCTGAGGTAGGGGCTTTTCTTCTTTCAACAAACGCGAATAACGCCGGTAAATAATCTCTTCCATGGAGGCGAAGTCGTTGGGGCCTTCCACCGTTTTTATGTTGAAATGGCGATAATCTTTTTTGCTCGGCTTGCCCTTTTTGAAGACCACACAAGAGGCTACGGGATTGGTTCCCTGTATGTTGGAGTTGTCGAAACATTCGATGTGTTCGGGTGTGTTTTTCATGCGTAGGTCTTTGCGCAACTGCTCGAGTATTCGCTTGCCGTGGCGCTCGGGGTCCACCAGGTCGCGTTTGCGTTGCAAGTCCAACCTGTAAAATTTGGCGTTGCGTGCCGACAACTCCAGCAAGGTTTTTTTATCGCCTCGCTTGGGAATGATAAACTTTACGCCGGGCAGCTCTATCTTGGCGTCAAAAGGCACTATTATCTCCTTTGAATTGCTGTGAAAGCGGGTGCGCATATCAACTATAGCATGGGCGAGTATCTCGGCGGGGCTTTCGTCCAATTTGCTTTTAAGCTCTACGCTATGTGATTGAACCACAGCGCCGTTTATCACTTTCAGGTAGTTTACGTAAAAGGGGCTTTCTTTGCCCTCAAGCGAAAAAACATCGGCATCGGCGACGGTGGCGCTCACCACCGACGACTTGCTTTGGTATTTCTCGAGAATCTCGATTTTTTCCTTTAGCGTTTGTGCTTTTTCAAACTCCAACAGCGAGGCATACTCCATCATTTTGTCTTTCAAACTCTTGATTACCGTGCTGATATTGCCTCGTAAGATGTCTTTTACGGCTTTGATGTCTTTGTCGTAATCGGCCTTGCTTTGTTTGCCTGTGCAGGGGCCAAGGCAGTTGCCGATATGATATTCGAGGCACACGCGAAACTTACCGCTTTCGATGTTTTTATCCGACAGATTTAGCTTGCAAGTTCGTATGGGAAACAGCTGATATACAAGGTCTAAGATGGTGTGCATCATTTTCCCCGAAGCATAGGGCCCAAAATATTGTGAGCCGTCTTTTACAATGTGCCTTGTGCTGAAGACCCGCGGAAAAGGCTCGTTTTTCACGCAAATCCACGGGTAGGTCTTGTCGTCTTTCAGCATTATGTTGTAGCGCGGACGGTGTTTTTTTATAAGGTTGTTTTCCAACAGCAGGGCGTCAATTTCGGTTTTTACCACAATGACTTTTATGTCGGCGATTTTTCGAACCAAAAAAGTAATCTTGGCGCCGTGGTTGGCATCGCGGTTGAAATAGGAAGAAACTCTCGCTTTCAGATTCTTGGCCTTGCCAACGTAAATCACCTTGCCCTTTTCGTCAAAATATTGATACACACCCGGATTGGTCGGCAGTGTTTTTAATATTGCCGTTATTTTATCGGCATATTTCGGGTTTGGTGTCGCCATTTTTTCATTGTATTTTCAAAGCCAAAGAGTAAATGCCTTCGGTTATTATTTTGGGATTCAGGTTTACAATTGTGAAATCGTAACGGGCTTTTTCGTGAAAATATTTGCGTTTGACCAAGGTGCTAACAAAACGTAATTTGTTGTCGCCGGTCTTTTCTCCCTTCAACTTGCCTTCCCGGTCTCTCACTTTAAGGCTGAAAATTTTATTCCACGACTCGCCATCATTGTTGTCTATTAAGAGCTGAAAATCAAAGGTTTTGCCTTTGTAATTCTCGTCAAAAAGCAGTTCGAGAGAGATGCCGTAGAGCTTGTCGGGGTCGAAGTTGTCAAGGGAGAATTTCAGGTTATCGAATTTTTTCCAGCCGCCATTATCGAAGTCGAAACGGTACTCCGTTTTTTCCCTGCCGCAGGAAAAAGCCAGAATCAAAAAAACCGTAAACGCTATTTTTTTCATAACCTTCATCGCTGCTTGTTTTGGTCTGTTTCCGAGGTGAACAACAGCTCTTCGATGACCTTGGGGAAATGCCTGTATTCCAACCGGTGCACTTTTTGGGCGATATCCTCGGGTCTGTCGTTTTCTTCCACGGGCACCCAAGCTTGAAAGATGATGTTTCCTTCGTCGTAGTTGGAGTTTACAAAGTGGATGGTTATACCGCTGCGGTCGTCACCCGAGGCTTTCACCGCCCTGTGGACGTGCATTCCATACATTCCTTTCCCGCCGTATTTTGGCAGCAGGGCAGGGTGGATGTTCACTATTTTATTGGGGAAGGCCTCAAGGATATTGTCGGGTATTTTCAACAAAAAACCCGCAAGCACAATGAAAGAGGTATTGTTTTCCTTAAGTTTCTTCAAAACAATATCGCTGTTGCTCAGCTCTTTACGGCTAAAGACAAAGGTGGCGATGCCCAATGAAGAAGCGCGCTCCAAAACGCGGGCATTCGGCTTGTCGGAATATATTCTGCATATTTCCACACGCGGATTATCCTTAAAATATTCGGCGATGTTTTGAGCATTGGTGCCGTTTCCCGAAGCGAAGACGGCCACTCTTATTTTTTCGTCCATAGCTTTCCCTTGCTGTTAAAAGATTTCGTTGCAAAGATAGCTCTTTAGCTTTAAAAATAACGCTATAATCGG
>CAZPGC010000174.1:0-4236 GCA_964585875.1 uncultured Prolixibacteraceae bacterium | reverse complement strand
TTTCGCAAGCCTCGTACTTGCCGTTTTTTATAAGCCACCACTAAAAATATATAGTTTTCTAAGAGACACTATTTATCAAATTACCTCAAAACGATAGATTTTGGTTAACCTTAAACCTTCTCCCAATCCTGTCATCGTTTGGCAACAAGCTTCAGATTAATCCTTTTGCTTTCTTTTTCAATGCTAATAACCTCTACATCAACGTATTGATTTAACCTGACAATCTCGTGTGAGTCTTTCACAAAACCGTCGGCAAGCTGTGAAATATGAATCAAAGCGTCGCGATGTACCCCTATGTCGCAAAAGGCACCAAAGGCAGTGATGTTGGTAATTATCCCCGGCAAAACCATGCCTTCCCGCAAATCGTCGATGGAGTTTACCTTGTCGCTGAATTTAAATCTTACGGCCGTTTTGCGCGGGTCCCGATTGGGTTTTTTCAACTCTTCCAAAATATCTTTTATGGTAATTTCTCCTGTGTTTTCATCGATATATGCCCGCGGTTCAATTTCGTCCAAGGCGGCCTCATTTCCAATCAACTCGCTAACAGACAGGCCCTTGTCCTCAGCTATTCTTTCCACAATATGATAAGATTCGGGGTGAACGGCGGTGTTGTCGAGAGGATTTTGGGCACCTCTGATTCTTATAAAACCGGCAGCCTGCTCAAAGGCTTTCTCGCCCAAGCGCGGTACTTTCAACAGTTGGCGTCGCGAAACGAAATTGCCGTTTTTCTTTCTGTATTCCACTATGTTAGCCGCCAAAACGGGACCTAAGCCCGAAACATACTGCAAGAGCTCTTTGCTCGCCGTGTTTATATCCACTCCCACGCTGTTTACGCAAGAAATCACCACATCGTCGAGGGATTCTTTGAGAGCCTTTTGGTCAACATCGTGCTGATACTGACCTACGCCGATAGACTTCGGGTCAATCTTCACCAGCTCGGCCAAAGGGTCTGCAAGACGGCGGCCTATGGATACGGCGCCACGCACCGTGATGTCGTATTGCGGAAATTCCTCGCGGGCAACTTTGGATGCTGAATAAACCGAAGCTCCGCTTTCGTTCACCATCAGCGCCAGCACTTTGTGCGGAAAGCGTATGCGGCTGATAAAATTCTCCGTTTCGCGTCCCGCCGTGCCGTTGCCTATGGCTATGGCTTCAATTTGGTATTGACTAACCAAGGTGCTTATGGTTTTGGCGGCTTGTTTTGTTTCGCGTTGCGGAGGATGCGGATAGATTGTTTGGTTGTGCAGCAAATTGCCGTTTTCGTCGAGGCAAACCACCTTGCAGCCGGTGCGAAAGCCCGGGTCAATTGCAAGAATGCGCTTGCCAGGCAAAGGGGGAGTCATTAACAATTGTTCCAGATTTTTTTTAAAAATTTCGATGGCCTCCCTGTCGGCAAAGGCTTTTAATTTGTTTCGCAATTCAGTCTCCAGCGACGGCATCAAAAGTCTTGAATACGAGTCTTTTATAATGCTCTCCATAAGTTCGGGCACTGCCGAATCTCTTTTTACGAAAAACCTTTGCATTATTTCCAAAGCTCTTTCTCCGTCGGGTCTGACACTCACTCTCAACACCCCTTCTTTTTCGCCCCTGAAAAGAGCGAGAATCCTGTGGGAGGAGCTGCGCTTTACAGGCTCTTCTTTGTCGTAATAATGCCGGTAAATTTTGTTTTCGTCGTTTGCACTTTTTATCTTTTTTGATTTAATAAGCGCCTGTTTCTCAAATAGTTCTCTCAGCTTTTGTCTTATGACGGCATTTTCGCTCATCCACTCGGCAATGATATGACCCGCACCGGCGATGGCATCCGCGGCGTCGGCAGCACCTTGCGGTCCCACAAAGCGACGGGCGGCGGTTTGCACATCGGCAAAATTCTGAGCCATAATGATTTTAGCCAAGGGTTCAAGTCCCTTTTTGCGCGCCTGTTCGGCTTTGGTGTTACGTTTCGGTTTAAAGGGCAAATATATGTCTTCCAAGACGGCGGGGTCGTCACAATTTTCTATTTCTTCTTTAAGTTGGCGGGTCATTAGCCCCTGTTCCTCAATGGTTTGCAAGATAGTCTTTTTTCTTTTCATAAGTTCTTGCAGCTGCTGCATAGCGTCGCGAACGGCGGCTACGGCCACTTCATCGAGCCCGCCGGTCTTCTCCTTGCGGTATCTTGCTATGAAAGGTATTGTAGCGCCACCCTCAAGCAACGCAATCGTATTTTTCACAGATAAAAGACTAATATTCAGCTTATTGGCAATGGTTTCAATCATATTTAAGTTCTTTCTTTAAAAAATAGAAAAGGGGGTCGAAAGTTTTGTTTTCCATAAAAATACGTCCCCGTTATAGCTGCGAAAATAGAAAAAACATAAAGACGGAGTTGTGTGCTTTGGGAGTTTTAAAGAAAACATTTTGTAACTTTGTTGGCAATATAATTGTCGTATGGAAAACCATAAAAAACAAACACAATGAAAACAACAACATTCACCCTTTTGGCAAGCCTTTTAATTTGGGCAAACATCAATGCACAAAGTTTCTCGTGGGCAAAATCAGTAGGAGGAAACGACGATGACATCGCCTATTCCATAACCTGTGACAATTCGGGGAACGTATATGTGACAGGGGATTTTTACGGTACTGTGGATTTTGATCCGGGCAGCGGAGTTTATAATCTTACATCTTCGGGCTGGGAGGATATTTTTATACAGAAATTGGATTCGGCGGGCAACTTCTTATGGGCAAAGTCAATCGGAGGCGGCTATTTTGACGCGGGAACTTCCATAAACACCGATGATGCCGGTAATATATATATCGTCGGGGCTTTCGGCCAAAGCGTAGATTTCAATCCGGGCAACGGCGTCTATAATTTGACGTCGGTGGGAAACGATGATATTTTTATTCTGAAATTGAACTCCGCCGGTAATTTCGTGTGGGCAAAATCCATTGGAGGCAGCGACTTTGACACCGGAATCTCAATAAGTATAGATAAGCTCGGAAATATCTATGTCACAGGGATTTATAAAGACACGGCGGATTTCGATCCGGGCAGTGGCACCTTTAATTTAAGCTCAAACGGCGATGAAGACATATTCATGCTGAAGTTGGATTCCGCCGGTAATTTTGTGTGGGCCAAATCCATAGGAGGCAGCGATTTTGACGCCGGTGGCAGCATCAAGGTTGATAATGCGGGAAGTGTTTATATTACAGGTGGTTTCAGCGGAACAGTTGATTTCGACCCCGGCAGCGGACAATATAACCTCAGCTCGGCCGGCGACCAAGATGCCTTTGTGCTGAAAATCGATTCGGCAGGTAATTTTGTGTGGGCAAGGTCTTTGGGCGGTAGCGACGACGACGAATCATACTCCCTCATCATCGACAAAAAAGGAAATATATACACCGCCGGAATGTTTGAAGGAACCGTGGACTTTGACCCGGGAAGCGGTGTTTTCAATCTTACTTCTGCGGGCAATTGGGATATTTTTGTTCAAAAACTCGATAATTCGGGCAACTTTGTGTGGGCTAAGTCCATGGGCGGCAGCGACGACGATATGGTTAATGGCATTGTAGGCGACAAAGACGGAAATATTTATTTTGTTGGAGAATTTTTGGGAACGATGGATTTCGACCCGAGTGGCGGAGTTTTCAATCTCACTTCGGCCGGCAATGAAGATGTTTTTTTAGAAAAACTTGACAGCGCGGGAAATTTTGTTTGGGCAAATAAAATGGGTGGCAACGATTATGACGAAGGCAATTGTATAGCCTTGGATAAAGCCGGAAATGTTTATATAGCAGGCAGTTATGAAGGAGTAGCCGATTTTAATCCGGGGAGCGGAATCTTTAATCTAAGCTCTAAAGGGCTTAGTGATATCTTTGTCGAAAAGTTTAATGCCCGGCCCGTGAATATTTCAAGGTCGAAAACTTTGCCTTTTACCTTGAGCCTCTTTCCGAATCCCAACGAGGGGGATTTCACCTTGGAGATAAGCACAAAAGACAACAAGGCCGGAAATTTCAACTTGGAAATATACTCCGCCCTCGGCAAACTCATACACAGCGAATCGCTGACAATAAACGGCTCTTTGGTTAAACCAATGCACTTCGATAAGCTGAGCAAAGGCGTGTATTTTATTCGTTTACAAAACAATACGGGTGTTTATAACGCTCGCTTTGTGGTGGATTAGGTTTGCCTGTAAAGTCATTGGCGGAGATTGTCAGGCCTCCAAAATACCCTAAGTTAAAAAGCCACGAATGCACGAATAA
>CAZPGC010000173.1:0-4324 GCA_964585875.1 uncultured Prolixibacteraceae bacterium | reverse complement strand
TGATTTCAGCATGAGCGTAACGAAGTAATTGGCGTTTTCTTATAGCCACTATTTAATGATTCTTCGAGTTTATACTCACCAAATCGCCCAAAGTTACAATTTTTATTTCATTAAAAACAAGTCGGATTTCAGGCCAAACCCCCATATTCGCAATTTCTTTTATAAATTGTAAAATGTATTTTTGTGAGTCCGCCGACCTGCGGATGTCCGCTATGGCTCTTGCAACCAAAAACCGTGTTCCGTAAATGTTGAAAGGAGCTCCCCAAGGTCGCTCTTGCGGTCGCAACACTTTCTATAACGAAACGATTTTCACTTCGGTGCGCCTGTTCTGTTGTCGTCCTTCCTCTGTATCGTTTGTGGCAACGGGTTTGCTCTCGCCATAACCCGCATAGCTTAGTCTCGATGCATTTATTCCTTTGTTTATCAGGTAATTATATACCGATTTGGCGCGGTTTTCCGAAAGTGTCATATTTTTCGTATCAGAGCCCACGTTGTCGGTATGACCCGAAATTTCAACTTTTAGCGTGGGATTTTTCACAAGCAAATCGAAAAGTTTATTCAGCTCAGTCTCCGATTCGGGACGCAGGTCGTAGCTGTTGGTGGCAAAGAAAACGTTGCGCAACACTATGCTCTCGCCGGCTTTCAATGGCGTCATCGGCACATTTTTTATAAAAGGTTTTTCTATGGAGGCTGTGCTGTCGAGATGAAAATTCTCGGAATAGAAAAGGTAGCCGCGGCGGTAGGCGTTAAGGGCAAAATTCTTTCCCGAAGGTATGCAAACCAAAAACTCTCCGTTGACGGCATCGGAGTGGGAGTGTATCCAAACCTTTCCCGTTTTTAAATCTATCAAATCGAAATCCACTTGAAGTCTTTGTTTATTTGTTTTATCATAAACAACTCCTTTTAAGTATGTTACAGGCATAGGTCGAGCCTCTTTGTAAAGCTTGAAATTGTAAATGTCGTAGAATCCGTAACCTCCCTTTTTGTCGCTCGAGATATAAGCGAGTGTGCCCTTTGCATCCACAAGCAGCCCTTTCTCGTTGCCGGTGGAGTTGATGGGGTAGCCCATATTCACCGCCTCGCCGAAGGTGCCGTCGTCGTTCATTCGCGAATAAAAAATATCTGTGCCGCCCATTCCGAGGCGCCCGTTGGATACGAAGTAAAGCGTGTGGCCGTCCTGATGTATAAACGGCGACATCTCGTTGCCTCGGCTGTTGATGTTATAGCCCAAGTTTACGGGATTGCCGTAGGTGCCGTCGTCGCGCAGCGTCACATAGTAAATGTCGCTACCTCCCAAGCCGCCGCGACGGTCGCTAACAAAATAAATTCTTTTGCCGTCGCTCGATATCGAGGGCATCGACTCCCAATATTCCGTGTTTACACCGGCTCCCATATTCTTGGGTTTCGACCACTTACCTCCTTGTTTTACAGAGTAATACAGGTCGTAACGCCCGTAGCCGCCCTGTCTGTTCGAGGCAAAGACGATGAGTTTGCCGTCCGGAGAAATACTCATGGCACCCTCGTCGGCTCTTGTGTTAAAATTGCTGCCGAGCATCTGTCGCGGCTGCCATGTCCCGCTCCTGTCTTTGTGCGAAAAATAGAAATCTTCTGCATCTCTCCCTTCTTCGCGTTTCCTTTTCTGCACCGTGAAAATTATCATGTCGTTCTCGGTGTTCACACTGTTTACAAACTCATAATCTTCGCTGTTTATGTTGGGCCCCAGATTCTTAGGCTCGTATGCTACCGGATGCTCCATCAGCTTGACGGCAAAATCACATTGGTCAATCATGGCATTTACCCTCCGGCGCAGCGACTCGTCGAAATAAGGCGACTGCAAATAGGTGCGCAGATGAGCGGCGGCGTCGGCAAAATGCCCCGTCTTCTGTTCTAAAACCGCAGCCATATAGTTGGCTTTCGGGTAATAATCCGCATCCTTTTCAAGAGCCTTATTATAAAAAGCTATGGCACTTTCCAAGTCGTTTTTGCTCGAATAAATATCGCCCAAAAGCAAGTAGGCGTCCACAAAATTCGAGTCTTTTTTCAGCGCCTTATTAAGGTAATCAACAGCAATATCTTTTTTTCCTATTTTGTAAAAATCCAATGCCGATTTAAAAAATTTAACGGCTTTTTTCGAGTCGGTAGCATAAATGCCATGATTTTGTGCCACGCACGAACTCATTAAAAACCCGTAAGTTACAAAGGTTAAAATAATTATTCTCAAACGCATATCTTTATATTTTCAGAGTAAAAAAACAATCGCCGCCGGAATGTCGTCCTCCTCGCCAATCAGTTAAACAACAGCAGGTCGATATCGAAAATCACCACGGCATTCTTGGGCACATTGCCTTTGCCTGCGGTACCGAAGGCGTATTGCGAAGGAATCAGCAGCTTAATCTTGCCGCCCTCGCCAATCAGCGGCACTCCCATCTGCCAGCCCATAATCGTCTCCGGCAGATAAAGTTTCACCGTATCGTCGCTGTCAATCACCGTCTCGTCCGTCAGCCGTCCCACGTAATTCACCGTCACCGTCGAGTTCGATTTGGGATGCTGCTTGCCGCCGGCCTTCTCGATAACATAAAAAAGCCCCGTGCGGTCGAGCTCCGTGGCGTTCAAATTATGCGACTGAATATAATCGGCAATAATCTCTTCGTCTTTTTCGTATTGTGTTTTGGTACAGGCACTTAGCGCCGTAATAACAAAACCGAAAACTATAATTTTCCACAATATTTTCATAACTCCGCATTCTTTTGAAGTCCACAAAAATAATCAAAAAAAGCACTTCCTTCCTTATTTTTTATTTGGGCGTCCGGGCGGGCTGTCCGCTTGTAGTTGCGGCGGCGGGCGGCGTGTTCCGTAGCGGCGTGCGGGGGCTTCCGTTGGTCGCCTCCGCCGCCGCACTCCACATCGCCCCCCACCACCCCAAGCTACCGCTACCATCCCTGACGCGCGCGCTCTCCGGGCTTGGTCAATGGAGCCGAAGGGTTAAACGTTTAGAATTTAAAATGTTTGCGGTCCCGACGAAGCACAGCTTGTCGGGATCTCCGGCAATCCTCGATTTGCCGTTGATTTGTAGAAATAATCTAAATAAAAAGAAAACCCGTAAAATTATATATAATGTTGAAATACAAATTGATAAATAAAATTTTGTAAAACGGAACACCGTAGATACAATTCACGAATTGTATCATCACGAATTGTATCAACACGATTTGAATCTACAAAGGGTAATATAAACCGGAATAGAAATTTTCCTTTCAGCGTTTGCATTGATAATCCCTCCTGATACCTCAGGTCGTCAGTAGGGATTGATTTGTAGAAATCATCTAAACAAAATTAAAGTATTTTGTTAAATAAAACATATTGCTGTCAAAAATCGGTTACCTTTGTAAGGTCTGTCCGCAAGTGCATTTATTCACCGAAGGACATATCTCTAAGCACAAGAAATATTTATTAACAAATTAAAATATAGATAGTTATGGAAAAATCATTAAAAGGAACCCGTACCGAGCAAAACTTGCTCAAAGCCTTTGCCGGCGAAAGTCAGGCAAAAAACCGCTATGAATTTTTTGCAAAAGTGGCCAAAAAAGAAGGCTACGAGCAAATTTCAAGAATCTTTATGGAGACGGCATTGCAAGAGAAAGAGCATGCCAAACGCTTTTTTAAATTTCTTGAAGGCGGCCCCGTGGAAATCACCGCCACCTATCCCGCAGGAGTCATAGGCACCACCAAAGAAAACCTGAAAGCGGCGGCAGAAGGCGAAAACGAAGAATGGACCGAGCTCTATCCCGAGTTCGCCGAGATTGCCAAAGAAGAAGGCTTTCCGCAGGTGGCCACGGCTTTTAAAATGATTGCAAAAGTGGAAGCCGAGCACGAAAGAATATATCTTAAGCTGCTGCAAAACATCTCGGAAGACAAGGTCTTTATGAAAGACGGCAAAGTATGGTGGAAATGTCTTAATTGCGGTTATGTTTACCAAAGCGAAAAGGCTCTCGAAACCTGCCCCGCATGTCTGCACCCCAAATCTTATATGGCCTTGAGAGATGATAATATTTAAAATTTTCTAAAAAATTTTAAGGCTATTTATACAGATTTCACATTTCTGTTTTTTTTATAACATTTTGATTTGAAAAAAACAGGTATTTTACCTGTTTTTTTCAAATTATTGATTTTCTTGTAGATGTGTTTTGCATCAATATTATTTTTGCGACGAATCATCTTTCTACTTTTAGGGTAATCTTCTTGTCGCTAGGCATTTTTGATTACCCTATTTTTATTTAGTGTCTCTTAGAAAACTATCAAATCTTCATAAAACGAGAGATTTTGG
>CAZPGC010000172.1:0-4344 GCA_964585875.1 uncultured Prolixibacteraceae bacterium | reverse complement strand
GCCTTGCATTTTTAAATCCCCCTCCATTCCATAATTCCCTATCTTTGACCCCCTAAATCAATCAAAATTTATTATCAAAATATGAAACCGACATTAGTGATTCTCGCTGCCGGTATTGGCAGCCGTTACGGAGGAGTGAAGCAAATGGACGAGATAGGCCCTTCCGGAGAGAGCATTTTGGATTATTCCGTTTACGATGCCATAAGGGCGGGTTTCGGAAAAGTGGTCTTTGTTTTAAATCCCAAGATAATCGACGACTTCAAAAGTGTTTTCGAGCCGCGTTTGAAAGGAAAAATAGAAACAGCCTATGTTTTGCAGGAGCTTGATAATATTCCCGAAGGTGTGGAGTTCAATCCTGAACGCGTAAAGCCTTGGGGCACAGGTCATGCCGTTTTGGTAACCAAGGATGAGGTGCATACGCCTTTTGCTGTTATCAATGCCGACGATTTCTACGGCAGACAGGCCTTCAACGTCTTGGGCAAATATTTATCCGGCCTTCGTAACGACGACACACATTACGCCATGGTTGGTTTCCGGCTGAAAAATACACTCTCCGATAACGGCAGCGTTTCAAGGGGCGTTTGCACCTTGGAAAACGGCTTGCTAACCGATGTTGTGGAGCGAACGAAAATATATCGTAAAGACGGCGAAATTATTTTTGAAGAAGATGGTGAGCCTCATAAGATTGACGGCAACAGCCCCGTTTCCATGAATTTCTGGGGCTTTACCCCCAAATATTTCGAGCAGTCGGAGCAATTTTTCAGCGATTTCATTCGTGAGAATGCCGGCGAACTGAAAGCCGAATTTTATATTCCCTACGTTGTCAACAAGTTAATAACAGAAGGCTCTGCCGATGTGAAAGTTTTGGAAAGTGCCGACCGTTGGTTTGGCGTAACTTATCGCGAAGACAAGCCCGTTACGATAGAAAACATAAGAAGCTTGGTCAACGAAGGCAAATATCCCGAAAATCTATGGCAATAGCTTGAAACAATGATAGATACGCTTGCCGGCAGATACGAGGTTCTAAAAGGTCACGGCGAATTTAAGCCCTTCGGAAAGGGACATATCAACGACACTTTTCTCACCGAATCTCCTCACGGAAAATTTATTTTTCAGAAAGTCAACGGAGAAGTGTTCGACATAAACGTGTTGGTTTCCAACTTGCGAATTTTATTTGAAAAGTTAAGGGCTTACAGCCAAAAAGAAGGGGAGAAGCTGATGCCGGAAATCTTCCCCGACGATAAAGGCAATTATCACACCCTTGCTCCCGACGGCAGTGCTTGGCGCCTGTGGGCCTTTGTGGAAAACGGCAGCACCTATTCCGTTTCGCCTTCAGAGGAGATATCGCACAAAGCGGCGGCGGCTTTGGGCTCTTTCCAAAAATTTCTCGCCACTCTGCCTACTGAAAAATTCGGAGAAAGCATTAAGGATTTTCACAATCCTTTGAGACGCTATTTCGATTTTGAGAAAGCTCTTGCTACCGCTCCTTTTTATAAAAAAGAAAAAGCCCGTAAGGAAACCGCTTTCCTTCTGTCACTCAAGAACATAGCCTTGGAAGCCCGCCAAATTATTGAAAATCCGGATGTTCCTTTGCGTATAACCCACAACGACCCCAAGTTGGAAAACATACTTTTCGATTCCGCCGGCAGGGTCTTGGTGATAGACCCCGACACCATTATGCCCGGTTATTTGATGTTCGATTACGGCGATATGGTTCGCTCTTTTTGCACTTCCGCCGCCGAAGACGAGCCCGATATTTCAAAGGTGAATTTTCGCTTTTCTCATCTGCAAGCCTTGACTCGCGCTTATCTTTCTTCGATGGGTGATGTGCTTACACCGAAGGAAAAGCTAAGTTTGCCAATAGGGGCAAAGGCCATTGTCTATGAGCAAGCTTTAAGGTTTCTAAGCGACTATTTCAACGGCGATATCTATTATAAAACCCACTATGAAGAACACAATCTCGTTAGAGCGGCAAATCAGATTAAGCTGCTAAAAGATATATTGAAGATTGATTTTGCAACAGTTTGAAATTCAATAAAATAAACACTATAATTATTTAGAAACATTCTTAATAGTTTAATACATATATTTGCCTGTTAATTCAAATTTTTTAAACCATTAATCAAACACCTATGAAGAAATTTTCCCTCTTACTCATCGGTTTATTTGTTTCGGCATTTATTTTTGCTCAAACAAATATTTCATTTAATGAGCTTGCACCAGGCTCCTCCAATGCACCCCAAAAGGCTGCAAAGTCGAATGCCAAAGGCTCATGGACACTTCAATTTACACACAGTGTAAAAGGCGGTGGCACAGCAGGTTGCGAAACAGACGGCAACTACTATTACGTAACCGTTTGGAACGGCGACTCGATTTTTAAATACGACATGCAAGGAAACTATGTCGGCGGTTTTGTAATCAGCGGCGTGGGTCATTTGCGCGACCTTGCCTATGACGGCACTTACTTCTACGGCGGCAGGTCCACCAATACCATTTACAAAATGAAATTCGACACTGCTGTTCCTTACTTGGTTTCCACAATAACCAACACACCTGTTTCGGTGCGTAATATTTGCTATGACCCCACTGCCGACAACGGTAACGGCGGATTCTGGATTGGCAACTGGTCAACGGACCTCAAACTTATCAGCCGCACAGGTACAACTCTTGCAACCATTCCCTCGACGGTTCACGGCTTGAAATCAACCTACGGCACAGCCTATGACACCATATCCCCCGGCGGTCCTTACATTTGGGCTATCTCTGCCGGTAACCCTGCTAACACCACGCTTTTCCGCGTTAAAGTTTCCACAGGACAGGTAGGGCTCACGCACGACTTGACAACAGACTTGGTACAGACGGGCGAAATAGGTGGCGGCCTTTGGATAGAGCCCGGCATTGTCAGCGGTACCGTTACCCTCGGAGGTTTGATTCAGAATAAAGAAATTTTCGGATTTGACCTTGCTACCACCGTTCCCGATACTTTCGATATAGGAATTGCCTCTTTGAATATTCCGAATATGGTGCCCATAGGTCAAAACGTTGATATCAAAGGTGATATTGAAAACACCGGCGCAACGGCTATTACCTCTTTCGACTTGCATTATTCCGTTGACGGCGGAACCGCTGTTACACAGAATGTTACGGGAGTGAATATACCGAGTAATACCACTTACAGCTTTACTCACTCTACTCCTTGGGTTCCCACTTCGGGTGTTCATACCGTCACCGTTTGGACTACCAATCCCAACGGACATCAAGACCAAAACACCACAAACGATACCGCTACAGCCACGGCAACGGGCTTTAACTCGGCTAATTCGGTACCAAGAACGGTTTTGATGGAGACATTCACCAGCTCCACTTGTGGTCCTTGTGTAAACGGAAATATCAACATCGGAAATATCCTTGCCGCAAATCAAGGCAAATGGGCATGTATCAAATATCAAATGAGCTGGCCCGGTTCCGGCGACCCGTATTATACTGCCGAAGGCGGTGTGCGTCGTCAGTTTTACGGAGTAAACTCGGTACCTCGTCAGGAAATCGACGGTGGTTATGACGGCAATTCATCGTCGGTAACACAAACTGATTTCGACGCGGCATACAACACTCCCGCCTTTGTGGCTATGGATGCCTATATGATTATGGACACTGTGTCTCATCACCTTACCGTTGGAGTAAACATCGACCCGAAAATGGACTTGCCCAACGATGCCAAACTTTTCATAGGCATTGTGGAAAGAACGACATACAACAACGTGGGCAGCAACGGTGAAACCGAATTTCATTGGGTAATGAAAAAAATGATTCCCGATGCCAACGGTACTGCCGTGCCGGCAACTTCAGGAAATCCTTTCTCAAAGTATTTCAACTATACTTTCCAGGGTAACTACAGGCTTCCTGCCAACGCCCAAAGCCCCATCAATCATGCTACGGAACATTCCGTGGAAGAGTTTTCAGACCTTGTTGCCGTTTGCTGGATACAAAATGCCACCACAAAAACGGTTTACCAATCTTGCATTTCTTCCGTGACTCTCGGCGTTGCCGAAAATCACCCCGAGAAACTTATCACCAAAGCATATCCCAATCCCGCAACCGATATTGTGAACATTGAGTTTAACTTACCCGAAGCCCAAAAGGTAACACTTGAGGTTTTCTCCGCAACGGGACAAAAAGTTAAGGATATGAATTTCGGAAAACAAAATGCCGGTTCAACTACCTTAAAAGTAGATGTCGGCAACTTCGACAAAGGCATTTATTTCTTCCGTTTTATGATAGGAAATACTCTCTATGTAAAACCCGTAACGATTAGATAATCAAATAGATCTTAAAAAAAAGCCGGCA
>CAZPGC010000171.1:0-4383 GCA_964585875.1 uncultured Prolixibacteraceae bacterium | reverse complement strand
TAAAAATACTCCATCTAACGCGTTGGTATCCCAATAAAACGGATAACATGCTCGGCTTGTTTGTCCAACGGCACGTGGAAGCGGTAAGCCTCTACGCCGACTCGTATCTTGTTTATGCTCAGCCCGTTGCCGGTCAAAAAGAGAAATTCGTAACCGATTACCGGAAAGAAGGCCGTAAAACCGAAGTGCTTGTTTATTATAGAGACTCCGCCTGTAAAATACCGGGTATCACGCAGGCAATCAAAGGCTTGCGTTATATTTGTGCCATACGCAAAGGCATTGGAAGAATCAAGTCCGAAGGAAGTGACTTCAACTTTATCCATATCCACATACTGACGAGACTCGGGCTCTTCGGGCTGTGGTATAAGACCTTTCGCGGCATAAATTACGGCGTTACCGAGCATTGGAGCCGCTATCTCCCCGAAACAGGTAATTATCACGGTTTTTTCAGAAAGATGCTAACCCGGCGCGTTGTCAAAAATGCCTCTTTTGTCACTACCGTCACCAAAGGTTTGAAAAAAGCCATGGAAGCTCACGGCTTGAAAAACGACAACTATTTCATTTTGCCAAATGTGGTCGCCCCGTTTTTTTATAAGGATTTCCCCCAAGTGATAAACGACAAAAAAGTGTTTATTCACGTGTCGGCCTTTGAGGATAAATCGAAAAATATTTCGGGAATAATAAGGGCTGTAGCCAATCTCGCCTCGCAGCGTAATGACTTTATTTTCAAATTCATAGGCGATGGTATGGATTACGAAAGGATGAGAAAATACGCCGAGGAAATTCTTCCTCGAAAAGATGTTGTTGACTTTACGGGAATACTCGAAGGCCAAGAACTGGCAAAGGAATTTGCCGCCGCCGACATGATGGTTGTTTTCAGCAATTATGAAAATTTTCCCGTGGTGATAAACGAAGCTTTCGTCATGGGGCTGCCGGTGATAGCCACGGCTGTAGGAGGTATTCCCGAGATTGTTGACAGGTCCAACGGAATATTGATAGAAACCGGTAGCGAAGAGGCCCTTGTGAAAGCCATGAGCGATTTTTTAGACGGAAAAATACATTTCGACAAGAACGCCCTTCGTAAAAAATACCGGATAAAATTTTCTGCCGAAAAAATCGGCAAGATGCTGTATGACAGTTATCTGTGATGTGCAAATCATTGCTTCGACATCACTACCATTTTGCGTGTTTTTTTCATTCCTTTGAAATCAACGGAGTAATAGTAAATTCCGGCTGCAAGCTTATTCAAATCTATTCTCAATTTATTCAAACCCACTTTGCTTTCTATTTTACGGCTTTCCACAATCAAACCCGAGGTGTTTGTGAGCTGAAATTCCACCTCGCCTGATTTGTCCATAATAAATTCAATGTCAGTGTATTGCGAAGCGGGGTTGGGTCTGTTTTGCATCAGGTAAAAGCCTTCCTTTTTCACAATATCTTCTATGTTTGTCAATAGCAGGCTCATACTTTGAGAAGGCGACGATAAAATACCGTATAGGCAAGAGGTATGACTTTTTACCTTGAGGTAGAAATAGGCGGTATTAATGGCTCCGGTGTGTATTCTTGCGTTGGTATCGTTTATATTCATTATCGAGTCAACAAGTGTAAAGGGGCCGTTTGCCGTGTTCGATTGATAGATAAAGTAACCCTCAAACTGATTTAAGGAGTCAACGGCTTTTGACCAAGTCAGCAGCACGTCCAAAGAGTCGTAATCGAAAGAGATGCTCATTAAATCCACGGTGGGCAATGGAAGTTCTTTGTCCTTTACCGTGATTTTGATAATCTGCGCTTTAATGGCAGGCACAGGGCAAAAGTCGTCTTTGGCGGTAATCAAAAAACGGTAGGTCTTGCTCGAATGTCCGTCAAGATGGTCGCAGTTTGTCACCCACTTGAATTGCGTTTGAACACCAAGTACGCCTTGAAGAGGATATCCCGGCCCCGGCGCCGGAATCAGGGTGGCACACGGTGGCTTGGGACAGCCTTGCGTTGAACTCAACATCGGCGGGCCTCCATTTACAGGTGTGACAAAATCACCGAACTGCCGACCGAAATAATTCATCTCTATTGTTTGAGGACTTCCGTTGGGTAAAAATTGCATGTCGGTTGAAATAAGGTAAAACATTACTGTATCACCTGCATATACTGTGTAATCGTAAGACGTCCCCGAACTAAAAGGTGGCGTAATGTCGGGATGTGTATTTTGAGACGACCCCTGAGATATAACAACTTGGATGTCGCGCCATATTTCCGAAATTTTTGTACCGTTCCGGTAGGATGTTACTTTGATTGAGGTAACGAAAGCCCCTGTGGTATAAGATGTTAGGGATACCATACCGGTAGCGGAATCCATATGAGCATCAACATTCGAAGCGTTTTGTGAAACACCGGGGAGCGGATTGGTATATGTATAGCCTGTCGCATAAGGCGATAGGGGATTGCCATTGGACAACAGAGGTTGACCCCATTCGTATTGTAAGGAGTCGAAGTCAACATCATAAGCCAAGTTATTATAACTGATTTCACCCGCGGGAACCACTGTTACCGGTTTTTCGGCAAAAGTGGGCGAGTTGTCGAAACACGGAAAAGTATTTTGATTTCCGTAAGGATACATTATAGCCCGCAAACGCCAGCTTTTAGCATTGGCACTAACGACGTTTGTGGCGGGGTTACGACAACAGGAACCCCAGTAAAAAGTCCATCCGGCGGCAGGCGGAGTGCCTTGCAAAAGAACGCCGTTGGGATAATTGGCATCGGAGGTGAAGATGTGTTCTTGCACTGCTCCCATGTTGGCACCTGCATTTGGCATGCCCACACAAGTAATATGAGAGAAATTTGTGTCGGAATTGCACTCCGGCGAGATGTCTTTTGGCCAACCCGATATTTCTTGCAGCTGAATTGATCCTGCCGGAGAATTGCTGTATAAATATTGAGTATTGGCATAATTTACAGCGGCAGTGGCCGAATCAACATAGCATTCCCTGTAAGCTTTTAAAATGAACCTGTATCGCCCGTTGCTCAAGCATTCCCAAGTGATTTCGCCACCCATGTAATGTGTGGCTTTTAAAACGGGCGAAGTGAAAATTAAACTAAAAAAGAAAACGGAGAAAAGGAGAGCATTTTTCATGGTTTTGGTGATTAATGGTTACAAAACACTAAGACAAAGCCACCTGCAATATGGTTGTCTGAAAATATATAATTTTTAAATCCCATTTTTAAACTCATCTAAATCAAAAAACGCAGCTTTCGGCTCGTCGAAAAGGCCTTTAATATTTATTTATAATTTGGGCGTCCGGGCGGGCTGTCCGCTTGTAGTTGCCTTGTGCGGGCAAAGCATCCGTAGGCGCTGCGTGGGCTCCTTCGTCGCCTCCGCCCGCCAACGGCTGCTAAGCCCCCACTGCCGCAAGCTACCGCTACCGGCCCTGACGCACGCGCTCTCACGGCTTCATCAAGTAGCCGAAGGGCTTTGCTTGGCTTAGCGGCATCTTTAGGAAATTGAACTTTTTGGGTTTTGAAACAAAGGAATATTCAGATATTTTATGTCTCTTATAAAACTTTTTTTCCATAGAGGCTTATAAAACCCGAAACTTGAGTAAATCTACCAAAATACGGTTACCGTTCCCCTATACTCAAAAACCTTGTCAAAGCCCTCGGTATGTGCCGTGATATGATAGAAATAAACCCCTTCGCTTACCTTTTTGCCTTTATAGGTTCCGTCCCAATGATTTTGCTCGTTGCCGGTGAAAATCAGATTTCCCCAACGGTTGAATATTTGTGTTTGCAGTTGCCAAAACTCCTCGTTTTTAAAACGGAACACATCGTTTAATCCGTCCCCGTTGGGAGTGATAACGTTGGGGATTTCAATTTCGGGGGGCAGATGGCAGCGTTGTACGGAGATGTTTATCGAATCCAATCGTTTGGCACCCAAAGTGTCGGTGGCGGTAACATAATATGTTATATCGCCGGTGGGGCGGGCAATAGGTGTGGCGCTCCACGGGTTATCCAAAAAATCGGGCGGAGACCAATGCCATGCGCTAAAGAAGGGGTCGCCCTTTCCTATAAGTACCTCATCGCCAAGGCATATCGTTGTGTCGTATATGGCGGCATTGCAGTTTTTCACAAGCACAAACACGCTGTCGATGCTTTTGTCGTATTTAAAATCGGTAGCTTGTACGTAATACCATGTGCTTTTGGTAGGTTTTACCCAAATTTTACCTTGATGCTCATCACGTTGTATTTCGGTGGGGCCGTTTTGTGTGCAGATACTGTCGTGCCACCATGAATAATAATAATCGGGGTAATTATGCCCACCGATACGAGCCGAATCGCCGTAGCATATAAGCGTATCGTTGCCCGCCTCGGCCACCGGCGGAATGGTGTCGCAGG
>CAZPGC010000170.1:0-4430 GCA_964585875.1 uncultured Prolixibacteraceae bacterium | reverse complement strand
AAGTTTGATAATAAAACTTCCCGACCGAAAATTTAAACTTTACCACCTTGGCAAAGGGGAGAGGCACCGTGTCGATAGCAGAAGTTTTCATGTCAACGGATAGCAAAGTATCATTCCTCAACAGATTCAGCTTGTCTCCGATCATTTGAAATTCCGTTATTCTATGTATGGGAATGCTTTTCAGATAGGCTCCGTAACGGTCGAAGACAAAAATGCCTTTACTGCTGTCGGCCAGTAGTACGTATTCTCCGCTTTCTCTCATCAGAAAAGGCTCGGGCACTTGTCCTGTTATTTGTTGCAGGTTGCCTGTCGATTGCGACTTTTGCAAAAGCCTGTTAAATCGTATCAGCTTGTGCGAAACGTTATCGAACAGCCAAAAGCCGGTGTTGTAGGAGGGGCAGACCACCGAAACTTGCGGAAAACCCAATAGCGCCAAATCGATGGGGCTGCGTTTTACGCTTAACATGTTATCGAGAAACACAATTTGCTCCGATTCACTGTAATACACCATAAAATTAAGGGCATCGGCAGCCTCAAAGGAGCTTATGTTTCCGAAAGAATAGTTGGTATATGAGGCTTGCTTTTGTCTGTTGCCGTCGTATTTGCCAATGGTGTTTCCCTTTTGAACGAAAACATTTCCCGCCACGTCAACATCAAAGTTTGTGATGCCCTCAAACAGCAGGGTGCTGTCGCCGCTCAACGAAGTCAAAATCAGCATTAAAGCCGGCAAAAACAGGCCCGCGACAAGTGCGGTTTTTATTTTTTCAAAGCTCTTCATTTAACGATAGTATTTCTTCCACAATTTTCCTGTCGTTCGACAGACGGGGCACCTTGTATTGGCCGCCCAGTTTTCCTTTTAACGCCAACCATCGCAAAAAAGTGCCTTTCTTTAAAACCGTCAGCAGGGGAGGAGCCAACACCATGTCGTTATATCTCTTGGCTTCATAGTCGGAGTTGAGAGCCTTCAAGGCATTGTCGAAAACATGCGTAAAATACTTGATGTCTTTAGGTTGCGTCTCGAATTCCACCAGCCACTGATGTCCCGACGGATTGCCGTTTTCCGAAAATACGGGAGCGGCAGTGTATTCCTTGACAACGGCTCCCGTGTGTTTGCAGGCGTTGGCTATGGCTGTGTCGGCGTTTTCAATCATCAGCTCTTCGCCCACCACGTTAATAAAGAGTCTGACGCGGCCCGTGATGCGTATTCTGTAAGGCGACAAGGAGGTGAAAACAACGGTGTCGCCGATGACGTAACGCCACAAGCCCCCGTTTGTCGATATTACCATGGCATAGTTTACGCCAAGTTCCACACCGCTGATATCCACTACTTTAGGGTTGTCGGAGTGATACTCGCTCATGGGTATGAATTCGTAGAAAATACCGTAGTCGAGCATCAAAATCATATCGTTACGTTCGCTGCTGTCTTGAACACCGAAGAAGCCCTCGGAGGCGTTATAAACCTCGAGATATCGCACCGGTTTGCTGAAAAGAGCGGCAAACTGTTCGCGGTAGGGAGCGAAATTCACACCGCCGTGAACCACCAATTCGAAGTCGGGCCACACCTCGTTGATGAATTTTTTGCCGGACACCTCCAACACCTTGTGCAAGATGACCAGCATCCACGAGGGGACGCCGGAGATTAAGCGCACATCGTCGTCGATGGTGTGATTTGCAATCAGTTCTACTTTTTTGTCCCAATCGTCCATCAGAGCAACCGAAAGGTTGGGAGTCTTGGTGATATGTGCCCACAGCGGCAGGTTGTTCATCAAAATTGCCGACAAGTCGCCTACAAAGCTGTCGCGGTTTTTGCCCGAATCGGGCCTTGAGCTGCCCGCCACACCTATGGCCTTGCCGTTGAGCACCTCCGACTCGGGATAACTGTGATAATAAAAGGCCAGCATATCCTTGCCGCCCTTGTAGTGGCATTCCTCCAGCGAAGCCTCTGTTACCGGTATAAATTTGCTCTTGTCGGAGGTGGTGCCCGACGATTTGGCAAACCATTTCACCGCCCCGGGCCACAACACATCCTCTTCGCCTTCACGCGCTCTTTCGATATAGGGCTTCAAATCGTTGTAGCTGTTCAAGGGCACAGCTTTGCGAAAATCGTCATACGACTTCAAGCCGGCATAGCCGTATTTTTTGCCCCAAACGGTATCGGAAGCCTCCGAAACAAGCCTGTCGAACCACTCGTTCTGAACCTCATGAGGAAACTGCACGAAAAGCTCAATCTGATGAATTCGCTTTTTCAAAAACCACGCCGCCAATTTATTTACAATCCCCATATCATTTTATTAAGGCCTGCAATTTATAAAAACTTCCCCTTTGTGTCTCAGATTATTTTTTTCAGGGTATTAAAATACAAATCTACAAGCTTGTAGAAATTTTGTAAAAGTTGCCCCGGCATGTAATTTTGCTCCGGTTTAAAAATTTTAATAACTAAAAATCAATTTATTATGAAAAACAAAAAAACATATTACATGCTTATCCTCGACAAAAGCGGCTCAATGATGTCTGTTGCAAACAAAACGGTTGAGGGTTTCAACGAACAAGTTCAAATGATAAAAGATTTGGAAAAGAAATTTCCCGAACAAAAAATTCGTGTATCTCTAACGACATTCAACCACAATGTCAGTCATGATATTTTTCTGAAAAAACCGAAAAAATTGCCTTTGTTAAAAGCGGCTTTAAGGGTAAATGGCCGGAGTGATGTTCAAGATGATAATGTGGTTTCTTACCAACCCGAGGGTATGACGGCACTTTATGACGCCATCGGCTTGTCGGTTAAAAAGCTTAAAAAAGAAATCAAAAAGGAGATAAAAAAAGATAAGGCGACGGCCATTGTGGTTATACTCACCGACGGCCATGAAAACTCATCGAGATTATATAAATACGAAAAAATAACCTACATGATTAAAAAGCTCGAAAAAACCGGCAATTGGACTTTCAGTTATCTCGGTGCCACCCCCGATGCGGTGGAAATTGCCGGCAGGTTAAATATCAATAAACATAACGCGATGGCCCTAAAAAAAGAGGATATGGCTATTTCTTTCAAAATATTGGATAAAGCTTTTGAAAGACGCCTTATGAAAAAGCGAGAAGGGAAAAAGCCCGAAAAGTTTTTGTAATACCTTAATTTTCTTATATTTGTCAAGTTTTATAAATTTATAATTTAAAAAATCGAATATGAATGTACACCTGTTGAAATCCGATGAGCTGTCTTTGGATTTATATTGGGATGTTTTCAATTTGCTCAGCGAATTCAAAGGGCCTGTAAATTACATTCATACGGAAGATTTTCCCAAATTTGAGGATGAAGAATTAAAGAGAAGAACAATAAAAACGGAGAAGGATTTTTATAAAAAATCTTACCTCCAAATCGTTAAAAATAGAGAATTTCCTTTAAAACGCAAAGAAAGTACATGGGGCGGGATTTTTGCCAAGTGTAAATCTTACCGTCGAAAGCATGATATAGGCGATGATGAATATGTTGTTTTGTTGACAGATATTGCCAATGACAGGAATTGGTTTATGGCGATTGATAACAACCTTCGTAATTCTTTTATCCACACTGCCGATTGGGATTATTACATTGATTCCGACTATAAATATCCCATAGCCTTCCTTGTTGTGGAGATGATTCTGCAAACACATATGGCCGATTCGGTTCCCGATATCATAAAGTTATATCACAAACACCCTTTGGGTTGTGTCAACGATTTTGATTTGAACAAAAAAGATATAGCCTTAAAGCTTAGAACAGCCGATATTTGTATTGATTGTCAGCGGGTTATCAAGTCGCGTAAAGTTCCGCCGCCTTTGGTAAATCAAATACTGAGCACCATGGAGGGCATAAGAAAACAGATGCTTTTCAAAGAGCGTTTCAAATATCATTTGCAGCCCGCTCCTATGCTGTTTAACCTTGTGCAACGAAAGGCACAGCTGGTTGACATGCCTTCGATGACAGTACGGTTTACGCCTTTGGAGGCAACCATTTATTATTTTTTCCTTCAACACGAAGAAGGCTTGGCTTTAAATGAGATGTATCGATATGAAAATGAGCTGTTTAATATTTACGCCAAATGTTCCGTTGCCAATTCCGACAACAATATTGCGGCAATGAAAGACAGCATCAACATATTGGTTGACCCACTGGAAAACTCCTTAAATGAAAAAATATCCAAAATAAAATCCAAGTTCATCAAAGTGTTGGGTAAAGATGTTGCAGCCTTCTATTATATTCTAAAAGACACAGAAACAGGGAATTATAAGGTAGATATCGACAGGTCTCTGGTGGAAATAATCAAATAAAATTGTTTGCGGATTTAAGGATAAAAAAGAGTCTCGCACCGGTTTTTTCTAAAAAATCTCAAATACAAAATATTTTTTCGTATATTTGTCCGTCAGGTAAATTCTCTTTGTTAAGAAGCGAA
>CAZPGC010000169.1:0-4467 GCA_964585875.1 uncultured Prolixibacteraceae bacterium | reverse complement strand
CGCCTGTCTCGTAATCTGCTCTTTTTATAGTTAATTGATTATCAGAACTATGAACTATTACCTTATTTTTCATAGACTGTGTTTTAGTGTTTGTAAGCCCAAAAATAACAACTTTTTTCAAAACTCCCGCTTACCATTTCAATAAATCTTTAGCGGTTTCTGTTTATGGAGGTGGAAATCCCCCCAAAAACGGCAACCCTTAACATCCAAAGCCAAAACATTCAGCAGTTTATGCTCTTTTCAATTTTTTAACGGCAGGCGTTTGTGCCTTTTTCGTATTTTGGCTGCTTAAATTTATGGCTTATGTTGTTACGTGCAGAGGAGGTGGTTAAGATTTATCGCAAGCGGAAGGTTGTTGACAGGGTCTCGGTGCAGGTGAAGCAGGGGGAGATTGTGGGACTGCTGGGGCCTAACGGTGCTGGTAAGACTACCACTTTTTATATGATTGTGGGGCTTATAAAGCCTTATTCGGGGCGTGTTTTTCTCGATGATTTGGATATTACGGCAGAGCCGATGTACAAGAGGGCGCAGAAGGGGATTGGTTATCTGGCGCAGGAAGCTTCGGTGTTTAGAAAGATGTCGGTGGAGAATAATATTCTGTCGGTGCTGGAGTTCAAATATAAATCGCGTTACGAGCAGCGCGAACGCCTTGAGCAGCTGCTCGATGAGTTTGGCCTTCAGCACATTAGGAAGAATCTCGGTATTCAGCTTTCGGGAGGGGAAAGACGACGCACCGAGATAGCGAGAGCCTTGGCCTCCGACCCAAAGTTTATTCTTCTCGACGAGCCTTTTGCCGGCGTTGACCCCATTGCCGTGGAGGACATTCAGTCGATTGTTTCGAAGTTAAAGGAGAAAAATATCGGCATCCTGATTACCGACCACAACGTGCACGAGACACTTACCATTACCGACCGCGCTTACCTGCTTTTCGAGGGCTCGATTTTGAAATCGGGCACTGCCGAAGACCTTGTACAGGACGAGCAGGTGAGAAAGGTTTACCTCGGTAAGAACTTTGAACTCAGGTGATTGCCGCTTTATCTTATCCGCTTTCGGAGCCGGATATTTTTTATCTTGCTTAAATCGTAAATAATTATAATTGCTTATGAAACTGACTACCATAAATGCCGAAAATTGGAAATTGGACGGCGGTGCAACCTTCGGTTTGATACCCAAAACCATTTGGAATAAGATTTACCCCGCCGACGAGCTTAACTATGTGAATATAAAAAACCGCTGCTTGCTGATTGAAGACGGCGACAGGCTCATAATTATTGACACAGGTTTGGGAAGAAAGCAAAACGAGAAGTTTTACAGCTACAAATTCTTTTTCGGCGATGATTCTTTGCAAAAGGGTTTTGCCGAAGCCGGCTATCGTTTTGAAGATGTTACCGACGTGATTCTCACACACTTGCACGACGACCATGTGGGAGGCGCCGTATATCGCGATGAGGCGGGAGAACTGAAACTCACCTTCCCGAACGCTAAGCATTGGGTGAGTCGTTTGCAGTGGGATTGGGCTATGAATCCCAACAAGCGCGAAGCAGGCACTTTTTTCAAAGAGAATTTCGTGCCCATACGCGAGGCGGGTAAGTTGGTTTTGGTTGAAGAGGAAGGAGAGCATATCCCCGGCATTTTCTTTAAGATTTTCAAAGGCCACACCATGGGGCAAATTATTCCCGTGATAAGCTACGGCGATAAAAAAATCGTTTATATGGCCGATTTGATAATGAGCGTGGCACATCTTCCCATGCCTTTTATTCCGGCCTTCGATATACAGCCGCTCGTTGCTTTGAAAGAGAAGGAGGAGTTTTTGGAAGAGGCCTTAAAAAACAATTATTATCTCTATTTCGAGCACGACTATTACCACGAAATTTGCACGCTGTTACAAAGCGACAGAGGAATACGTCATAAAGAAGTGCTTACATTAAAAGATTTATAAAGATGAGTCAAACGGTATTGGAAGTCAATGGGTTAACAAAGAACTACGGCAGTTTGAGAGCCGTGGATGCTTTGGATTTCAGCGTCGAAAAAGGAATGGTTTTCGGGGTTTTGGGACCAAATGGCAGCGGCAAGAGCACCACCCTCGGCATTCTTACAAAAGTCATAAACGCCGATGCGGGTACCTTCTCGTGGTTTGGCCGTGCCGAGAGGGAAAATGTTACCGGCGAGATTGGGACACTTTTGGAGCGCCCCAATTTTTACGGCTATATGAATGCCGTTGACAATCTGCGTATTGTGGCTGAGATAAGAGGGGTCTCGGCGGCTTTGATACCCGATGTTTTGAAGTTTGTAAAGCTGTATCAAAGGCGCAACAGCAGGTACAAAACCTTCAGTTTCGGGATGCAACAGCGGCTTGCCATAGCCTCAGCTCTCCTCGGCGACCCCGAAGTGCTCATCCTCGACGAGCCTACCAATGGTCTTGACCCCGAGGGCATTGCCGAGATACGAGAGATGATTTTGGAGATAGCGCATGGCGGCAAAACCATTATTTTGGCCTCGCACCTGCTCGATGAGGTGCAAAAGGTGTGCTCCTCGATTTTGATTTTGAAAAAAGGACGGAAAATTTATTCGGGCGATATCCACGGTTTGAATACCGGCACAACGGTTATTAAGATGAAGGCCGCCGACACGCCAAAGCTGCGCCAAGTGCTTGAAACTTACCCTAATGTGACATCTGTTAATAACGAAAATGAATATGTGAATGCCTTGGTTGACAAGGATACTGACCCTGCCGAGTTGAATGCTTACCTTATGGAATACGGCGTCAGACTTTCGCATTTGTCGCTTGTGACACAAAATTTGGAATCTCAATTTCTCGAACTCCTTAAAAACGACGCGCAATGAAAAGGCTGATAAAAATAGAATGGCTGAAGATAAGCCGTAACAGGGTGTTTTGGGTTACCTTGGCGGCATATATCCTTACTATCTTGATGATTTTGTGGGGGATACGTTCTGCCATAATCAGTATAAACAAAAATGTAGCGGAAGCCACACACGGCATGACAATACTTCCCGCCGACATTTATACCTTTCCTCACGTATGGCACAACATCACTTTCTTGGCCAAATACGTTAAGATTTTTCTGGGAATATTGATGATATTGCTGGTTACCAACGAGTTTTATTACAACACCATGCGGCAAAACATCATCAACGGCATGACTCGCTTGGAATTTGTTTGGTCGAAGTTTATCGACGCTATTTTGCTTGCTCTTTTTTCAACGGCTATGTTGTTCGTTTTCAGTCTTATTACGGGACTCGTAAATACAAAGCATTTGGCTGCGGGCGATATTTTTTCCAAGATGGAATTTATCCCGGGGTACTTTCTGATGATTAGCGCCTATCTAAGCTTTATTATGATGCTGGCCGTTTTACTGCGCAAAGCCGTGCTCACCATGGGCATACTTTTGGCATGGGGCTATATTTTGGAGCCCATTCTGGCATGGAAATTCGCCGACAGCTTCGGCCCCTATCTGCCGATACAATGTTTTAACGGACTGATAGTTGCGCCCAAAACGCCTTTGTTTACCATGATGAACGTCAAGACGGCGAGCAACGGCATCGATTTGACATACACTATGCTGACGGTGATTTATATGGCGCTGTTCTTTTTCGTTTCTTATTGGGTTTTGCGAAAAAGGGATTTGTAGGAGTTATTTCTTACATTTATAAATTTTCCTTCAACGTTTTCATCATTATCTCTTCAGAAATTTATATACCTTTTTAACTCCGTTAAAATCAATAATATACAAAAAATAAATCCCCGAAGGAAATTCTCTTAAATCAATCCGGTTTTTGTTGTCCGGGTCAATCTTTATGAATTTGCCCGTATAGTCCGAAAGGGCTGTTTTGTCTTTGGCTTTAAGGCCTTGGATATAAAGAAAATCACCGGCGGGATTAGGATAAATGCTTATTTTGCTTTCAGGTGAAAGGTCGATAAAAACGACTCTGCTCAATTTTATATTCCCGTCGTAGTCGAACTGTTTCAAACGGTAATAACTGCCGCAACTCAGAGGTTTTTTGTCGATAAACTCATACCGCTTCACAACGTTTGAATTGCCTGCACCCCCTTTAAAACCGATGTTTTTCCACGTGGCGGCATCCGTGCTTCTTTCTACGATAAAGCCTCGGTTGTTTTTCTCCGAGGCCGTCGCCCATGTGAGGGCAACCTGAGCCTCTGCGGTTTTTCTCGCTCGCAGTGCTTCGTAATATTCCACAGGCAATGGTAGCTTGTCTTGCGGGAAGCCGTCCCAATTCTTATAGGTCATAGTGCCGTTGGCTGTAGCATAATAGGAGTTCGCCGAAGTGCTGTTTGCAAGACTTGAGTTATCGAAATTGAAAAGCAAAATTGTGTTTTGGTCTCCCGAGGTTGGGTGCGGAGGGGAGTTTACGTTTATTGTAAAATTATAGGAGTATCTTCCTATGTCAGAGTATCTCAGCTCATCCATAGCTGCTCTAATAAAACGC
>CAZPGC010000168.1:0-4623 GCA_964585875.1 uncultured Prolixibacteraceae bacterium | reverse complement strand
AATAATTTACGCTTTCATATTCTTTGATTTAAAATTTTATCGGACAGTAGTGATTCTGAACATATTCGGCAAAGTTTTTATCGTTTTCATCTTGCCGCCGCAACATTTACAAATGCCCGGCTTTAAAACAACACAAAAATTCACACGTCAAAATCCCGGCCTGCGATAATTTCGCCGCTGCCTTTAAATTATCCGTAAATTTACCGCCGTTTTAACAAATTATTATGAGACTCTTTTTTCTAAATATTTTTCTTTTTACTTTGTTCTCAACTGCTTTACAGGCTCAGTTGAACGACGACTTCTCCGATGGCGATTTTACCTCAAATCCCGCTTGGACAGGTGATGTGTCAGAGTTTAAAGTCAACAGCTCCAATAAGTTGCAGCTTAATTCCTCCGGCACCGATACGGCTTATCTTTGCACCGCCAATTCGTTGATGTCGGGTGCCGAATGGTCTTTTTACATCAAGCAATCTTTCAATTCCTCGGCCAATAATCACTCGCGCATTTACCTTGTGAGCGATGCGCAAAATTTGAAAGGCCCGCTGCACGGATATTTCGTCCGCTTCGGCAGCTCGCAGGACGATATTTGCCTTTTCAGGCAGGACGGCCTTACCCTTACCAAAATAATACAAGGCACGCACGGCAACACGGGCGCTTCCACTAACTCCTTTACCATCAAGGTAAAACGCGACACTCTCGGCAACTGGGAGCTCTTCAGCGATGCCACTGCTTCGACAGCCTTTGTCAGCGAAGGTACGGCCTTCGACACCTCTTACTCGACCACAAATTGGTTCGGCATTTTCTGCAAACACACTTCGAGCAACAGCACAAAATTTTATTTCGATGATTTTCTGATTCAAAAGATTCAAATCGACACCTTTCCTCCCTTCGTCTCCTCACTGAAAGTGCTTTCCGACAGCAGCCTCCATTTGCTCTTCAGCGAAGCTGTGGACACGGCAAGCGCCACCGATGCCGACAACTATCTTGTGGACAACGCCATAGGGAAACCTTTAAAAGCTGTTGTTGATGCACAGAATCCGGCTTTGGTACATCTGTTTTTCCAAAATCATTTTGTGCTTGCAAAACAGTACACACTCACGGTTGGAAATGTTAAAGACCTGAATAACAACGTGATGAAGCAGGCAAGCATCTCATTCTTTTATTACATTCCGCGTGAGTTCGATGTGCTTTTCAACGAAATTATGGCCGACCCTTCGCCCGTGGTGGGACTGCCCGATGCCGAATATTTGGAACTTTACAATCGCTCGCCCTTTGATATAAATCTGAAAAATTGGCAACTGACAACAGGCACCAAAAAAAGCATTTTTCCCGACTCGACGATTAAAAGCGGCGAGTATGTCATCCTTTGTAGAGATGCCGATGCCGGCTATTTTTCTTCTTTCTCCAAAGTTATAGGCCTCTCTTCTTTCTCCCTGACAAACAGCGGCGGACAAATTATTCTAAAGGACGACAAAGGCGGCATTATTCACTTTGTCAACTATTCCGACAAATGGTACGGGCAGTCGAGCAAGGCCGACGGCGGCTGGTCGCTGGAGCAAATTGACCCCCAAAACCCTTGCGGCTGCAGGTCGAATTGGTGGGCTTCCGACGATGCCAAAGGAGGCACGCCGGGCAAAATAAACTCAGTGAATGCCGCGAATAAAGATATGCAAGCCCCGGAAATTTCACGTGTTGCCGTGGACGACAGCAAGCACATCACCGTGTATTTTTCAGAGCCCATGGACTCCGCTTCGGTGTTGAAACCTGCCGCCTATATGATGTACGATTCTCTCGGCTATGCCCTTGCCGCAAGCTCATATCCTCCCGATTATTCGTCTGTTACACTCGAAACCCCAAAACCCTTGAAAGCCCGCACGGTTTATAAACTCCAAATAAAAGACAGCTTGTTCGACTGTGTGGGCAATGCCTTGATGCTAAACACAACCGTGCCCTTCGGAATGGCTGAAACTCCTTTGCGTAACGACTTAGTGATAAATGAGGTTTTGTTTAATCCGCGTGATAACGGCGTCGATTTTGTGGAAGTTTACAACCGAAGCAAAAAAATCATCGACCTCAAAGATTTAAGGCTGTCCAATTATTCCGAAGATTTACAGGACTACGAAAACATTAAGAAAATCAGCGACGAGAGTATTCCTTTATTCCCGGGTGAATATTATGTTTTGACCACCGACCCCGATATTGTTAAAAAACAATATAAAACCACCGCTCCCGACAATTTTGCCACGATGGAAAGTCTGCCTTCAATGCCCAACAACAGCGGCAATATCTACCTGATAACAAGCAGCTTAAACTGTATCGACAGCCTTTGGTACGACGAGAGCATGCACTATGCCTTGCTCAGCGACTACGAAGGCGTGAGCCTCGAGAGGATAGACTACGACAAGCCTTCCTCCCCCGACAATTGGCACTCGGCGGCAGAAGCGGCCGGTTTTGCCACTCCGGCCTACCGCAATTCGCAGTATTCGACCTCGGAAAATCCTCCTGCACAGTTCAGCATTTCGCCTGAGATTTTCTCTCCCGACAACGACGGATACAACGATGTTATGACACTCTCATACGACTTGCCAAGTGGCACGGCCATATCCAAAGTGATGATTTTCAACTCCGCAGGTCAGCTTGTAAAGACATTGTCGGGGCTTTATACCGCCGGCACCACGGGGAGTTTGCGCTGGGACGGCACTACCGACAACAATGGCAAAGCTCCGGTGGGCATTTACGTGGTTTTCATTCAAACCCTCGACCTTAACGGAAATGTGAGAAATTATAAACTTAGCGTCACCGTGGGAGCGAAGTTGTGATTTGTAACTTAACACTGTTGAGCTTGCGTGAAAAAAACAGACCTCGCCATATGGACAATTTAGATATTTTTACCGCCTAATGACCTGATGATGATAATTCTGAAACTGATACGGGAATCCTATTTGTTTGCATGGCAGCAACTGCTTGTAAATAAGATGCGTACGCTCTTGTCTTTACTCGGTATCACCATCGGTATTTTTACGGTAATCTCGGTTTTTACGGTTGTGGATTCCCTGCATCTGAAAATCAGCAGCAGCGTGGAGTCCCTGGGCGACAATGTGTTATATGTTCAAAAATGGCCTTGGGAGTTTAAAGGCGATTTTCCGTGGTGGAAATATTTCAGACGTCCGGTGCCTTCCATCGACGATGCGCGCGAGATTTCGGCACGCAGCAACGCCGCCGCCAATGTGGTTTTTATGATTTCAATACAATCGAACGTGAAAGCCGGTGCCAAGACCATGGAAAACGCCACCGTGGTGGGCACCACACACGATTATGATAAGATTTTTTCTTTCGAGCTCTCCGAAGGTCGTTATTTTACCCCCGGCGAAAGCATTTCAGGTAACCCTGTGGCCATTATAGGAAATGATGTGGCCAAAGAGCTTTTCGACAACGACAACCCTATCGGGAAAAGATTGGTGATAAAAGGGATAAAGGTTTACGTGATAGGCGTTTTCAAAAAAGAAGGAGCGGGAATGTTTAACAATTCGCGTGACAATCAAATAGTTATACCCGTTAACTTTGCCCGAAAAGTGGTGAATATACGTTCCGATTTTTTCAACCCCATGGTTGTCGTTAAAGCAAAAGAAGGCGTGTCGAATGCCGAACTGCGCGACGAGCTGACGGGCATCCTTCGTTCGGTGCGGCGTCTGAAACCCAAGGCCGACGACAACTTCAGCATAAACGAAATAACAAGCCTGTCGAAAAACTTCGACGGCATCTTTCGCACTTTGAACATTGCAGGCTGGTTTATCGGCGGCTTGTCGCTTTTGGTGGGAGGCTTCGGCATTGCCAACATCATGTTCGTATCGGTGCGTGAGCGTACCAAGTTGATAGGCATTCAAAAGTCGCTCGGCGCCAAAAACTTTTTCATTCTGCTACAGTTTCTTTTCGAATCGGTTTTTCTGTCGCTCTTCGGAGGCATCATCGGCTTGATACTGGTATTTTTTATAGTTTTGGCGGTGAAATACGGCTTGGATTTCGACGCCGTGCTCACAGCGGGAAATATCTTTACCGGCATTTTTGTTTCGGTGGGCATAGGTCTTGTTGCCGGTTTGGTACCCGCATATCTTGCCTCGCGCCTCAACCCGGTGGAGGCCATTCGTTCAAACTGATAAAAATTAATGTTATGAAGATTCTGAGTTTTATTTTTTTGTGCATCTTCGGATGGTTTATGCACAGCCCGTTCAGCATTGTGGAATCCACCGTTCAGTGGTCGGCAGGCGGCCGTATGGAAAGCGGCATTGCCGAGAGTTACACCTTGAAACTCGTTGCCAATTACGGCTCCGACAAGCTGAATATCAACGATTTGTGGATAGACAGCAGCTATTTCGAAGCGCATCCCTACAAGCAAAACAAAGACCTGTCTTTCGGCAACACATGGGAAAAAGGCGACACCTTATATATAAAAGCCGTCAAACGCAGCTATCCCGACGGCAAAGGAGAGCTGAAAGATTTTGTCAAGCCGGGCAAAGCCCTGCCTTTCAAATATTCGGGGGCAGCCTTGATTGGCTACACTCTCAAAGGGAAAAAGAAATATTTTGTTGTGGAGAAATTTAAGAAATTGCCTAAGGTTTATAATCC
>CAZPGC010000167.1:0-4625 GCA_964585875.1 uncultured Prolixibacteraceae bacterium | reverse complement strand
TAATAGCCCAAATCGCCGTAAAGATAAACGCCGCCTTTGTCGTGGTGCTCGGTTTGTTTTACAAAACCCATGTATTCGGCGGTGGCGTCGAGTGAGAGGTTATCAGTGAAGTCGTAAGACCAAACCAAGCCGCCGCCTATTTTCGGGATATTGCTCGTGCTGCGCACACGCTCGTCTATCGTTGTGTTTCCCATGGGCCAACCGGCGCCGGCTATCAATGCCAAGTTGCTTTTGTTGCCATGGTAAAAATGGTAACGCAGTCCGAACAGCAATAGTGAAAAATCCGACGAAACGGTGAATCCGCTTTCCAAATCCGGTAAAATGCCGTAGGTAAAACGGAAATATGTGCCGGAGACAACTCGCATGCTGTCAGGCGTTGAATAGATATTTTGCCGCTTACCGTCGGAGTCCCAATAGCTGTTGGAGCGAAGATGATAAAACCCCGGCTCGAATTCAACAGTCTTGAAATCAACGGTTTGCGCTGTTTGAGAGTAAAGTTTGGAGGCCGACAGACCGCCGATTTGCGAAAAAAGAGCCTGCGACAAAAACAGCGCCGTAATAACGAGAGAAAAGATTTTCATAATTTATTATCCTAAAAAAAATTTCGCTGCAAAGGTAAAAACGCAAATTATGGTGGTAATAGCCATATGTTGGTATTTTTACTTGTCGTGAAACAGCAAGATGCCTAAAACGAAAGCTATTTTGGCGCAGCGGAGGTTTTTTGTTTCTTTTTTTGAAAAAAGAAAAAAGAAAAAAACAAGCCGATAAAAAGTTTAAACATAACTCAACATTCGCAAGTTTTTATTTTGCAGCGAAACCGGCTTCCGGCTGTTTCTCGGCCACTTTCTTCATATTTTTTACTTTCGAAACTTAAGTTACCTTATATTTGCCCGCACTGACATTAAGGCCTATGAAACGACATATTCCAAACGCTATCACGCTGTTGAACCTCCTTAGCGGTGCTTTCGGGGTGGTTTTTTCTCTTAACGGCTACTGGTACATGGCCTTTTGGCTGATGATTGCCGCCGCCGTTTTCGATTTTTTCGACGGTTTGGCGGCGCGAGCTCTGAAGGTTACTTCATCGGTGGGTAAGGAGCTCGACAGCCTTTCCGACCTTATTTCTTTCGGCATGCTGCCCGGCGCCATTATGTACCGCATGCTTTTTTCGGCCTATAACTTGCCTGATATCAGGTTGGCAGGAGCTGTAAATATCATACCTTTTGCGGGGCTTCTGATAACGGCTGCAAGTGCCTTGCGTTTGGCAAAATTCAATGTTGACACACGGCAGTCGGAGATTTTCATAGGCCTGCCCACACCTGCCAACGCCTTGCTAATAGGCGGGGTTTCACTGATAACGCATTTCGCCTGCCATTGCACCCCCGTAGGCCATTTTGCCGGCAGCGTTTACACTCTTCTCGGCCTCACTATTTTCAGCACGCTGATGCCTGTTGTGGAGCTGCCCATGCTTTCTTTAAAATTTAAAAACCTGAAATTCAAAGCCAACATCTGGCGCTGGCTTCTCATTGCGGGCAGCATCGTCATCGTCATTATGTTTATCTATTGGGTTTACATGGCAGTGTCGCTTATCATTCTGTATTACATTGCTTTAAGTGTTGTGTGGAATGTTTTTAATGCTTTAAAATCAAAAACAGGAAAATAAAAATACCATGAAAAATCGAAGACTTTTTATTGCGACAACTTTGACTTTAATGTTGCCGGCAGCATTGTTTGCCCAAGACAAAAGCGACTGGCAGGGTGGTTTTCCCGACGGATGTACCACCATAACCGTTGGAAAAGATGCCTCTTTCGACGGCTCGGTGATGACTTCCCACACCGACGACAGCCACCGCACCCGCTCGTGGATGGATATGGTGCCCGCCGCCGACCACAAAGCGGGGGAGATGTGTCCCATCTATAAGCGTGTGCCCGACAACAGCAAGGCCATGCCGCTTTACACCCATAAAAAAGTCGGTGAGATACCGCAAGTTGCTCACACTTACGCTTTTCTGAATACCGCCTATCCTTCCATGAACGAACATCAGCTTGCCATCGGCGAATCTACTTTCGGAGGGCGCGATACCTTGCAGTCCGATGCCGGCCTCATCGACTGTCAGCAGCTGTGTCGTCTGATGCTCGAGCGCACAACCACGGCTCGCCAAGCCATAAAACTTGCCGATGAATTACTTGGCAAATACGGTTGGAGCGACTATGGCGAGGCTCTTACCATCGCCGACAAAAACGAGGTTTGGCACCTTGAAATCGTTGGCCCGGGCAAGGGAAAAGTGGGCGTGGTTTGGGTAGCGGAGCGTGTCCCCGACGACCATGTGGCCGTGAATGCCAATGCCAGCACCATCAAGGAGATAGACTTGAAAAACAAAGATTATTTTATGGCTTCCAAAAATATTTTTTCGGTGGCCGAGGAATACGGCTGGTGGTCGAAAAAATCGGGTAAGCCTTTCAAATTCAACTATGTATATGCTCCGCGAAGCCGTAGTTCGGTGGCGGCACGGCGTCGCGAATGGCGCGTCTTCGACCTTGTGGCTCCTTCTCTCAATCTAAACCCCACCAGTCAGGATTATCCTTTTTCGGTAAAGCCCGACAAAAAAATCACCCTTCAAAAAATGGTCTCCATCTTTAAAGATTACTACGAAGGCACTCCCTACGATATGACACGCACACTTACCGTCAGCGACGGCGAAGGCAAGGAACAAATTTCACCCTTGGCAAATCCTTTTATGCCTTACGACCAACTGGAACTCGACAAAGTCAGAGGCGGATGGTTTCACACCGACAAGAAAACGGGACATATCGCTTTTTTGGGAGAGCGCACCATAGCGCGTTGGTACACCATGTACGGCACCATTACGCAGTCGCGCTCGTGGTTGCCCGACCCCATCGGAGGCAAAGTGTGGCTTGCTTTGGACAATATAGCCACTTCCATTTACATCCCGGTCTATTGCTCGGTGGGCTATCTGCCGGCTCCATATTCGACGCCGGGACGCGAAAACGGTTTCACAAGGCAGTCGGCGTGGTGGGCTTTCAACAGGCTCGGCACCCTTACGGCGCAGCGCTGGGGCGACATGCGTCACGATGTGGAAGCCGTATGGAATCCTTTGCAGCAACAACTTTTCGGCGAAAGCGACAAATTCGAGAAAGATATGCTCGAACTTTACAATGCTCGTAATTTCGACGAAATGAAAGCCGTAATGACGGATTATACCAACAAATGGGGCAACAAAGTCGTTGAGCGTGCTTGGAAACTCGGCGACGAGCTTTGGACAAAATACGACGAGAAATTCTGACAATATCATGGAAATCATTGATTTATGGCCGGCCTGAGAAAGGCTTTAAAGTACTTCATTTGAGGTAAATAGCTCATTTAATTCGGGCTTTGGAAATGTTATCTAGTGTCTCTTAGAAAACTATCTAATCTTCATAAAACGAGAGATTTTGGATGAGATTTTTATTTTTCCGAGACAAGGTGATGCCTTAGTATCAGCGAGTTGAGGAAAATGAAAATATCGCCGAAAGATCCGTTTTTGGTTTTTGCAGAGTTTTCTAAGAGATACTATCTAAACAGCAAAACAAATTTTGCGCAGCCAATAAAAAAACAATTATTTTTGCGGCTCCCGTTAAGGATATTACTAACAATATAAATACAAAAATTATGACTGTTGAATTGACCGATGCGAATTTTGAAGAAAAGGTGTTGAAATCGGAACTGCCTGTTTTAGTGGATCTTTGGGCAGAATGGTGCGGCCCCTGCCGTATGGTAAAACCTGTTGTGGAGCAACTCTCCGAAGAATATGAAGGCCGTGTCGTTTGCGGCGAACTCGACGTTGACTCCAACCCCAACGTTACCGTTGAATACGGCGTGAGAAACATCCCCACTTTGCTGTTTTTCAAAAACGGCGAACTCGTGGATAAACAAGTGGGAGCAGTGCCCAAAGCCGTTTTGGCCGAAAAACTCGATGCCCTCTTGTAGAAGAGACACTGCATAAGCGCAAAAAATTGTAATTTTATACCGCTTTTTAACAGCGGTATTTTTTTATCCCTAAAGGCCTTTTAATTTGCGCCGAAGGGAAGCTAAAATCAATTTATGCTCGAACTGAACAGAAATAATATCAAGGCTTATTCGAAGCTGGAACTGCTTGCCCGTCAGATTGTTGAGGGCTTTATCACCGGTTTGCACAAAAGCCCTTTTCACGGCTTCTCGGTGGAGTTTGCCGAGCACAGGCAATACAACAACGGCGAGTCAACACGGCATATCGACTGGAAGCTTTTTGCCCGCACCGAGAAGCTTTTTGTCAAGCGTTACGAGGAAGAGACAAATTTGCGTTGTCATATCCTTCTCGATGTGTCGCCTTCAATGTATTTTCCTTACGAGACGGAAGCGGATTTCGAGCACCCCGACAAAATCACCTTCGCCCTTTATGCCGCTGCGGCCATTGTCGAGATGTTGCAAAAACAACGTGATGCCGCCGGACTTACACTCTTCTCCGAAAAAATAGAGCTGCAAACGTCGGTGCGCAGTAACACCCAGCATATCAGGCTGTTATTTAAACACCTAGAAGACCGACTTCAAAAACCGCGGCCTGCAAAAGAGAGCTTTACCGATGTGAGCG
>CAZPGC010000166.1:0-4664 GCA_964585875.1 uncultured Prolixibacteraceae bacterium | reverse complement strand
GCCGGATTTATCGACAGGGCAGGAGAGATATCCTTCTATCATAAGGCCAAGCTTGTCCCGGGTGTCGAGCGTATGCCTTTTCCCGGTATTTTCAAACCCTTGGAAAAATATATCATCGACCTTGGCGGCTCGGCCTCGTCTTTGGGCACTTCTTCAAGACGCTCCGTTTTTTCTTCGAATAATATAAAAGTCGCTCCCATAATTTGTTACGAGTCTGTTTACGGTGAGTTCGTGGCGGGTTACGTAAGGCGGGACGCCAATCTTTTGGCTATCATCACAAATGACGGATGGTGGGGTGATACTCCGGGATATAAGCAGCATTTCGAGTATGCACGTTTGCGTGCCATAGAGACGCGCCGCGACATTGTGAGAGCTGCAAACACCGGAAAATCAGCATTTTTCAATCAGCGCGGCGACGACTTTCTCACCACAAAATACGAGGTTCGGGCAGCCATAAAATCTAATGTTCATCTGAATGACAAAATTACCTTCTATGTAAAATACGGCGATTTTTTTGCGAGATTTGCTCTGCTTATTGCCTCTTTGTTGATTTTGGTGAGTATTTCAAAGGCCTTGCGCAAGAACGGACATGCTTTTTAATGTTGTGATAATTGTTTGATAATGAGAAGAGTATATGTTTCGGTGATAAATGATTTGGTAACCGACAGCAGGGTGCACAAGGTTTGCCTTACGCTGACCAACTTGGGCTATGAGGTGCTTTTGATAGGCAGACTTTTGCCCGATAGCTTGCCTATGGACGAGCGTCCCTATTCGAGCCGCCGTATGCGACTTATTTTCAAAAAAGGCCCCCTGTTTTATGCTTTTTTCAACATCAGGCTGTTTCTGTTTTTGTTGTTTAGAAAAAAAGGATTGCTTGTTGCCAACGACCTCGATACTTTGCTTGCCAACTACTTGATTTCCAAGATAAAAAGGGTGCCGTTGGTTTACGACTCGCACGAATATTTTACCGAAGTGCCGGAGTTGAAGGGCCGCTTTGCGCAAAAGGTTTGGCTGGCTGTAGAGAAGCGTATTTTTCCTCGACTGAAATATGTTTTTACCGTAAACGAATCCATAGCCGGAGAGTATGAAAAGAAATATGGTGTAAAACCCTTGGTGGTCAGAAACTTGCCCTCAAAAAAAACCGCTGCTGTTGCGCCTTTTTCCAAAGCTGAGGTTGGCATGGAAGAAGGGAAGAAAGTGGTGATTTTACAAGGCTCGGGAATAAATATCGACCGTGGCGGAGAAGAGGCCGTTGAGGCAATGGCTTTTGTCGAAAATGCTGTTTTGCTTATCGTGGGTAGCGGCGACGCCTTGCCCTTGTTGAAAAAGACGGTTAAAGATAAGGGCTTGGAAAACAAAGTGTTATTCGTTCCGCGACAGCCCCGTGATATGCTTTATCGCTACACGGCCATGGCCGATATCGGGCTCTCTTTGGATAAAGACACAAACTTGAATTACCGTTACAGCCTGCCCAATAAAATCTTCGATTATATACAATGCGGCGTGCCTGTTTTAGCCTCCGATTTGCCGGAAGTGGCAGCAATTGTGCGTGGCTATGACGTGGGTATGGTGTTGGACGAGCACTCTCCGGCAGCTGTTGCACGTGCAATAAATCTTATGTTGGATGAAGATTTCAAAAGCAAAAAGGCTGCAAATATCAAAAAAGCCGCCGCTGAATTGCTGTGGGAAAACGACGAGAAAAAGTTGATAAGCATTTACTCCAAATTCAAAGATAAATGAGCGACAGACACTTACATATCATATCCTTTGATATTCCGTATCCTGCCGATTACGGAGGCGTTATCGATGTGTTTTATAAGCTGAAAGCGCTAAAAAACGAGGGCGTTAAAATTCATTTGCATTGCTTTGAATACGGAGGCAGAAAGCCTGCGGCAGAATTGAAAAAGTATTGTGACACAGTGGATTATTATCCCCGCGACACGAGTATGCTTTCTCTGTTGAGTATGCAGCCTTATATCGTCAAGAGTCGCATATCCAAGCGCTTGCGTGAGAGATTGCTGCAGGACGACTATCCGGTTTTATGCGAGGGGCTTCATTGTTGCGGTAATGTTTTCGGGAAAGAATTTGAAAGAAGGAATATAATCTTGCGCGCGGCTAATGTGGAGCATGAATATTATGCTGGCTTGGCAAAAGCTGAAAAGAATATTTTGAAAAAGTTATATTTTCTCAGCGAGGCTTATAAGCTGAAAATCAGAGAACAAAGCCTGCCTAATGTGAAAAGTGTCGTGGCTATTTCCGACGGCGATTATGAATTTTTCAAGAAAATGTTTCCCTATAAAAAACATATCAGAGTTTGGGGTTTCGGTGAGCATGACGATGTGGAATCACAGCCAGGCAAAGGCGATTTTGTTTTATTTCACGGTAATTTGTCGGTGGCGGAAAATGTAAAAGCGGCGGAGTTTATTATTGAAAAGGTGTCTCCGCTGACCGATGTGAGAATTGTATTGGCAGGGAAAAATCCGCCGGCAGGAATGTATAAATCGGCGGAAGACTACCCTAATGTTGAAATTATTGCCAATCCTTCTGACGAAGAGATGAAGGCTTTAATAAAGGATGCACATATCAATCTTATGGTGACTTTTCAGCCTACCGGCTTTAAACTGAAGCTGTTACGTTCGTTGATGAGCGGCCGTTTTGTGCTTGCCAACGCTGCTATGACGGAAGGCACCGGAGCTTTGTCGGGCTGTGTCCACAGAGCCGAAAACGCCGAGGATATTGCAGCGAAAATATCTGAATTGATGTTGAAGGATTTTGACGAGGATGAAGTGGAAAAGCGTAAGCGCTGCTTGCCGTCGGAATATTTCAACGGAGATAAGGCACGGAAAATCATCGAGTTGTTGTAGTGTTTTAATATGGCTAATTGGTGATTATAAGAGAAAAAACGGCAAGATATCGCAGGAGGATACTTGCCGTTTTTGGGTGTTGGGATTTGGAATTAAATCTCTTTCTTGGCCAAATAAAAGTCAACCATTTCCAACGAGTCGTCGTTTAATCTTTCATTGACTTGGTCGAGCGTTTGCGGAGGAGGTACGATTACTTTTTCGCCTTTTTTCCAATTTAACGGAAGTGCAACTTTGTATTTGTCGGCGGTTTGAAGTGCTTCAAGCGCCCGCAATATTTCGTCCATATTACGTCCCACATTCAAGGGGTAGTACATTATCAGTCGTATTTTTTTTGAAGGATCAATAAAAAATACGGCTCTTACGGCTGCCGTGCTGCTTTCATTTGGCATTAGCATACCGTATTTTTTTGAAACGCTCATATCCAAATCGGCTATGATGGGAAAATCGAAATATACTCCCGTATTGCGTTTCACGTTTTGTACCCATGCTAAATGGGCGTGAATAGAATCGATGCTTAAGCCGAGCAATTCGGTGTTTAAAGCGTCAAATTCGTCTTTACGCAAGGCAAATCCGCTCATCTCCGTTGTACAAACGGGTGTAAAATCGGCAGGGTGTGAGAACATTACTACCCATTTGTCTTTGGCAAATTCCGAAAATCTGATTTTGCCTTTCGTTGTTACCGCTTCAAAATCGGGAGCCATATCGCCGATGCGGGGCATTTGATTGTTTTCATTCATTTCATTCATAATCTTATGTATTTAAATTGTTAATAATTCTTTTGAATTTTGATGTTGCAAAAGTAGATTCAATATCTATATTTGTCAAATCGATAATAATAATATAAACATAGATAAAATCTATATTATGACTTTACAGCAACTTGAATATGTTTTAGCTGTGGCAAAGCACAGGAATTTTGAAAAAGCGGCAAATTCGCGATTTGTAACGCAGCCGACGCTTTCAATGCAATTAAAAAAGCTGGAGGAGGAAATAGGATTTTCTATTTTCGACCGCAACAGAAAACCGGTAGAGCCTACTTTGCTTGGAAATAAGTTTATAGAAAGGGCAAAAATCATTGTTGAAGAGGCGCATTTGTTGAAAAACTTTGTTAATGAGGATATTAACACCTTCAAGGGCAAATTCCGTTTCGGGATAATCCCAACCGTTGCACCTTATTTATTGCCGCTCTTTTTGCCTGACTTTGTCAAAAAATATCCCGATACACACTTGATAATTAAAGAGATGCACAGCGAGGATATTATAAAAGAATTGAAAAACGGCACTTTGGACTTGGCTGTACTTGCAACTCCTTTGGAAGAAAAAACATTGCTGGAAGAGCCTGTTTATTATGAACCTTTTCTTGCTTATTTCCCCCCGAAACATCCCCGTCTGAAAGCGGATACGGTGGACATGGAAGATTTGGATTTGCGTGATTTGCTTGTGCTTGCCGAGGGGCATTGTTTTCGCAATCAAACCTTGCGTATTTGCAATGTGAACAGCGAAATAATCAGCCATGAGTTTACTTATGAAAGCGGGAGTATCGAGGCTGTTAAAAGGATGATTGACAAAGGGTTCGGTTATAGTCTTATTCCTGCTCTGGCTATAGATTCTTCCTATGATTTAAGCAGAATCCGTGAATTTAATATGCCTGTTCCTTCACGTGAGGTTTCCATTGTCAGTTATAAAAGTTTTCACAAATATGGACTTATTAATGCCCTTAAAAAGACTGTTTTGGATAATGTTCCCGATGATTTTGTGAAAAATGAGAATTTTATTCGTATTAACTGGAGGACCTTGTAA
>CAZPGC010000165.1:0-4692 GCA_964585875.1 uncultured Prolixibacteraceae bacterium | reverse complement strand
TATTGACGGTAAGATTGTCACAAAGAAAATTAGCATTAAATAATTGAACTACAATTTAATACTAAAAAAGCCCTTGCCTGTCAGGCAAGGGCTTTTTTAGTCTGTCAATATTTTGTAGCTCTCTGTTTTTTAAAAATTACAAAGCAAAAAAAAACTACAACCTTTCGATTGTAGTTTAATTTAAGTTACCGTTTTGCGGTGCTATTTCACGGCGTCAACGATGGCCTTAAAGGCTTCGGGGTTATTCATTGCCAAATCGGCCAAAACCTTGCGGTTCATTTCGATACCTTTGGCGTGAAGTTTACCCATAAACACCGAGTACGACATTCCGTACTGACGTGCACCGGCATTGATACGTTGTATCCACAACGATCTGAAATTACGTTTTTTAACGCGTCTGTCACGGTAGGCATAAGTTTGCCCTTTTTCCCATGAGTTTTTAGCAACCGTCCAGACATTCTTTCTGCGCCCGAACTGACCCTTGGTCAATTTCATTAACTTTTTGCGGCGCGCCCTTGATGCTACTACATTTACTGATCTAGGCATAATTTTAAATTTTTCTTGTTGCAGCGGCAGTTTACTTAAACTGCTCTTTTTCAGGCATACAACAATGGTTAAACATTAAATAAACTACTTTGCCAACATTTGTTTGATGTTAGCGGAATCTGCGCCTGTGGCAATGGCAGTGTGCGTAAGATTACGCTTCTGCTTCTTTGTCTTCTTAGTCAAAATATGACTCTTGTACGCATGCTTCCTTTTCACCTTGCCCGTAGCCGTGAGGGTAAACCTCTTTTTGGCACTGGCTTTCGTCTTCATCTTTGGCATGATTCTAATTTTAATTTGTTAAAAATCTACTTCTTGGGAGCTATAATCATTATCATCCGCTTGCCTTCCAACTTGGGAAGTTTCTCTACTTTTCCGTAGTCTTCCACCGCTTGGGCAAACTTCAGCAATATTATCTCGCCGTTATCTTTGTATATTATTGAACGTCCTTTAAAAAACACAAACACTTTTACTTTAGCGCCGTCCTGAAGAAATTTTATGGCGTGCTTTACCTTAAAGTCAAAGTCGTGATCGTCGGTATGAGGCCCTAAACGTATCTCCTTTAAGACCACCTTCGCCGACTTGGCTTTTATTTCTTTCTGACGCTTTTTTTGTTCATAAAGAAACTTCTTGTAATCAATGACCTTACATACCGGCGGGGCGGCATTGGGTGATATCTCCACCAAGTCCAAACCCTGCTCTTCGGCAATTGCCAAAGCGTCTTTGATGTTGTAAATTCCCACTTCGACATTTTCGCCTACAACCCTCACTACCGGAGCCGTTATTCTTCCGTTTATCCGGTGCGGGTCTTCTTTCTTGACGTAACGACCTCGCGTTCTGCGTCCTCGATAATTTTGTGCTATTTTAAATCCTCCTATATTAGTTAAACATTAAGCCATTTTCTCAACCTCGCGGCCAATCAAATCGGCAAATTCTTCCATTGACATAGTCCCGATATCGCCTTCTCCTTGCTTTCTTACAGACACATTCCCGCCGTTTTCTTCTTTCTCTCCGACGATTATCATATACGGAACGCGCTGTATTTCAGCATCTCTAATCTTTCTTCCGGTCTTCTCGGACCTGTAATCAATTTCGCCGCGAATATCGTAATTATTTAAATATGCCAAAACTTTTTCTGCATAATCGTGATATTTTTCGCTGATTGGTAGTATTTTAACCTGCTCGGGAGTGAGCCACAGCGGAAATTTACCTGCGCAATGCTCTATCAAAACCGCCACAAAACGCTCCATGGAGCCGAAAGGCGCCCTGTGTATCATCACGGGGCGGTGCTTTTTGTTGTCGGCACCCACGTATTCCAGTTCGAAACGCTCGGGCAAGTTGTAGTCAACCTGAATAGTGCCCAGTTGCCACTTGCGCCCTATGGCATCGCGTACCATAAAGTCCATCTTGGGGCCGTAGAATGCGGCTTCGCCCTCTTCAAGGGTGTACTCCAATCCCTTCTCTTGAGCCACTTCTATAATAGCTTTCTCGGCCTTTTCCCAGTTTTCGTCGCTACCGATGTATTTCTCGGGATTGTTGGGGTCGCGTAAGGATATCTGCGTTATGAAATCTTTGAAATCCAAGGCGTTGAATATCCTAAGCACTATGTCGATAACCGCCTTAAACTCATCTTTTACTTGGTCGGGACGGCAGAAAATATGGGCATCGTCTTGGGTAAAACCGCGAACACGTGTCAAGCCGTGCAGCTCGCCGCTTTGCTCGTAACGATATACCGTGCCGAACTCCGCCAAACGCAGTGGCAGGTCGCGATACGACTTAGGCGACGATTTGTATATCTCGCAGTGGTGGGGGCAATTCATGGGTTTTAACAAAAACTCCTCGCCCTCGTTAGGGGTAGTGATTGGCCTGAACGAGTCGGCACCGTATTTTGCATAATGTCCTGAGGTTACGTATAGTTCTTTGCCCCCGATATGAGGAGTGATGACCGGCAGATAACCGGCCTCTTTCTGTACTTTCTTCAAATAGTTTTCAAGCCGCTCGCGCAACTGTGCTCCTTTGGGAAGCCATAGCGGTAGTCCTTGTCCCACACGGTTTGAGAAAGTGAAGAGTTCCAGCTCTTTACCTATCTTGCGGTGGTCGCGCTTCTTAGCCTCTTCGAGCATGGCAAGGTATTCGTCGAGCATCTTTTTCTTGGGGAATGTGATGCCGTAAATCCTCGTCAGCTGCTTGCGATTTTCGTCGCCGCGCCAGTAGGCACCGGCCACCGATAAAAGCTTAACGGCTTTTATCTGCGAGGTGTCGGGCAAATGCGGCCCACGGCATAGGTCGGTAAATTCTCCGCACTTGTAAAACGAAATAGTGCCGTCTTCCAATTCATCTATCAACTCGAGTTTATATTCGTCACCTTTTTCTTTGAAATATTGCAGAGCCTCCGACTTGGGCACCTCGCGGCGTTCAAATTTTTGTCGCTGCTTGATTATTTCCTTCATCTTGGCCTCTATCTTTGGCAAGTCTTCCGCGGATATAACCCTGTCGCCCAAGTCCATATCGTAGTAAAAACCATTCTCTATGTCGGGGCCTATGCCGAATTTGGTGCCCGGATAAAGTTGCTCTATGGCCTCGGCCATAAGGTGTGCCGACGAGTGCCACATGGTAGCCTTTCCTTCTTCATCGTTCCATGTAAGCAGCTGAATTTCACCACTTTCGTTAATGGGCATCATGGCGTCTTGCACCTTGCCGTTGAACTTGGCGGAAAGCACGTTGCGCGCCAAACCTTCGCTGATGCTGCGCGCTATATCCAAGGCTGTTACCCCTTCTTCATATTGCCTGACGCTGCCGTCGGGAAATTTTATATCAATCATAGTCAAAAAATTTTCGGGCTGCAAAGATATAAAAGATTGCAACGCCGTTGATATTTTGATTTTCGTAGCGAATCGGCCGGTCGTTAAATCATTTCCCCAAAACCTTTTCAAGCTTCATTACCGTGCTTTCCCACGAATAGTTTTTCTTTACGAAATCAAAACCCGCTTGTGCTACTGAATTGTATAAAGCGCTGTCATTCAGGAGGGCGGCAATATTCTCGGCAAGTTTTTCGGCGGTCTCACCAATCATTATTTCCTTGCCGGCTTTTGCCTTCAAAGCCTTGTTTGCCAATGGTGTTGTAACGGCAGGCAACTTGGTTGCCATGGCTTCCAACAGTTTGTTTTGCAGTCCCGAACCTATCCTCATAGGAGCTGTAAACACCCGTGCCGAGGCATAGGCTTCACCGATGTCGTCCACCCATCCGCTGACGGTGACATTATCACTTGCCAAACGAAGCACTTCCTTGGCGGGGTTGGCTCCCGCGATGAGCAGTTTTACCCCTGGCACTTTCTTTTTCACCTTGTCCAATATTTCTTTTACCAAAAAAACGGCAGCATCCACATTGGGCGGATAGCTCATGTTGCCCGCAAAAATCACATCGTACTTTTTCCGGATTTCACGCGGGTAAAAACGCTCCGTATCCACGCCGTTGGCTATCACGTGAATTTCCTCCCGCGCCGGATGCGCAATGGCGGCTCTGTCGCTTTCTGTTATGATTGTTCTTTCGTCGAAAAGCTCAAATATTTTCCGTTCATAACGCAACATCCTTTTGTATTCCGTTTTTAATAACAGCCTCATAAAAGTACCCGCCCGTTCGGCTCTTCGCTTTAATCCTGCCGACAGAGCATCCTGATAATCAATGACTTTCCTGAGTTTTGTTCCTTTGGCATACTCCGCCGTTCTTACCAATTGAAAAAATGCGGCATCATATTCTCCCGTGTTAATCAGCTTCGAGATTCTTTTTTTAACGGTGGCGTTAAAGAAATATCCGCATTGAAACGGGCGGCCCGATAAAAAAGCCGCTCCGATATTGAAAAAGCGCGAAAATGCGTTGAGTTTAAAGAAATATATTTCGCTGCAAAATTCCGACAGCTTGGCTTTTGCTTCCTTGTGGACTTCCCCTTCCGAAAGAGCTATCAAGGTTATTTCGTGACGTTTAGCCAACTCCTTCATCTGAAAATATGCCCTAAGCTTATCTCCTTTGTCTAAAGGCCACGGTACACGCGAAAGCACAAAAACCAATCTCATCTTCAATGGTGTTTCGTAATAAAGTGCAAAGATAAAAGAAACTTGAGGCAGCCGTAAACAGGAATATCAACTTTAAGT
>CAZPGC010000164.1:0-4765 GCA_964585875.1 uncultured Prolixibacteraceae bacterium | reverse complement strand
AGGATAAGAAGCTATCAAAAATGTTTATCAAGGAATAATTAATCATGCTTATAAAAAGAGGCTCTTTTCGGGCCTCTTTTTTTATATCCCTATCTTTGTCGAAATAAAGTTTTTATGGGACTTAGTGTCAGCTATACTTGTAATTTTAACAGCGATGCCCGTCTCGGGGAAATGGTTGAAATCCTTACGGATATTTGCCGCACCTTGGACTGGCATTTTCAAGTTGTTGCCGATGAGTTTCCCGCTGACGAAAGCAAATCCGCAGACGGAGATATCTACGGAATAATCTTTACTCCAATGAATTGCGAAACATTTTCCTTGTGCTTTACGGCAGACAGAAAAATTACAGACCCTGTTTTTCTTGCTTTTCCCGATTTGAAAGAAACAAACACCTTTGACGGTAATATTTACATAACGGTAAAGACCCAATTTGCCGGAATGGAAGTCCATAAAATCATTATCGAAATATTTAAACATCTGATAAAAAGCGGGTTCCTTGAGGATTTCAAAATGATAGATGAAAGCCGTTATTGGGAGACCGGCGATGAAGAGCTAATGAGGTCTCAATTTAAAAAATACAATTATTTTATGGATAATATGTCTTTGGCATTACGCACAATTCCGCCCGCAAAAAACGAAAGCATGGAGGATTTTTTTGAGAGAATTATAAAACGAATCGAAAAAAGAAATAATGAAAAATAAGCTCTATCTTTTTCTGAGCAGCACCATCCCCGAACCGCTCATCATCATCTTGTCTTTACCTCCGAATTTAGAGCCGCTTGTATGGAAACCACCGGTGATTTTTTCTCCGTCATAATTAAAAATAATTTTTATGCTTTGCCTCTTAATATTCTCATTTTTAACAATATAACCTTCCAGTACCGCATCAATAATAAATTGCCCCGAGCCGAATTTATTGGGCTTTACCTTTCCCGAGACTATGGTGGCATCGCCTGCCTTACCGCTGACATTAGCGTCTTTGTCGATAAACAAGTCAAAAGCGAGACTGTCCTGCTTGCACCAGCTTACTATTATCTCGGCTTTGCCGGCAAAATGCCCTTGTGGCAGTGTGGAAGCGCAAGAGAATGCAAATGTTACGGTCAAAAGAAGTAAACCGAGGAGGCTCTTTTTGAACCGATCGAAAATCATATACAGGTTTTTCATGGCTTTATGTGTTTTAATCCCTTAGGGAATTTGTTAGTTCCTTAATGCTAATCCTCCTGTAAATCCCCGAAATACCACTCTTCGGTGCGCAGCAGTTTGCCGTCTTTCATATACAATTTCCAACTGCCGTTTTTTTGATAGTCGGAAAGATTTTTATTGAAGAATTTCTTACCTTCTTGCTTTAAATTCCCGTTTTCCCAATAAATCTTCTCTTGGTAAATCCTTCTCTTCTTGTCAATTAGCACCATTTCCATTTTTAATTGTCCCGAGGGATACCACGTTTTAAAAAATTCGTACATCTCCCCTTTTTTGTCGTATTTTTCGTGTGAGGCAACTTGCCCCGAGGGGTAATATTCGATGTACTCGATAATATTTCCCTTGGAATATTCCACATGCAGGCGAGGTTTGCCGTTGGAATAAAACAGGTCGAGAATTGCCCCCGAAGTGCCTTTGGCTTTGAAAGTACGTTCCAAAGTGCCGTTGGGATAATAATTTTTGTAGGTGGAATTTAAAACGCCGCCGGAGTAAAAACCCTTGTGTTTGAGAGTGCCGTCGGGATAGAAATCTTTGATTTGCCCCGCCGCGGGACGTCCGTTTTGCATACGCACCGAATCGCCTCCGAGCAAAGGTGTGAGCTTGCTGTATTCCTTAACATCGTTGCTGACGGTGTCCTCGTTTACGATGTACTCATCGTCTTCGTACACATCATCGGTGTAATCCTGCGCATAAAGCATTGAAGATGAACAAATAACAAAAACAATTATTAATATTTTCCGCAAACTCATAATATCGTTTCTCAAAGGGTTAAATCAATTTCTTTTGCTGTAAAAACTTCTCCATCTGTTGTTGCAACTCACGTGCTTTTCCGGCCGCCGCTTTGTCGAAATCTTCTCCTTTTGAGGCGAAAATAATTCCGCGCGAAGAGTTTACAAGCAAGCCGCAGCGGCTGTTCATTCCCACTTTCGACACCTCTTCGAGACTGCCGCCTTGGGCACCCACTCCCGGTACCAACAGAAAATTATCGGGAGCCCACACTCTCACATTCGACAGATATTCACTCTTTGTGGCACCGACGACATACATTATATTATCTGGGCTACCCCATTTGCTTGTTGTACTTATGACTTTCTCATAGAGTTTTTTCCTGAAAATAGACTTTATGCCGAAACGTTCGAGGGTGTCGCCGTACGACTGTTTAATCATCTGAAAATCAGCGCTCCCCTTGTTTGATGTCAGGGCAAGTATTATCACCCATTTACCTTTAAACTCCAAAAAAGGTTCTATGCTGTCGGAGCCCATATACGGCGAAACGGTAATGGCATCAAAGTTCATATTCTCAAAGAAGGTTTTGGCATACATCCTCGAAGTGTTTCCGATATCGCCTCGTTTTGCATCGGCAATGGTAAAAACTTTTGTGTCGAGTTTGTTAAGATAGTCAACGGTTTTTTCCAAAGATTTCCAGCCCTCCGCACCTCTCGATTCATAAAAAGCAATGTTGGGCTTGTATGCCACGGCGTAAGGCAAGGTGGCATCAATGATTTTTTTATTAAACTCAAAAACAGGGTCTTCCGTGTTTTTGAGGTGCTCGGGGATTTTCTCGATATCCGTATCCAAGCCCACGCACAGATAGGATTTTTTCTCCCTGATAAGATTAAAAAGTTCTTCCCTATTCATTGTTATTTCTTTTTGTTAACCAACTTGTTCTTTCAGTTTTTCAGCATTCTCTGCCATTTGCAAAGCGTCGATAAGTTGTTGAATATCACCGTCCATAATGGAAGGCAAGCTGTAGAGTGTCAGACCTATACGATGGTCTGTTACGCGCCCCTGCGGATAGTTGTAGGTGCGTATTTTGGCCGAGCGGTCTCCCGTTGACACCATGGTTTTGCGCTTTGACGATATCTCGTCAAGATATTTCTGATGCTCACGTTCATAAATTCTGGAACGCAGCACTTTCATGGCTTTATCGAGATTTTTCAGCTGCGATTTCTCATCCTGACAGGTCACCACAATGCCCGTGGGGATGTGTGTCAAACGTATGGCCGAATAGGTTGTATTCACCGACTGTCCACCCGGTCCCGAAGAGCAATATGTGTCTTTTCTAATGTCGTTGGGGTTTATGTCAACGTCGAACTCCTCGGCCTCCGGCAAAACGGCAACGGTAGCAGCCGAAGTGTGTACTCGCCCCTGTGTCTCGGTTTTGGGCACACGCTGTACGCGATGAACACCGCTTTCGTATTTCAGCTGCCCGTAAACGTCCTTGCCCGTTACGTTGAATATTATTTCTTTATATCCTCCCGAACTGCTCTCGGTGGCATCCACCACATCAACCTTCCATTTTCTTGAATCACAGTATTTTGTGTACATTCTGAAAAGGTCGCCGGCAAATATTCCTGCCTCGTCGCCCCCCGTCCCGGCGCGTATCTCCATCACGGCATTCTTTGCATCCTCGGGGTCTTTGGGTATTAAAAGAATCTTTATCTGCTCATCCAATTCTTCCTTTCGCTTTTGCAAATCCGACAGCTCCTCCTTTGCCATTTCCCTGAACTCCTCATCTTTTTCGGTTTGCAATATCTCCTTGGAAGACTCGATGTTATCCAATACGTTTTTGTACTCGCGATATGCTTTCACAATGGGCTCCAATTCGCTGTAGTCCTTATTCAGCTTCACAAAGCGCTTCATATCGGCAATAACATCGGGGTCGGTCATTTGCTCACCGATTTCCTGCCACTTTTTATATAATTCTTCTAATTTTTCAAGCATAATTTCAATAAATAAAACTTCCGTTTTCCGTTATTATTTCCAATTTGTTTCCTTTATGATTTTCAAAACAGCGACCAACAATACGCCCTTCGATATTAAAATCGCCGGCAATTTTAATTATCATACCTGCAGTATCCTCATCGGTATAAAATTCAAGACGATGTCCCATATTGAAAACTTTGTACATCTCCTGCCACGATGTGCCCGACTCCTCTTTAATAAGTTTGAAAAGAGGCGGCACGGAAAACATGTTGTCTTTGACAATATACATATTTTCAACAAAATGCAAGACCTTCGTTTGGGCTCCTCCGCTGCAATGCACCATGCCGTCGATTTTATTACGCAATGTTTGAAAAATTCGCGCCACAACAGGTGCGTAAGTGCGTGTTGGCGAAAGCACAAGCTTGCCCGCGTCAACACCTTCGACTTTTGTGGCATCGGTAAGCCTTTTGCCTCCGGCATATACAAGCTCCCCGGGCACGGCGGGGTCGTAACTTTCGGGGTATTTTTCCATAAGATACTTGGCGAAAACATCATGCCGCGCCGATGTCAAACCGTTGCTGCCCATGCCTCCGTTGTATTCTTCTTCGTATGAAGCATGTCCGAACGAGGCCAGCCCGACAATGACATTGCCCGGCTTAATATTCTTATTATCAATAACATCAGAACGTTTAAGACGAGCCGTAACGGTGGAATCAACTATGATGGTGCGCACCAAATCACCCACATCGGCCGTCTCGCCGCCGGTGGAATAGATGCCCACGCCGAGGGAGCGCATCTTTTCGAGAAACTCTTCGGTGCCTTCTATTAATGCCTTAATAACTTCTCCCGGAATAAGGTT
>CAZPGC010000163.1:0-4809 GCA_964585875.1 uncultured Prolixibacteraceae bacterium | reverse complement strand
ATTCGATTGAATGAATGATTGATTGATTGAATGCCTCCGGCATCCCGACAAGCTTGCTTCGTCGGGATGATTCGATTGATTGGATGAATGAATGAATGAATGATGGGATGAGTAGGCGGCAAACAAACATTTTTTAGAAACCCTATTTCTTCTAAAGGCTCACTCTCCCGTAAATTTTAAAGCCTCTTCCACGCTTATCTGTTTTCCGTCGCCATAGGCAACAACAAAAGCCTCGGGGATGCCGTTACGGGCTATTTCGTCGCGTAGCTTTTTAGCCTCGGAATATTTTGCAAAACTACCTGTAAGATAAACTGTTACACCGTCGGGACGGTTTATCTTTTCTATGGAATTGATTGGAATTTTCAAAAAGGCATTTACAACCTCGACGGGTATATTGTTTTTATAAGCTCCGAGCTGTACCTTATAAACAATTTTGTCGTATTTAGGCTGTTGCAGTGTGTCCGAAGTCTGTGCAGTCGCATTTTCAGAGGCGTTGGAAGGCTCTTGTGCTTGTGCGGGGACTTGTGTTTCTACTTGTACAGGCTCATTTTGCGGGCTTACCGTCAAAGTACGCGCCCTACCCACGGATATTTTCTTCCCATTGTAGAAAGCCACCACAAAAGCATCGGGCACTCCCTTGCCTCGTACGGCATTTCTACGAGCCAAAGCATCGGCATAATTTGTGAATTTTCCGCTGAAATATCTGTAATATCCTCGCGTGGTGCGGTCGAAATACAAGCCCGAAATATTAAATAAACGTTGTTTTGTCCTCGGACCACCGTAAACTCCTATCTGCACGGCATAGAAAAGTTGCGGATTTGTAAAATCGCCCTCAGGCACCACATTCGGCTCTATTACAGCCTGTTGTTGTGTTGCCGGCTGAGCCGCAGTGGCGCTTCTCGAAGTATATACGGTCTTTTGCATCTTACGGGCTACCTCGGCTATCGCCGGTGCAGTAAAGGCCTCACCGCGATTTATCAAGGCACGTGCTTGTGCGTTGGTGATTCTGCTGCCGTTGAAATAAGGCACTATGAATGCGTCGCGGTATCCCATACGTCTGATTTGATTCCTTGCCGTAAGAGCATCGGCATATGCCGTGAAATTTCCGGCAAGATAGCGATACCAAACCGAACCGGCTCGCTTCTCAACGACTATAGGCTTGATTCCCTTGAAGTTATCAGGAGCAACCTCGCGACGGAAAGCCGCTATCTGCACTTTGTAAATCAGCCCTTCAGGAAGTTTTTTAACAAGCTCAATGGGCTTGTCGGCACCATAAAAGGCTTGTTGTGAGGCTCTGTCAGGTTCGAGATAAATGCCGAGCAAATCGGACTTTCTTATCTCCACTTCCTTTTGAACTTCCGGCGAGAGCATGGACTCGTCGATAGCAAGTAACTTCCTTGGATTCACTCGTTTGATGGTCTCCACCGTCAAATTACCCGCTTGCAGCTCCGTATTTTGACCGGCATTAAGCTCTTCATTTGAAACGGCATTTTCTTGATTAGCGGCAGTTATTTCAACATTGCTTTGCACGTTATTTTCAGCTATCAGAGCGGTGCTGTCAACCTTTTGTGTTATTTGACCGGCATTTTCGTCGGTGGGTATTTCTTCGGTGTTGCGAGCGGCTATAACGGCAGAAGTATCGACAGGACCGGCTTTTGCTCGATAGACGGCAAGTGCTTGTTCTTGTTGTGTCAGGGCAAGTTTTTCAAGATTTGCCGCCTCTGTCAACAATGATTGCTTCTCCTCGGCCGAAAGACCGGAATTTTGTGCAGCTGCGCGGTTTTCTTTGGCGAGTTTAAAATTATTCCTGCTGCTTTCCAACATCTGTTTAGCCTGATTTAATCGAACATCGTTTACCACATCGGCATTCAAAGAAGCAAGAGCTATCTCATTGGCTAAGAACTGATTATCGTTATCCATCGCCGTTATTTCGCTTGCTTCGTTTTTCATATCAGCGGCTTGCTTTGTAAGAACGCGCGCCTTTAGTTTTAAACGTTTTCTTTCGCGGCGGTTTTTGGTGCCGGCAATCTGCTCAAGAGAATCGGCAGCCACCAACAGCTCTTCGGCTTGGTCGCCAATACGGCGGGCAACATCAGCCGGATTCATTGTGCTTTCATTAAAAACCGCCTTCTCCCCTTTTTCACTCAAGGCTGCTATATTGTCGGAATAGCCTGTTGACTTATCGCGGAGTTCTTCGCGTTTGTTTTCCAAGCCCGATATCTCATCGCTGATTTGTTGCTTCTCGTTTATATCCAAGGACGACGAGCGTTTGATTCGCAAGGCGTCAATATTTTTATCTACAAGTTGCAACTCCCTGTCAACAAGGAATTTCTTAACGGCATAGAAGTCTATACCTTTAAAATAAACAAGGTCGATGCTGTTGCCATATGGCTTTTTAAATCCGGAACTGTCCGGTTTCGAAATATTTGCCGACTTTTCTTGGGGATAATTTTCGGCAAAAACAGCAGTATCCACAGGCAAAGAAACAAGTAATGCCTCTTTTATAGCGGCACTGTCAGGCTTAACTGAGGGTGTGCCTTTGTCAATTTCTCCCGCAACGGCAAGCAAGGTGTTTTTAAAATTTACATTGGCTGCAATCTTTTCTTTTGCCTTTTCCGTTGTTTCATTAAGCGCATCTATGGCCGGTTGATAACTATCCGCTTTTCGATAGAGCTGTTGTGCTTTTCTTTCGAGTTTTTGCTTTTTCGTTTCGGTAGAGGCGAGATAGGCATTATCGGAAAGCATTTCGGCCTTATCTGTCAGCTTGCGTTTTTTAACCAGCAATTTATCCAAAACTTTTGAGCTTTTATCGATACGGGCTTGCAACACTGCATTTTCCCTGTCGAGGCTTGTGGAAACGACTTGCGCTTTCTCTGTGGCCGTAACTGCTTTCCGGGTATTTACATTACTCAAATCACTCGCTGTATTCCCCGCTGTTTTAACATCTCCCGATGAAATATTTTTGTCGGCATCCGAATATAAGGTCGTGAGCTCGGCGACATTTCCTTGGGCAGCCTTTAATATCTCTTTGTAATCATTGCTTAAAAGAGCAGCAGCGGCAGCTTTCCTCTCGTTATCCATACGCGCCTTCCTCACGGCAAAAAGCTGCTTGCTAAGTTCGGCAGCTTGTTCGCTGTCATTTGTGTTTTGCAATTCGGCAGCAAGGCGCTTTTCCCTGTTGCTTAAACTGTCGGCTTGTACGGAATAATTTATTGCCACGGAAGAAGATGCCGTAAGCTTTTCACCGGCAACTTTCAGATTTTGTCTTTCCTCTTTGATTTTCTCCACGACGGGTTTCAGATATGTTATCGCCGCCTTTTGTTGCTTCTCGTCGGTGTATGTTTTGTTTTCAAAATCGCTCACAGGATCAGTAACAGCAACTACCTGCATTTCCTCTTTCTTATGCTCGGCGACCTGCTCCCTTGCAAGAGGTTTGCTACTGCTTTCAGCTATTGCAAAAACAGTGTCAATATTCTGATTATTAAGAGTTTCGGATAATTTATCTAAATCAACGGTAGAAATATCAACCGAGGCTGTCGCCGTCGAATCCAATCCCGACATTTCAGCCGTCAGCTTTTCTGCGGCACTCACTTTATTAAGTTGAGCAAGAGCCTTGGCGTATTCGTCGTTCAGATTTTGAAGTTCATTTTCCTTGGAAGAAATTTGCTCTTTTATACTCTGCTTTTCTTCGCCAGTGGCTTGCTCGAGACTATCTTTCAAAGAGTTTATCTCCTCGGACAGATTGAGTCTGCGATTTTGTAAATCCGTAGCATTTTTGGCAAGTTCATCTTTGGATGCTCCGTTGATAACAGTCTGTATCTCCGCACTTTGACTTATTTCATTTTGAAGAGAACTTGATTCTTGCTTAAGCTCTTCCTTGATGTTTGTCAGTTTTGCCACATCATCCACAGAGGCATAATAGGCAGCCGAATCGGCCATTTTGCTAATTTCATTAGCCTTATTTTGAGCCTGCTCCAAAGCCTTGTCAATATTTTCAGAGCTCCGATAAGCAAGCACGGCTTCGCGTGTCAACTCAAGGGATTCATTCTGCTTTCTTACCGCTAAATCATTGATTTCCCGCTTTTTATCAGCATCACTCTCTCCGGCCGCCTTTTCCTGCAAGGCTTCGGCTTGTTTACGTAATGCGGCGGCTTGCTTCGACTTTTCGGCAGCAAGATATTTCAAATAATTCGACTTGCTTTGAGCCGAGGCCAACTCCCTCTCGCCGGAATTTTTATAAGATGAAATATTGTTTAATATGGTTTTAATCTCTTTCTTTCTTTCCTGAGTGGCGACATTATTATTTTGATTTTCAATGTTTTGCTCCCCTTGGGCTACGACCTCGCCGCCTGTTGCGGTTACTTCGTTGCCTGCCTGTGACTGACGCGCCGTGGTGTCGATATTTTGACTTTCAGTAATTTGTCCGCCTTGAGCTACGACCTCGCCGCCTGTGGCCGTTACTTCGTTGCCTGCCTGTGACTGACGCGCCGTGGTGGTATCAATATTTTGACTTTCAGTAATTTGTCCGCCTTGAGCAACCACCTCGCCGCCTGTGGCCGTTACTTCGTTGCCTGCCTGTGACTGATGCGCCGTGGTATCAATATTTTGACTTTCAGTAATTTGTTCGCCTTGAGCTACGACCTCACCGCCTGTGGCCGTTACTTCGTTGCCTGCTTGTGACTGACGTGCAGTGGTGGTATCAATATTTTGACTTTCAGTAATTTGCTCCCCTTGAGCCACGACCTCACCGCCTATTGCCGTTACTTCGTTACCGGTTTGAATTTGGCTTGTCGCGGTGTCGATATTTTG
>CAZPGC010000162.1:0-4824 GCA_964585875.1 uncultured Prolixibacteraceae bacterium | reverse complement strand
GCGTTTTTCTATCGGAAATCTTGATGCAGCAAATCAATTATTGTTTCCAACAAGGAACGAAAAATATAAAAATCTGCTATTCGAACCCGATTTTCAAAAAGAAATACACCTTGCGTTTTTTACCGTGACTGTCGGCAACCACTTGATATCCCGTCAATAAAAAGTAGGGACCGTACCAATGGTATATCTTGCCGTAGTTTTCGTAGAGCACGTTTTCATGTTCGTTTACCGTTCTTACCTCCGTGCGGTCTTTGCGATACAGCACCTCGTTGCCTTTTATTACCTGCGAGTAAATAAAACCGTTGAAATAATAGAGCAAAACCACCGTTTTGTCGCTTTTATCGTAATATGCCACCACGTTTTCGTCGCGATTGTAGCTTATTATTTCAGAGATGTCAAAAGTGTTGTCCCATACCAAGTTACCTTCTTTATCGAAGGCCGTGGCAAAAGCATTTGAAAAGCGGAAGCCGTCGAAAATTTGGTCGTTGTAAAACGAGCCGTAAAAATTGCTGTAGGTTTCGTAATGATATTCGGGATAATAACTTTCGGCCAACAGCAAATACAGCGAATCGGTTTTTATAATATCCTGATGCATAAGCAGATTGAAGCCCAAAATCATATTGTGTCCCTTGCGTTTGTTTTCTTCGTATCGCTTTCTGTTGAAATAATCGAGAGCCTTTTTGGCATTGGTAAAGGTATAAAAAGGATGAAATTTACAGAGCAATTCTCGGCCTTTGTAAATGGTGGAAACGAAAATCCCCGTAGCTTCTTTTTGCGAGGTGAGGCGGTGTTTGCGGTCGTCGTTATAGGTGCCGACAAAAGAAAAAAGCGTGTCGTTGATAGTAATAAGCTCGCCCGAAAGAAGGTTTTTGGTGTCGAGATTTTTCAGGGTGTTATGCCTGACCATTTGACCTTCTTCATCGAATTCGTAGTAATGCAAACTCGATTTGTTTTTGTAGAAATTCTTGACAATCAACGAATAAAGTCCGCTTGCTTTATTCGTTTTCGAAGCCATTATCATCGATTCGCCTTTAAGGTCCAAGTTAATATTTTTGTGCTCGTCACCCTTGTTATAAAAAATCTTGGGGTAAGCTTTGTATATTTTCGCGCCGGTAAAAAGCGGAACAATGGTAAATGAAAACAACACCTGCCCGAAATAAGCGAGAGCCGACGGGTTTTTGATGCCGGCAACAAAATAGGCTTTGCCCAATACATCGAAATGTTCGTAGCTGCTTCCGGCATCGCCCTGTGCCACAGTTATTTTGATTTTGTCTTTTTTGTAATTGTATTTCAAAACTTCGTATTTGCTGCTGCCGCCTTTTTCCGCAAAAAAAGCATATAAAATACTGTCTTTGTCGTCGTTGTATTCGATGAGTTTATGCCCCGGCCCGGTTTGAAAGTCCCTTTGATGCAAAAGATTCAGGTTCTCGGAATAGAGGTTTATGCGCCAAAAATCGTGCGATGAGCGGAATTTTGCATAATGAACAAGGGTGATAAGTCCGTTTTCGCCCACGGGAATAAAATACAGAAAGTCGTAATCCTTGGCGTTTATTTCACCCCTCAAAAGTCTGTTACTCTGAGGGAAAGCCCTTTCGACAACGACCGTCAAAAAAAACAAAACCAGCAAATAGCTCGATAGTTTTCGCATATACCTTTCGTGTTTCGCTTGATAAATTGTTAAAGCCAAATTTAAGTAAAATTCCGTTATCTGAAAATTGTTTGTCGGATTGAAGCATCAAACATCATGTGTAAAACCAAAAATGCTAACTTTGTTTTTTGAAATCAAGAGCACGTTATGAACAAAATTTTCACTTTTATTATTTTTCTCTTCATATCGCTGGCGGCCGTGTCGCAGAGTTTTCGCGCCGGTGTTCAATTTGGTATCGTCGCCTCGCAAGTTGACGGCGACAACCTTACGGGATACAACAAAGCGGGACCTTTTGCCGGACTTTTTGTCAACCGTCCCCTTGGCGAGAGGAGCAGTTTTCAGCTGGAAATGAACTACATACAAAAGGGCAGCAGAAAAAATGCCAATCCCGCAAAAGGCATTTACGATTCATACCTAATGCGCCTTAACTATGTTGAAATACCCGTTCTTTACAAGTATGAAATGAAAAACCATATCGGTTTCCACGGAGGCCTTGCCGTGGCATATCTCATTTCGCATCTCGAAAAAGACATCTACGGCCCCATAGACCCGGCAAGCTCCACAGCCCCGGAATTTCGTGATTTCGACATCGACTTTATCGCCGGACTTTCATACAAATTTAAAGGCCCTTGGGTTTTCGTTTTCAGGTTTTCTTATTCCGTCATTCCCATTCGCGACACCCCGATTCAGCCCTTTGCATATTTCAACAGGCCACAGCATAACAACCTGTTACTCACCGCTATACAATACACTTTCTAATGGCATTAAAGAAGAAAAAATACTACGTGGTTTGGGAAGGAAACAAGCCCGGTGTTTATACAAATTGGAACGAATGTCTCGCCCAGCTGAAAGGATTTTCGAGCCCCGTTTTCAAGACCTTTTATCGTTACGACGTGGCCGAAAAGGCTTTCAAGGAAGGCCCTGAAAAATATATAAACGAAAATTACATTGAGCCGCCGCTGTTCGGCTTTGCCGCAGATAAAAGTCCCTTGAGAAAAACAAAAGCCCCGCTGAAAGAAGCCTTGGCGGTGGATGCCGCTTGCAGCGGCAACCCGGGCCCGATGGAATATCGCGGCGTGGAGGTTTCCACGGGCAAAGAAATTTTCAGGGCGGGCCCCTTTCCCTTGGGCACCAACAATATCGGCGAGTTTCTGGCCATCGTGCACGGTCTTGCTTTGCTGAAAAAACAAAACAGCGCCTTGCCGCTTTATTCCGACTCGGAAATAGCCATCAGCTGGGTAAAGCAAAGGACCGTTAAAACAAAATTGCCGCGAAACGAGGAAACCGAAAGCCTTTTTCAGCTGATTGACAGGGCTTTAACCTGGCTTAGAAATAACACTTGGGAAAACGAAATTTTGAAATGGGATACCGCCGCGTGGGGTGAGATTCCCGCCGATTTCGGCAGAAAATAGGATTTTTCGAATCCCTGTCCTACCTTGCTTTGTTTTTCAACATTGGAACAAAGGCAAAATCGCCGTGCTCGCTTTTGGCAAATTCTTTATCGCTGATTTTTTTGATTCTAATCATCTTTTGTCCCTCGCCGCCGCCGACGGGAATAACCATTAATCCTCCGGTTTTCAGCTGTTTAAGCAACTCGACAGGTATCTCGGGCGCCCCCGCCGTGATAAGTATTTTGTCGAAAGGGGCAAAGGTGGGCAGACCCTTGTAGCCGTCGCCGTAGAAGAGCTTCGGGCGGTAGTTAAGTTCGCGCAACAGCAGCTTGGTTTTGTCGTAAAGCGTTTTCTGCCGCTCAATGCTGAAAACTTTGGCGCCCAGCTCCAAAAGCACGCAAGCCTGATAGCCCGAGCCCGTGCCCACCTCCAGCACCTTGTCCCCTTTTTTCACCTCCAACAATTCGGTTTGGAAAGCTACGGTGTATGGTTGCGAGATGGTCTGTCCCGCACCGATGGGAAAAGGCACATCGCGATAGGCGAAAGCGTCGAAAGAAGAATCCATAAAAAAGTGTCTCGGTATTTTTCCTATGGCCTTTAATATTCTTTCGTCGGCAATTCCTTTACCCCTAACGGTTTCCACCAGTTTGCGGCGCATCCCCTTGTGACGGTAAGTGTCTTCCATTTCTCAAATTATTTGCGCCCGCTAAAGTAATAAGATTAGAATTACAAGCGCTTGCGGGATTTCAACCGCTTGCCGTTAATAAGATTTTTCACTTGTGTGCAAGCCATTGCCGCGGCTGCCTATTTTTGCGATAAACAAGGATTTTAAACTATGATGAAAATAGGCGTTTTGGGAGCAGGACATTTGGGAAAAATCCACTTGAATTGCATCAAAGATATAAAGGAATATGAGCTCGAAGGTTTTTACGACCCCGACAAGGAAACGGCGGAAAAAGTTTCTCGCGAATTCGGAATAAACTACTACGATTCTATCGACCAACTAATTGCAAATGTGGATGTTGTGGATATTGTCACGCCCACAATAGCCCATTTCGAGTGTGCCGAAAAGGCCTTTAGAAATTTCAAACATGTTTTTATCGAAAAACCCATTGCCGCCACCGTTGAGGAAGCCGCCAAACTGATGTCTCTTGCCGAAGAGGCCGGCGTGAAGGTGCAGGTGGGTCATGTAGAAAGGTTTAACCCGGCTTTTTCCGCCGCCAAACCCTTTATCGAGGCGCCAATGTTTATCGAGGCTCATCGCTTGGCACAGTTTAACCCGCGCGGTACCGATGTGCCTGTAATTCTCGACCTTATGATTCACGATATCGACATAGTGTTGAGTGTTGTTAAGGCCAATATCAAAAAAGTGCACGCTTCGGGTGTGCCTATCATAAGCAGCACCCCCGACATTGCCAACGTGCGCATCGAGTTCGACAACGGATGCGTGGCAAACCTTACCGCCAGCCGCATTTCCATGAAAAATATGCGCAAGATGCGTTTTTTCCAACGCGATGCCTATATCTCGGTGGACTTCCTCGATAAAGAAACGCAAATTGTGGAAATGAAAGACCTCGAAGGCGAGCCCGGCCCTTTTGCCATGATTTTTGAAAACGAAAACATCAAAAAGGAACTCAAGGTTTTCAAACCCGAGATAAAACCCGTAAACGCTATAAAATCAGAGCTTTACGAGTTTTACAAGGCCATCGAAGACGACAAAGAGCCGATGGTACCTCTCAGCGACGGCGTTAATGCCTTAAACCTTGCAAATCAAATTCTTGAGAA
>CAZPGC010000161.1:0-4854 GCA_964585875.1 uncultured Prolixibacteraceae bacterium | reverse complement strand
TTTTCAAAGGGGGACTCAGCAATTCTTCCGAAAATGTGGGATATATATGGATGGTTAAGTGCAATTTATCCAAATTTGTGCTGTTTTTGGTTACTCGGTGGAAACCCTCTAAACAAACCAACCCGGAACATTCCAAACCCCAAACATCAAAAGCCTTTTTCCTTAGGCTACATAACACTGCCAGGAGAGCGCGTGCGTTAGGGATGGTAGCGGTAGCTTGTGGCGGTGTGGCCGTAGCAGCCGTTGGGCGGCGGAGGCGACGAAGGAGCCCACGCACGGCTTACGGATGCTAAGGTCGCACAACACAACTATTAGCGGACAGCCCGCCCGAACGCCCAAATAAAAACAATTACTTAATCATTCATTATCAGCCTTTTACCGTCATCAAACAGCTTGGGGATAAAAGCTTAAAATTTTTAAGAAAATTTATATTATCTTTGCCGGACAATCATTTTTTCAAAGGGCTGATGGTTAAGAAATCGAAATTATATGACGCTTTCGGCGAGCTGCTTTACGCTATTGCCATTGCCGACGGGGAGGTTCAAAAGGAGGAAATAGAGGTGCTTGAGAAACTTCTTAAGGAGCATCCGTGGGCTAAGGAAATAAAATGGTCTTTTGATTATGAGACGCAAAAAGCCAACTCGCTTGAGGAGGTTTATGCCAAGGCCATCGACATATGCAAGGAAAACGGCCCCGACCCCGAGTACAAATATCTGTTGGATGTTATGATTCAAGTGGCTGATGCTTTCGACGGCATTGTGCCTCAGGAAGAGCGTGTTATAAACAGCTTTATCAATGATTTGAAGGAGCGTTTTATGCACGACCTCGAGGAAAACAAGCTTGCCTTTTTCGACGAAGATGAGTAACAAATTGATGGTTTTTTCTCATCGTGTCGAAAAAAATATCGACGCGATGATTGCCAAAACCGAAGCTTCCGACATCAGATTTCGCCCTCATTTCAAGACACATCAAAACAAGAAAATAGCGCATTTATTTCGTGAAAAAGGCGTGGACGCCATCACGGTTTCGTCGCTGAAAATGGCGGAATTTTTTGCCGCTGACGGCTGGTCGGACATTACGATTGCCATCCCTACGGACCTTAACGAACTTGCCGGAATAGAAGCGCTTGCTCGCAAAATATCGCTCACTCTTATTGTTGACAATGCCGCACATTTGGAAGGGCTGAAAAAACTGAAAACATCTGTGAATGTGATGATTGAGGTTGACAACGGCTATGGCCGCAGCGGCATTTTCGTAAGAAAACACAGACAAATTTTCGATTTGATTCGTCAGATAAAAGAAGAAACGGGGCTTCGCTTTTCGGGTTTGCTCACACATTTCGGCAACACCTACAAGGCAACAAGCAGGGAGGAAATAAAAGAGATTGCTCTTGATTCTTTGCGCGATTTTTCGACCTTGAGAAATTATTTGGAGCCGCTTACGGGTGAGAAGATTTTCATCTCGGCGGGCGACACGCCCTCGGCATCGGTACTTGACAGATTCGAAGGCATTGACGAGTTGCGGCCGGGAAATTTCGTGTTTTACGACCTTATGCAACTGGGTGCGGGCTCGTGCGATTTGTCGCAAATAGCGGTGGTAATGCGCTGTCCGGTGATATCGAAAAACGCAGCCCGCAAACAGCTTATCATACACGGCGGAGCGGTGCATTTTTCCAAAGAAAGCATTGTTTTCGAGGGTGCCGAAAGCTACGGCAGGGCTGTCGATGTCTCGTCGGAGAATTTTAAGTTGCTGTCCGCCAACCTTATTTCGCTGTCGCAGGAGCACGGCATTGTGCAGTGCAACGCGCGGGAGTTTGAGCGTTTCCGAATCGGCGATTATATCCACATCATCCCCGTTCACTCCTGCTTGACGGCAAATCTTATGAAAGAGGATTTAATTTTTGTCGATAAAAGGAAATAATCCGATAAGAAAGGAAAAATATTATTTTAGCCGAACGATAATCAAACTGTTTTTCATGTCGAAACAAGAAGATAAATATACCAAAAGACGCTTACGCACATCGTATATCACCTCGCTGACGAGTATCACCTTGATGCTGTTTGTGCTCGGATTTTTCGGTTTGCTGATTATGCAGGCCAATACCATAAAAAAACACGTTAAGGAAAATATTCAGCTCAATGTTTTTATGCACAAGGGAGTAAAAGAAGCCGAAATTTTCAGACTGAAAAAGTCGTTGGACGCCTCCGACGGCATCAAGTCCACAAAATATATCTCGGCACAAGAGGCTGCCAATGAGTATAGTAAGGAGCTTGGCGAGGATTTTATCAAATATCTTGACGGCGAAAATCCCATGCACGCCAGCATTATGGTGCACCTTACCGAAGACTACGCCAATGTGGACAGCCTCAAGCATATTGCCGACAAAATCGGCAAAAACAGCATCGTGGAAGAGGTGAAATTTCACAAAGATTATGTAAAGGCCCTAAACGAAAACATAGCCGGTTTGAGCATTATCTTGCTCGTTATTGGCGGCCTTATGTTGTTGATTTCCATAGTTTTAATAAGCAACACGATTCGCCTTGCCGTTTATGCTCACCGCTTTATGATTAGGACGATGAAGCTGATAGGCGCCACAAAGGGTTTCATTCGCCGGCCCTTTGTCTTCAAAAGCATTTTTCAGGGCATTATAGCCGCGCTGTTGTCGATAGCCATTTTGGTAACGATTTTATTTCAACTTCAACAAAAATATGACTTGGAACTTATCAGCGCGCAAAACATAAACAACTACCTCTACGTGTTTGCCGGCATCTTGCTTTTGGGAATTTTGATAACGTGGCTTTCAACCTTCTTCGCCGTTAACAAATATCTAAACATCAATATGGACAAGCTTTATATGGCTTAAAGCAAGACCTTGGGATTTATTCCGCAACATTATCCTTCGGGAAAGCATCGGGAGTAAGAACCGTATCCAAAACCAGCCTTTTTATTTTCAAATCGTAAAATTGACTTACGAATTTTTTGTTGCCGTTTTTCCACAAAGAGGCGGGCAGATTCATTTTTTGCGAGCTTCCGTCTTCAAATTCGATGGTGAGATGAACCGGCACCGGGACACCCCCCTTGTTTTCTATTACAAAAGATTTATCGTTGTTTTTCTTCACGCTCAAATCGGCATAGGACATCTCGAAAAACCAAGGTTTCCAAAACCAGCCGAGGTCTTCGCCCGCCGCTTTGTTCATACAAAAGAAAAAGTCGAAAGGCGTGGGGTGCTTGCCGTGCCAGTGGGAAATGAAGTATTGCAGGCCGCGGACAAATTTTTCCTTGCCGAGGTATTGCTCCAAAAGGTAAAAAGCCGTAGAAGGTTTGGTATAAGCCTGATAGCGATAGGCCTGCCCCGTGTTTGTGGATGGCAGCATTAAGGGTATTTCCAACCTGCTGCCTGCCAAGCGGTTATAGGATTTTATCAACTCGGCATAGAGAACGCGGCCGGTGTCGGAAACATATTCTGCGACCACATTCCTCGGGAAAAAAGTTATCAAGCCTTCGTCCATCCAAGCGTAGAGTTTTTCGTTGAGTCCGGTGTAGAAAGGAAAATAACTGTGTCCTATTTCGTGGGCGGTGATATAAACAGTGGTTTCCGGCTTTTTCGAGCTGCCTTGATTCACCATTCCCGGAAATTCCATGCCGCCGCGGCCGTTGAAGACGGTGAGCTGCGGAAAAGGGAAAGGCTCGGCGGGAATCTCTTCGCTGAAGTAGCGAATAGATTTGGCCGCAATGTCGGCAATTTGCGGAAAATCGGAAGAATTTTCGGAGTAAAAAGTGTTGATAAAAACCCTGCGTTCTCCTGATTTTACGGAGCTTGCATCCCATAAATATTTGTTTGAGGCCGCAAAAGCAAAATCGGGAAGGCTGTTGATTTTAAAGTGCCAAACTACGGCTGTTTTATTTTTGAAAATCTTGTCTTCCCTCCTGTCTTCAGCTGTGATTACATGCACAACATCATCGGAATAATAAGCTTTTTCAAGTCTTTTCAGCAAGGGTTTTTTGAAAATCTCGTCTTTGTTTTGAAGCAATCCGCTCGCCAACAAAACATAACCGGCCGGGGCTTTCACTTTTACGTCATAATCCGAAAAATCGTTATAAAACTCGCAATTGCCGGTGTAAGGATTTGTGTCCCAGCCGTAAACGTCATCATAAACCGCTATTTTCGGATACCAATAACCTACCATGAAATTGGTGCCGCCGTAGGTGCCCATACGCACATTGCGTTTATGCGGCAACACAAGGCTCCACTCAATCTCTATTTCCGTTGAGCTTTGCGGAAGAATGGGCTTTGGGGGGAAAATTCGCAGCAAGGTAGAATACCTTTGCGACAAATCGAGACTTGTGCCGTTTATGCTAACGGATTTTACGTCCACACCGGAGGTGATATCTTCGGGACCCAAATCCCAGTCGCGGGCGGTGCCTTTTTTATAAAGGTCTTGATATAGCCTGATAACAATCATCTTAAGGGTGTCGCCACTATTGTTGAAATAGGTGATTTTTTCTTTTCCCGCTATTTTCCTTTCTTGGGGAATCAATTCGGCATCGATATTATAAAAGGAATAATTCAGTGTGTAGGCAGGGCCGGGTTTTCCGGTGAAGCTGCGGGTTTTGGCGGCGTAGGCTTTTTTTAGACTTTTGGTCATAAAAAGCGAGGAGGTTTTCTGCGAATACAAGGCCTGAAGGCTTAGAAGAATAAGCCCGAAAACGAAGATTAATTTTCTGAAATTCATAGTTTTATGTCTAAAAATATTTTGAAATAACGTCCATGAAATTTTGTCGAGAAAAGACAAGAATTTACAGGAAATGCAAATATAGGAAAAAATGACTAAATCAATTTAAAGGAAGGGGGAA
>CAZPGC010000160.1:0-4983 GCA_964585875.1 uncultured Prolixibacteraceae bacterium | reverse complement strand
TTGTGCTGTTTTTCCTTTCTTCGGTGGAAACTTCCGAATGTTTTTCACAAAAAAAACCGCTTCGTTGCGGAAGCGGTTTTTTGTGAAAAGGATTGTAAAATCTTAGTAAACAATCATTTTCTTGGTTATTCTGCTGTCACCTGCCGTCAGGGTGTAGTAGTAAACACCTGCGTTGAGGTTGGAGGCGTTCAGTTGGATGCTGTGAGCACCTGCCGATTTTACGCCTTCGTTGATATCCATTACTTTGGCGCCTGCCACGTTGTAAACGCTGAGGCTAACGTTTTGTTTGCTTGCCAAAGTGTAGTTGATGGTGGTAGTACCGTTGAAGGGGTTAGGTTGGTTTTGGCTAACCGAAAGGGTGTTGTCAACGGATTTGGCAATGCCTGTTTCGTCGGCCGAGAGTTTGAACTCAATCCAGTGATGCTCATATGCATAGGCGGCAACGAAAGCGTAAGAAGGAGCATAGAGCGAGCTATTGGGGTTGTACATCCAGTGGTCGAAGTTGATGTACGAAGCATTCCAATCGCGCTTGGTATATGAAGGCAAAGTGCCCGATCCACCGCCGTCACCGTTTTCTTCGTAGGAGATGAAACGCATTCTGTTCACGTCGGTAATGGTGTCGGTGTTGGCATTCCAGCTGAAGCCGGGAATGAACTGAACCGCAACAACAAAGGTTTTACCTGCACCCACTTGAATTCCAACGGGAGCTTTGAAGTAGTTAATACCGTTTGCAAGAGTATCGTTTTCCATAGCTGCCGTAAGGGGAAGTTTAACAGTTTGGTAGTTGGGGTCCGTAGTCATAAATGAAAGAGGATCGTGTTTTATACCTTTGAACCACAGGGTGTCGGTGCCGTAGTCGGTCATAACCCAGGGGCTTTGTCCTTGCTCCCAGTAGTAGTCGCCGTCGCCGTCGATTAAGAATTGGAATTGCAAGGTGTCAACTGCACTTGCCAAAGAGCTGTCTCTCGAATAGATGCAATAAAAACCTACACTGTCGATGGTGTAAGGCATATACTTATTGATATTCAATTCGGTTGTGCTTGAAAAATAGCTCGATGTGGGGTTCAGACATTCGCCCAAAGCGTGAATCCAGGGTCCGCTGTAGCCGCTGCTGTAATGAACCAAAACGGTTGTATCGGGCCATAAGTAGTTAGCTGCCGCGGAGGCAGGATTTCCCAGCACATCGTCAATGGCAAAAGCAAAAGAATACCAGCGCGATTTCATGGTTTTGTTGTTAATTTCGCGTGCTTTTCTGAATTTTTGAACACTCGTTTTGATTTTATTCATTTTTTGAGTGCTGATTTGGTTGGCCAGTGTTTTTCCCGAAGGCAGGGGGATAAAGTTTGTTTGGCCGAATGCCATACCGAATCCGGCAAGCATTAGCAAAGTAAGATAGATTTTTCTCATAACATTTTAAATTTAAAGTTTATAATTTCTCTTGATTCATCGATCGGCACAAAAATAGAAAAATTTTTTGTACCGCATACGAGTGCAAAGACATAATCTTGTTCAAAAGGTTGTTCTATGCCGCAAATTTATTCATAATCTTCCACCGGGTCGCAAGTACACATCAAATGCCTGTCGCCGTAACCGTCGTCGATTTTGGTAACAAAGGGCCAGAATTTCCATTCTTTTACCTCCTTCGTCGGAAATGCCGCTTTCTCCCTTGAGTAGGGCATATTCCATTCTTCGGTGCTAATCATAGCCATGGTGTGAGGAGCATTGCTCACCACGTTGTTGCCGCGTTGCGCCTTGCCGTTTTCCACTTCTGCTATCTCCTTGCGCATGTCTATCATGGCATCCACAAACCTGTCGATTTCCGACAGCGGCTCGCTTTCGGTGGGTTCCACCATCAGCGTTCCGTGAACGGGGAAAGCCACGGTGGGAGCATGAAAACCGTAGTCCATCAGGCGTTTAGCCAAATCTATGACGGGGATGCCTGCCGTTTTCATAAACTCGTTGCAGTCGAGAATCAGCTCGTGTGCCACCATGTTGTTTTTTCCCGTGTAAAGGATTTTGTAATGCGGCTCCAAGCGTGCTTTGATGTAGTTTGCGTTCAGCACGGCATATTCCGTGGCCTTCTTCAGCCCTTTGCCTCCCATCATTTTTATGTATCCGAAAGAAATGGGCAACACCATGGCGCTGCCGAAAGGTGCCGAAGAAACGGCGGTGATGGCTTTGTCGCCGTTTTCCTCGAAGATGTGGCCGGGCAGGTATTTTGTCAGGTGCCGAGCCGTGGCAATGGGACCAACGCCGGGGCCTCCTCCTCCGTGGGGTATGGCGAAGGTCTTATGCAAGTTAAGATGGCACACGTCGGCACCGATTTTAGCCGGATTGGTGTAGCCTATTTGTGCGTTCATATTGGCGCCGTCCATATACACTTGTCCGCCGTGGCGGTGTATGATGTCCATTATTTCCAAAACACCTTCCTCGAAAACGCCGTGTGTGGACGGGTAGGTTATCATCAGGGCTGCAAGGTCGTTTTTATGTTCTTCGGACTTGGTTCTCAGGTCGTTAATGTCAATTTCTCCGTTTTCGTCGGTTTTCACTACAACGACTTTCATACCCGCCATAACAGCCGAGGCAGGATTGGTGCCGTGTGCTGAAGAGGGGATGAGGCAAACGTTGCGGTGGCCTTCGCCTCTGTCTTTATGATAGGCCATTATCACCGACAAGCCCGTAAATTCGCCTGCCGCCCCGCTGTTGGGCTGAAAGCTGATGCCGTCGAAACCGGTGATGGTGCACAAATCTTTACCCAGCTCTTCAATCATCTCACGGTAACCGACCGTTTGCGAAGCGGGAGCAAAGGGATGTATGTTGCCAAACTCGGGCCAACTGACGGGTATCATCTCGGCGGCGGCATTCAATTTCATGGTACAAGAGCCGAGAGGTATCATGGCAGTGTTAAGACCCAAATCCCTGTTTTCCAGCATTTTAATATAGCGCATCATGGCCGTTTCCGACCTGTATTTCTTAAAAATATCCTGCTCCAAAAAGTCGTCGGTTCTCAGTAATTCCTTGTCAAGGTTTTTCGACGCGTAGGCGGTGGTATCATAAGTTTTCACCTCGTTGAAATGAATTCCGGCCAAGCCCGAAAAAACCAGCAATAAATCGTTTATGTCGTCTAAGCTTTTTGTTTCGTCGAAGCTCAGGCTCAGATGTTTGTCGTCGATATAAAAAACGTTGACCTTTATTTCGTCAAGGCGTTTTTTTATCTCCTTCATATAAACGCCTTTCGGTATTTCTATGTAAAGGGTGTCGAAAAACTTGTCATTCAGTTGTTTATAGCCTAATTTGCTTATGTTTTCGGCAAAGACCGAGGCCATAGCGTGGATGTCGTAAGCAATGTTTTTCAAGCCTTCTTTGCCGTGATAAACAGCATACATGCCTGCCATGGTGGCCAAAAGAGCCTGCGCCGTGCAGATGTTGGATGTGGCTCGCTCGCGTTTGATGTGCTGCTCGCGTGTTTGCAAAGCCATGCGCAGGGCTCTGTTACCGGCTTTGTCGTGCGAGATGCCTATGATGCGACCGGGTATGTTTCTTTTATATTTTTCGGTAACGGCAAAATAGGCGGCGTGCGGTCCGCCGAAACCCATGGGCACACCGAAACGTTGTGTGCTTCCCAAGGCGATGTCGGCGCCGAGTTCGCCGGGTGATTTCAGCAGCAAAAGACTCATTATGTCGGAGGCCATGGCCACAACGGTATCGTTTTGATGTGCCCTTTCGATAAAATTTCTGAAGTCGCGAATTTCGCCGTACTTGTCGCTGTATTGAACGATGGCTCCGAAGACGTCTTCGCTAAATTCAAACTCTTCGGGTTTGCCGATAACAAGCTTAATACCGCGATTTAAAGCTCTGGATTTCAGCACTTCAAGGCTTTGCGGGAACATTCTCTCGTCGGCGAAGAAAGTGTTGTGTCCTTCCTTCATACGCTTGCGCGAGCGGGTGCCGAAAGCCAAAAGCATGGCCTCTGCCGCTGCTGTCCCTTCGTCAAGCAGCGAAGCGTTGGCAATGGGCAGCCCTGTCAACTCCACAATAACCGTTTGGTAGTTAAGCAGAGCTTCGAGACGGCCTTGCGAAATCTCGGCCTGATAAGGAGTGTATGAGGTGTACCATGTGGCGTTCTCGAGTATATTGCGTTGAATTACAGGAGGTAACACAGTGTCGTAATATCCCATTCCGATAAAAGAACGGCGTATTTCGTTCTTCGAGGCTATCTTTTTTATCAGCTTGAGAAATTCCACTTCCGAAATACCATCGGCCAAATCGAGGTCTTTTTCAAGACGGATTTTAGGGGGTATTGTCCGGTTCATCAACTCTTCAATGCTCGAAACTCCTATCTGCTTCAGCATAAGGGTCGTATCTTGGTCGTCAGGGCCTATATGTCTGGTGTCGAAATTATTTTTTACCATGATTATCAATATTTTAAGTAAAAAAACAAAAATGTGTTAACGGGCGCAAATATATGGATTAAGAATAATGTAACAAGGATTTAACGAAAACTTTTTTACTTTTGATTTTTTGATTTTTGATTTATTAAACGAATGATAAAACGAATGATAAAACGAATGATAACAAAAGGCGGTATGTTGAGACCGTTTTTGCTGTTTTGCTTTTTTTTATCTCTTCAAATATCCCTTTTCGGACAACATTCTTTGCCCGACAAGGTGGAGCCTTTGCGTATTCACGAGAAATTTATTTTCGACGGCAAACCCACGGAGACGTTTTGGCAAAAAGCACCGCATCTGAGCAATTTTACACAACGCGACTTGGATTTCGGACAGCCTGTTACCGAACGCACGGAAGTAGCGGTGGCTTACGACAGGAATACGCTCTATGTCGGAATTTGGTGCTATACCAAAGACAGCAGCTCCATTGTTGCTAAAAATATGAATCGCGATTTCAATTACGAATCCGACGATAATTTCCAAATTCTGATAAGCCCCTTCGACGACAACAGGACGGGATATCTTTTTATAATAA
>CAZPGC010000159.1:1514-5008 GCA_964585875.1 uncultured Prolixibacteraceae bacterium | reverse complement strand
GCTAATATATTTGTGTTATTTTTGGCAAAATTTTAAAACAATGGGAATTTTCGGAATTTTTGGTAAAGAAAAGAAAGAAAAATTAGATAAGGGTCTGGAGAAAACAAAGACTTCGGTGTTTTCGAAAATCAGCAAGGCCATTGCCGGCAAGAGCAAGGTTGACGACGAAGTGCTCGACGATTTGGAAGAGATTCTGATTACTTCGGATGTGGGCGTAAACACCACTTTGAAAATCATTGAGAACATCGAAGAGCGTGTTTCGCGCGATAAATATCTCGGCACTTCGGAGCTTAACGGCATTCTGCGCGACGAAATCACCAAGCTGCTTGACAAGCACTCAAACGACAAGCTCTTGGGTTTCGACTTTGAAAAACGCAACGAGCCCTATGTTATTATGGTTGTGGGTGTTAACGGTGTGGGCAAGACTACCACCATCGGCAAGTTGGCTTATCAGTTTAAAAAAGCCGGCAAGAAAGTGGTGCTGGGAGCCTCCGACACCTTCCGCGCCGCCGCCGTCAATCAGCTGAAAATATGGGGCGAACGTGTGGATGTTCCGGTGATAAATCAAGGTATGGGCGCCGACCCCGCTTCGGTGGCTTTCGACACTCTGAAATCGGCTGTTAATCAAGAGGCCGATGTGGTGCTTATCGACACAGCGGGGAGGCTGCATAACAAAGTAAATCTGATGAACGAGCTGAGCAAGATAAAACGCGTGATGCAGAAGATAATACCCGATGCTCCCCACGAAATTTTGCTGGTGCTCGATGCTTCCACAGGGCAGAATGCCATAGAGCAGGCGCGGCAGTTTACGGCCGCCACCGAAGTTAACGCGCTGGCACTCACCAAATTGGACGGCACGGCCAAAGGCGGAGTGGTGATAGGTATTTCCGACGAGTTTCGCATTCCGGTGAAATACATCGGCATAGGCGAAGGCATGGAAGATTTGCAGTTGTTCGACCGTGTGGAATTTGTTGACTCACTTTTCAAAGAGGCTTGAAATTGAAAAAAAACAGAATAAAACTTATATCCCTCGGCTGTTCCAAAAACCTTGTTGACAGCGAGATGCTTATGGGTCAGATAGAGGCCGGCGGCTTCGAGCTCGTGGGCGAGGACGACAACAGCGAGGTAGTGATAATAAACACCTGCGGCTTTATCAACGATGCCAAAGAGGAAAGCATCGACACTATTTTGGCTTATGCCCGCGAGCGAAAAAAGGGCCGGCTCAACAAAGTGGTTGTAATGGGCTGTCTTTCCGAGCGTTATACCGATGAGCTTAAAGCCGAGATTCCCGAAATCGACAACATCTACGGTGTTAACGATATTCCCAAAATATTGGAGGATTTGGGTGCCGACTTCAAAAAAGAGCTTGTGGGAGAGCGTCATCTGACTACTCCGCGTCATTTTGCCTATTTCAAAATCTCGGAAGGTTGCGACCACAGCTGCTCTTTTTGTGCCATTCCGGGCATACGCGGCAAGCATAAAAGCCGCACGATGGAGTCGCTCGAGGCCGAAGCGCACTCTCTCGCCAAAAAGGGAGTGAAAGAACTGATAATGATAGCTCAAGATTTAACTTACTACGGCATAGATATTTACGGTAAGCGTATGCTCGCTCCTTTGTTGGAAAAAATTGCCAAAGTAGAAGGCATCGAGTGGATAAGGCTGCACTATGCCTACCCCACGTCCTTTCCCGATGAGGTGCTGCATCTGATGGCCGGGAATCCCAAAATTTGCAAATACCTCGATATTCCACTGCAACATAACGACGACAGAATTTTGAAGTCGATGCGACGGGGTCACAACTCGCGTTTAAACAAAGAGCTTGTGGAGAAATTCCGCCGCATAGTGCCCGGACTCACCCTCCGCACCACCTTCATAACCGGATACCCGGGAGAAAGCGAAGAAGAGTTTTTGCGCCTTAAAGATTTTGTTAGAGAAATGCGCTTCGACAGAGTGGGCGTTTTCACCTATTCGCACGAGGAAGACACTCCCGCTTTTGCCTTGAAAGACGATGTGCCGGAAGAGGTGAAAGAGCGCCGCGCCGCCGAGATTATGGAGCTGCAAGAGCAGATTTCCTATGAAAAAAATCAGGAGAAAATTGGGCAGGTGCTAAAGGTGCTCATCGACAAAAAGGAAAACGAGTATTGGGTTGGCAGAACGGAAGGTGACTCTTATGAGGTTGACAACGAGGTGCTTATAGCTGGCAGCGAGCCCTTGCAAGTAGGCGACTTTTATGATGTGCTGATAAACGATGCCGACAGTTTTACCCTTTTCGGCACCACCACGAAAACGAAGACTATCTAATTTCATATAATCATGAAAACGCTATTTTTTTTCTTGACCTTGTTTTTATCTGTCACTTTATCCGGTCAAAAACTTGTGATAGAAAACGGCGACACACTCAACCGTTTCGACTCGCAAGGAAAGAAAGACGGCAAGTGGATAGAGCATTTCGGTGCGGCGCGTATCACGGGTAGCTATAGTCACGGCGTGAAAGAAGGCGTGTGGCTGTCTTATTTTTTAAGCGGGATGCTCAACTCCCTTACCGAATATCACAATGGCATGCAAGACGGGGTGGCTCTTGTTTTCGACGACAAAGGCCATTTGAGAAACGAGCGTCACATGAGGCAAAACAAGCTGCACGGGGTAAATATTTTTTATGGCACCAACGGCAAGCCGATTTTTAAACAGTCTTTTGAAAACGGTGTGAAAAACGGCCCCTACACCCGCTATTATCAAAACGGCGATACGCTGCTTCTGGAGTTTTTCAAAGACGGAAAAAAAGACAGCGTAAGCGTGTATTACGGTGAGCATAAGAACGTTATGGCTGTTATACATTATAAAAACGGCGATTTTGACGGCAGCTATATTTCCTATTACGACAACGGAAAAATAAAGGAGATAACCAATTATAAAAACGGTTTGAAAGAAGGGGAATATCTGGAATATTACGACAACGGCAAGCTGAAAACCGAAGGCCGATACAAGGAAGATAAAAAAAGCGGCAAGTGGAAATATTTCGACCGGTCGGGAAAAAGAGTCAGAAAGGGTTAAGAAAGGTGCCGGGTGGTCTTTGGCGGGCTTTTCTTCATTGTTGCCCGAAAACCGAATCTGCCCCAAGCCGACAGCTGCAGCTTATATTTTTCACATACCTCCAACCCGAAACATCAAATCATCAAAAACCCGAAACATCAAGCCTTCACAACTCAATTTTTATAGCCCTGCTTATACAAGGCCAGTCGCTTCCATGTAATGCCGTAGCCTATGGTTAGATAGAGGGTGTGCGGCTTCATTTTGAAGCTGCGTTTTTCGACATTGGCATTTTGGTCGAAAAGGTAATATTCCACGGTGTAAGGATTTGTGAGCGGATAATCGTAACGTAGCGACACATATAACTTATTCATATTACGAAAATAGCGGAAAAAACGAATTTGAGCTCCTATTCCGGCTCCCACCCAATTCACATGATTTATTTCTTTGATGTATGTGATTCTGTA
>CAZPGC010000159.1:0-1414 GCA_964585875.1 uncultured Prolixibacteraceae bacterium | reverse complement strand
TTCAAACATCAAATCGGCGGCAAGAGCATAAGACAATCTCGTGCTTTTGTATTTTCTCACTTCGTTAAACAAGCCTGATAATACCGGCATTGTGATAGAATTGTTTATACCTTTTGTATTCAAATAAGCACCACCCAAAAGTGGCATCGAAAAATTCCACTCGTATTTATTGAAAACCGAATCGGGGTTTGTTTTGTTATATTTTTTGTTCAACTCAAGCTTTGCCACCTTATTCAGGTCTTTTGCATTGTTGATAAAATAGCCTATCTCCAGCCCGAGATAATTTACTTTGTTGCCGAAGGTTCCGTTTATATCCACATCTTTCACATCGGGCAAAATAGTGTATTCTCCGGTAATCACATCCTGAAAATTTATTCCTGTTTTCAGTCCGATGCTTATTTTATGAAAATAGGCAAGTTTGAATTGATAGCGGAGTGCAAAAGTCAATGCCATGTTAACTTTGTTTTCCTGCACTAAATGAGCCGACAGCTCCATTAAATTTACATTGCCGGTATCGTTCATAAGGCCGGAATTGTATTTCATGTTGATTCCCGAGAAAAACCTGAAATCCACCCCCGCCGACAGCCACAGCTGATGCCTGCTCTCGGGTTTTAAAAGCTGATAATCGAAATGTAGAGGAAAGCAGAAATAACTCATGTCATAGGATTCCGATAAAAAGCCGTAATCCCAACTTTCATAGCTGCTTTGTCCTATATATTTTTTCAGCCCGGGCACATTGTCTTCGTTGAGTTTCATAAAAACCTTAAATTCATAGAGAGAAAGTTCAAAGCTTAAGCCTAACTTCAATTTTTCGGTAAGGTATCTCGAATAACCATAGCCGAAACTCATGTAATGCAGGTATTCTTTTTTGAAAATGTTTTCTCCCGACAAGGGGAAATATACGTTGGGCGATATTCTGCCTTTTCTGAAAAAAAGACTGAATTCGTTGGATGGGGGCAGAATGGCTTTTTTGTTATTTTCCTGAGCTTCGGAAAACAGCGAGCAAAGCACAAAAAGAAATATCAGAATAGTTTTCACCTTATGCAATAGAATAAATTGTGATAAATTTCTTAACGACAAATATATTTAAAATATTACTATCCGATAAAATATTAAATCAAAGTATATGAAAAGCATAAATTATTGATTCTCTAATATTTACAACTCGTGATTTGATAATTTTTGAAAGTAAAACAATATCAAAAACGAATCTCCTTTCGGCGATTTATTATTTTTCTTTTTTCAAAAAAAGAAACAAAAAACCTCCGCTGCGCCAAAATCCCTAAAAACCCAAACAAAAAAGCTAAAACCTTCAAACTCCTCCTTTTAGCCTTGATTTTATACCTGCCGGAGAATGACTAATATCAAAACAATATTCTGTTATGCAGGCATAAAATCAAGTCTAACGAGCGTC
>CAZPGC010000158.1:0-5281 GCA_964585875.1 uncultured Prolixibacteraceae bacterium | reverse complement strand
CGTAATTATCAGGATTTGCTTCCGTAATTACGCCATTTTTCCACAACGGCAGCCATGTCTGCGGGAAGCTCCGAGTCGAAGAACATTTTTTTGCCGGTGGTGGGATGCACAAAGCCCAGGGATTTTGCGTGGAGTGCTTGTCGCGGCATTATTTTAAAGCAATTCTGCACAAACTGCTTATATTTGGTAAAGGTTGTCCCCTTTAGGATTTTGTCGCCGCCATATGCCGCATCGTTGAAAAGCGGATGTCCGATGTGTTTCATATGAGCGCGAATTTGGTGTGTTCGTCCCGTTTCCAGCTTGCACTCCACCATCGAAACATAGCCGAAACGCTCCATCACCTTGTAGCGTGTGAGCGCTGCTTTGCCGTAAGCGCCGTCGGGGAAAACGCTCATAACCTTGCGGTTTTTCAAGCTCCTGCCTATGTGACCTTCTATAAAACCCTCATCTTCAGCGAAATCGCCCCACACCAAGGCCAAATATTTCCTGTCGATGCTGTGGTCGAAAAACTGTTTGGCAAGTTTTGCCTGCGAAATTTCGTTTTTCCCCACCAAGAGAATGCCAGAGGTGTCTTTGTCGATGCGGTGGGCAAGCAGCGGAACAATTTCGGGGTTAGCGGCACTTTCTTCTTTCAGGTGAAACTTAAGGGCGTTCAGTAAAGTGCCGTTGAAATTACCATGGGCGGGATGAACAACCATGCCGGCAGGCTTGTTTACCACTATGATGTCTTTGTCTTCATAAACGATGTCGAGGGGAATGTCTTCCGCAATGACCTCGGTAATGCGCGGCGGTGTTGTCATCACAAGCGAAATGACATCCCGGGGTTTTACCTTGTAGTTGGACTTCACCACCTTGCCGTTGGCTAAAATGTTGCCTGCCTTGGCGGCGTTTTGCAACCGGTTTCGCGAAATGTTTTCAATGCGGCTCATCAAAAACTTATCTACGCGCAGGCTTGTTTGCCCCGGATCGACTTCGATACGGTAATGCTCATACAACTCCCTGTCGTCCACCATTATAGCTTGTGTGCTCTTTTTGTCCATGGTTACCGTATTATAAATTTTCGCATCAGGGAAATATCACCTTTCGGGGAGCTTATTTTTATGAAATAAAGTCCTCTTTCCAAGTTGCCTGTGAAAATTTTGCTCTTATAATTACTTTTCAAAAGCAAACTGCCGGTCAGGGAATAAACGGAAATTTCAAGCTCGTTCTTTTTGCTTTCGTCTATGCCGTTTATTCTGATATTCAGATATTTGCCGCTGACGGGATTGGGAAAAAGCCCGAGGCCGACGAGGCTCTCCTTTTCCTGCATTCCCACAAAAGCATCTTTTTTATCGCCCAAGACGGGGCGTATCATCAGAGCACCGTGGTAGCTGCTGTTTTGCCATGAGCCTCCGCTGTTGTAGAAAATTTTATCCTGATGGTCGTTATTGGCGTCGAAGCCCACGTTGAGGTTGTCTTGGGTGAGCTGCTGCCAACCCACGTAAAAAGTGCCGCTGACGTAAACGGCATGTTTCAGCTTATAGGTGTGATATTTAAACAGCTTGTTTTCAAACTCGGGTCTGATGCCCTGCTGTTGGTAAATTATGTTGCCGGGCTCGCCGCCGTTGTCGTCCCACACCGTCAGATAAAAATATTTTTGATTGGCGGCCCCGAGGGTTTGGTTGAAATACATCTGAACGGATTGCAGCGAGTCGGGGGTGTTGAGGGTAAATTTGTAAGCCAGCTTGGCCCCTTGATTCGACAGACCGTAACCGTATTCGGGCACTCCGTCGTCGTAAGCGTAGTAATTGTAAAAACGCTGGTAAAACCTCATGGTGTCGTTGCTATGAATGATATCCAACGGCGGGGTGTTGGAATAAATTCTGAACATCACTTCGAAGTCGGCATTTTCGGTGGCATTGCTTTTAAAATAAAAGGGTTGCGACGAAGGATATTGATAATCGGGAGCGTAATTTATCACGTCTCCTGCCGCCATATTGGTGGAAGCGGGATAAGGGGTGGATTTGTGAAAGGTCTTGTCGTCAAGATTTTGAACATAAAAATATTGGTTCATGTTTTTCAATCCCACGCCTTGGTCCAAACTCCTGAATTTCAGTGCCGCGGCGGTGTTGGTTTCGGCTTGTGCGTTGGCATTGTATTGATTCCACGGCATAGAGATATAGTTCAAAAGAAGCGTCTGCATCGACTCAATCCATGCCACGTCGTGAACGGTGGTGTCGTTGATATTTCTGTCTTTGTCGATATAAACGTAGTCGATATTCCAATGGTCGTAGGCTCCCGAGCGCCACGAGGGTATGTTGTTGTTTGGTATGGAGGCTTTGTTTAAAAACCTGATACGGAAGTCGGGAGAAAAGTAATCGCTATCGGTGACGGGAATCATAACAATCTTGAAATCAACGCCATAGGCCGTGCGGAAAGAGTCGAGTTTCATGCCTTGGTGATTCCAGACCGTGCTCCAACTTTGGCTCACCGGATTGAAAAATTGCAGAATAAGCGAGTCCTCTGTCTCGGGAGCGTTGCCTATGCCTTGGGGCTGAAAATAGAAGCTCACATACACCGAATCGGCGGGGCTAAGCTTCACCGGCGTTGAGCCGAAGGCCGAGTCGAGGCGAATGCTGTTGCTTGTGAGGCTGTCGGCCACAAAAGGAAATTGCATGGCGTAGGGGTAAACGGCACCCGTATCGTTTACGGCATCGAAGGTGGCAACGCCGATAGTAACGGGATTGACCGCAAAGCCCTTGTTTACAAACACATAGCGGTTGCTCCAAAGCTTTCGGGAGGGATAAAGAGAATTGTAGCTGAAATCATCGGCAAAGGGCAGTTTCACCGCGGAGGCCGTGCCGCTTTTGGCCGTTATTAGCTTTTTATGATTTGCTTTCGATAAAACCGGATTCTTTGCCAAGGGCACAAGTTGCTCCTGAGCCGTGACAAAAGCGGTGGTCAGCAGCATAAAAAAAAGCAATAAGATGTTTTTCATTTTTGTCATAGGTTCTGTGATGAGTCCTGTAAAGTGCTGTCCCTGTGGAATTTTTTCAAATAAGTATCGAAGTCGAAATTCTTTTCGGATTTATACCAAAGCTCCACATCGCTACCGTATTTCGCCACACTTTTAACTGTAAAATTAGGTCTTTGACGATAAATCCTCACCAAAGAAGTGTCGTCACCTTCGTCAAAATGTTCTTCGCCCAAATTCAAAGAGGCATTGTGTAAGGCTTTTATGGCCTCGCTGCGGTGCATACCTATTAAAAAAGGCACGGGTATTAGCTCTTGCTGCTCTCCCAAGCCCAAAACCAAATCGATGGAAGAGCCTGACACCACGGGTGTTCCGGGCTCAATTTCTTCACCTCGATAAAGTTGCCGCAACACGGCATTTTTGGCAATGTCGGGTTCGTAACTCAACTTGCCCACCTTCAGGTTGTAAGTTTGCAAAAGCGAAGTGGCCGAGCGCAGCGACAAGTCTTTAAGTTGCGGCATATCCACCATTTTGGGGTTGACGGCCACCACCGTCAAATAAATCATTCTTCCTTCTTTTACCGTAGCTTCGGGACGAGGGTCCTGATGAATAATGGTGCCTTTTTCTTTTGTGGGGTCGTAAACGGAGTCGATGACCGAAAATTTAAAACGCTGAAAATCCGGATTATCAGCCAACTCGTTAAAATATAAGCCCGTAAAATCGGGGACGGAAATGGCCTGTCCGTGCCGTGTAAACTCGTCTATGGCCTTGAGCGTGCCCCAAATGATGCCCGCCGTCAGCAGCACAATCAGCGCCAGATTGATATAAAACCTTTTGTCTTTCAAAAAAGATAACATAAATTCGCCTTTAAAACATAAATGAATATTTCAAACACCAAAAATACAAGATTATTGTTTTGGCACAGCCAATAAGTGATTTTTGCTGCCCTGATGTTTGAGCTTGTATTTGGAAACAGGCTCTCGATTTTCGTTCCAACTCGTTTTTTTACTTTTCAATTTGATAGGCCTTATCGCGGCAGTCTGAAAATTCCAATCATAACGATTTATATTTTCTTTATCTTTGCTTACCTTTATATAAAATCCGGTTTATGAGAAAGAAAGTAGTTATAAGTTTGGTTTTGATTTTTACTTTGGTTTCGTGTGTGAGCCGTTATGATGTGGTGAAAGTCGAGGATGGAACCGAGATTCCGGATGCCCGGGGTGTATATTATTCTTTGCCGCGAAACGTGGTAACCATCGATATCACCGTTATTAAAACCAAAAGAATTGCGGGGCCCTATGCCAAATATGCTTCAAAATATCTCGGCATAAAAAATGCCCTGCAAACAAACAGCGTGAACTATGAAATGACGGATGTGAAAATAAACACCTATGCCGAACCCGACCCCGACCAATTTTATTTTGTAAATCTTGAAAAATACAAGCCTTCCAAGGCGCGTTCCATGTTGCTGAGTCTTAGCGAAGCCGGTATGATTCAGGACGTTAACGACAACAGCGACGCCATGGTGCAGCAGGAAAAAAAGGAAGAGCTGGCCAAAACCAAGATAGATTATTCCGAGACTTTCAAATATTTTGCCGATGCAAACCTGAAAGAGCGCGTCGATACCATTATAGAAAAAGTGAACATCGACACCATCACCATAGAGAAACGTATTTTGCGACGCAGAATGGTGGAAAAAACGCTTGAAGAAAAAGCCAAAGAGGCTGCCGATTTCATAATGAAGGTCAAAGAACGGCGTTTCGATATTATCACCGGCGACCAGGAAGTGGCCTATTCCAAAGCCACCATAAGCCTTATGAATGAAGAACTTGAAAAGCTCGAAAAAGAGTATATGATGCTCTTTACGGGCATTACCGAAAAGGAAACATTTCAATATCGCTACACCTACATTCCCGAGCCGCAGATTTACAACGCTTCCATCCCTCTGTTTAAATTCTCGAAAGCGGCAGGCGTTGTTGACGAAAGTTTTCACGGCGGCAAAATGGTTTATATTCACGTGAAAAGAGCTAAAAACACCATGACACTCGGAAACTTTATCAAAGATAACAAAGACGACGACTCCAAAACCACGGGTTTTTATTATCGTATTCCCGAATATGCCAAGTTCAGCATAATTAAAGGAGCCGAGCAAATTGCCGAAGCTTCTTTCCTGATAAGTCAGTTCGGGGTGGTAGCCTCACTGCCCGCCGAGGATGTTAAATTGCAATTTTATCCCAACACCGGAGGCTTGAGAAAAGTGGAGATTAGGTAATGTCTTTTAGAAATCTGTCAAATCTTTACAAAACGACAGATTCAGGAAAAGTTTTT
>CAZPGC010000157.1:0-5388 GCA_964585875.1 uncultured Prolixibacteraceae bacterium | reverse complement strand
TGTTTTTAGGAATTTTGGCACAGCGGAGGTTTTTTGTTTCTTTTTTTAAAAAAAGAAAAGAAGAAAAACAAGCCGATATAAAGTTGAAACAATAAAAAACACCAATAACTTCGTTACGCTTATGCTGAAATAAAATATCTTCTTATTGAAATTCAGCATTTCGCAAGCCTTGTTCTTTACATTATCCCATAATCCCGTCCCGACTCATATTATTTTCCTTTATTTTTGCCGCTCAACATCGAAAACAATGCAAAACAAAGTCATATATCGCGATTTGGGTTTAATGCCTTACAAACAAGCTTGGGATTTGCAAAAACAACTGTTTGAAGTAATGCTCGGCATAAAAACCCGCAACCGCCTGCTTGCCGACCAAGAGAAAGAAGAACAAATACACCGTTTGCTTTTCTGCGAACACCCGCACGTTTACACCATAGGAAAAAGCGGCAACGACAGCAACCTGCTCATCGACCAAAACCGCCTGAAAGCCTACGGTGCAGAGCTGTTTCACATCGACCGCGGCGGCGACATCACCTACCACGGTCCGGGACAAATTGTAGGCTATCCGCTCTTCGACCTGCAAAACTTCGGCATAGGTATCAAAGAATATGTCCACCGTATCGAAGAGGCTATAATCCTCACCTTGAAAAGCTACGGCATAGAAGCAGGCAGGTTGCAAGGAGCCACAGGCGTTTGGCTCGATGCCGGCACGGCGAAAGCACGAAAAATTTGCGCCATAGGCGTTAAGGCAAGCCGCTTTATCACAATGCACGGTTTCGCCTTTAACATCAACACCGACCTGAGCTATTTTTCACACATAAACCCCTGCGGATTTACCGACAAAGGCGTTACGTCTCTATCCGTCGAAAGGGGAGAAGACATTGACATTGAGGAGGTTAAAAGCCTTCTTCTCCAAAAACTTTCACAAGTTTTTTCATTTGAAATCATAAAACGAACAAAACAATGACCAACAAACATATCGAACGAAAACCCCGCTGGATGAAAAGCCCGCTGCCAAAGGGTAAAACCTACATCAAAATGAAAGATGTGGTGAACAGCAACAAGCTGCACACCATATGCACAAGCGGCAACTGTCCCAATATGGGCGAATGCTGGAGTGCGGGCACGGCAACTTTTATGATACTCGGCAACATCTGCACACGCTCCTGCAAATTTTGCGATGTGCCCACCGGCAAACCGCTGCCCCCCGACTACAACGAGCCCAAGCGCGTTGCCGACGCCGTGGAGAAAATGAAAATAAAACACTGCGTGCTCACTTCCGTTGACCGCGACGACCTCGACGACCTCGGCGCCGAGATTTGGGCCCTTACCGTAAAGGAGATAAAGCGGCGTATGCCCCACGTTACCATCGAGGCACTCATTCCCGATTTCGACGCTCGTAAAGAGCTGATTATGAAAGTTGTGGATGCCGGGGCCGAAGTGGTGTCGCATAACCTCGAAACCGTTCGCCGGCTGACGCCCTCCACGAGAAGCAGGGCAAAATACGACAGAAGCCTTGAGGTGCTGCGTATAATTTCGGCATCAAAGGCAAGGGCAAAATCGGGCATTATGCTCGGCATAGGCGAAACGCGCCAAGAGGTGCTGCAGGTGATGGACGACCTCATAGAGGCGGGCGTGGAGGTGATGACCATAGGACAATACCTGCGTCCCTCGCCCAAGCATCTGCCCGTCTTGGAGTTTATCACACCTCAAACCTTTGACGAATACAAGCGCATAGGCCTACAAAAAGGCTTCCGCTACGTTGAAAGCGGCCCCTTGGTGCGCTCGTCGTATCACGCCGAGAAACATGTAAAGTAGGACTTTCTTTACAAGGTCTTTTATAAGAGGTCAACGGTTGCGCGTCGCGCTCTGTAATGATTGTTTTCCAACATGAAACAACGTTGGTTGTGTGCTGTAAATGCCATATTTACAAGCGCTTACCGAACGCGATTTGTTGTTATTTTTTAATCAATTTTATAACCTTTGTATTACCTTCTCTATCCAGTATTTTTACAAAATAAATACCCGGTGCTTTGTTTGATAAATCAATTTCGGTATTAGGAGAAGATATTTTCAAATCCATAATCTTTTCGCCCTTTATATCTATTATCTCAGCCCGATAAATGGCGCTTTCATTATAGATAATAAATTTGCCGTTTGTGGGATTCGGAAAAACGGAAATGGCATTTTGCAAGGGATTCGGGATGCCGTTTATTATGCTGTCGGTATGATAAACTACGGCCGCTCCCGAATTATATCCGTTATCGTCTTTGCGAGGGATTCCTATGATGATATTTTGTCCGTTTCCGCTTATTGCCAATGACTGTCCGAGCCCGTCATTATCGGCAGTGCCGTCGATATCGTTTCCTACTTGAACCCAGTTAGTGCTGTCATATTCAAACACTTTAACTTCGCCGGCCATATTACCGCCGTCGTCATTAGCATAAGCTCCTATTGCTATAACCAAACCGTTGGACGAAAGGCTGAGTGCCGAGCCAAACCAATCGCCTGCCGCTTCGCCGTTAATATCACTTCCCACTTTTGTCCAATTTGTTCCGTCAAAATTAAACACGCGGACATTTCCCGCATCACTTCCGCCGTTATCGTTTCCGTAAGCACCTACCGCAAGCGTTAGGCCGCTATCGTTTAAAACGGGGTTTGATGCATAATCTCCCGCCGCCTCGCCTACTATCTCGTTTCCTTGCAATGTCCAGGTGTTTGAAACTAATTTGTAAACTCTTACAAAACCGGAATGTCCCGCATTGTTGTTTGAGCCCGTCGCTACAACTGTGCCGTCGCCGTTCAAACGCGAATAGTATATTTTTTCATTTGCGTTTTGTCCGTAAATGCTGTTTCCGACTTGTGTCCAATTAGTTCCGTTATAATGAAAAACTCGAACTTCACCTGCATTGTTGAACGCATTATCGTTATACGGAGAGCTTGTTGCGAGCGTCAACCCGTCCTTACTTAAATCCACGGAAGAGCCGCAGAAATTATCGACGCTATCTCCGTAAATATCATTTCCAAGCTGACTCCAAGAGGATGTCGTTTGGTTAAACTCAAAAACCTTTACTTGACCCGAGTAGCTTCCGTTTCCTGCATGGTTGGGTGCTCCTATCGCGATAATTAATCCGTTGGCACTCAGGGCTATGGCGTCTCCGAAATTATCGGAATTTGTGTCTCCGTTAATACTGTTACCCATTTGTATCCATTGCCCCGAAACGTTTTTAAAAACCCGGACCTGTCCCTTGTAATTGTCGTGTTTTGCCGATGCGACCGCAATAACGGAACCGTCGTTATTTATGGCAACTTCGTCTTCCAGTCCCAGATAATCTTCGGCATTTTGCCCTAAAATATAACTGCCGACTTGATTCCAAGTTTGGGCATACGTTTTTGTTATTCCGATTAATAACAAAACAACCAAGGTGTAAATTTTTCTATTCATTTTTGTGATTTTTAGTTAATAAATTGGTTTGTATTTGTTTGATTTTGAGTCTGTTTTATGTGTTTTGTATCAACTGACGGGTTTTGATGAGGAAATATGACCTCGGGCGTTTTCTCGCGCCAACTTAATTTGCTTTGCCTTTTATGTAAATGTTGTAAAGCTTTTGCATGCAGATATTCCGTGCCATTTGCGCTAATATAAGAATGACTTGCAAAAGTTTTGGTCGGCGTTTTTATTGTTACTTTTTTCATATCAACAAAAAAATACAAATTTCTACACTGTAAAAAACCTCACTGCTTTTATTGCCTCTTTGGAAAAACGAAAAGGCATACTTGCTTCGACAATATGGTAAATATGTGGTGTTTTTAAATATTCCACCTGACATTTCCTCAATCTTTTGTCCGAGGGATTTTTTGCCTTCATAAAAACTTAACTTACGATTTAGCAACAAAGTTAGCAATTAATTGCTTTAAATCGGGCTAAAAAGCAAACAGTAACCAAACCTTTAATTCGATTCCTGGCTCTGTGTTGCTATGTATGGCATCACAAGCCGCAACGGAAAAGCATTTTTTAGTAATTTTGCAGTGCAAAACAAAACCCGATACGCTATGAAACCCTATTTTGGAAATAAGGAAAAAGAGCAGGCAAGCGGTGACGTGCTTGAAAAACATTCCGATATTTTTGATTTGGTTTTATACAACGACGATTTCAACACCTTCGATTGGGTGATACAGAGCCTTGTGGAGGTGTGTAAGCACGAGCCCCTGCAAGCCGAGCAGTGCGCCTTCATCGTCCATTTCAAAGGCAAATGTACGGTGAAGTCTGCCGATTTCAGCACCCTTGAGCCCATGCACCGCGAGCTGTCGAATCGCGACCTGACCGTGGAAATAGAATAACACCAAAACCTTTTTTTGATATGCAAGTTCCCAAGACCACCGAGGCCGTATTGTTGCCTGCCTACAACAAAAATCTTATCAGAGCCATGCTCAGCCTGAAAACCGCGGAAGTGGAGCTGCCGCAACCCGCCGGCAATCAGCTTGTTGTAAAAATGGAAGCCTCGCCCTGCAACCCTTCCGACATCGCCTTTATGCAGGGCACTTACAACATAGTGAAAGAACTTCCCGCCGTTCCGGGTTTCGAAGGTGCAGGCACTGTGGTGGCCACGGGCGAAGAATGCAGGCATATGGAAGGGAAAAGGGTATCGGTTTTTTTACAGGAGGAAAAAATAGGTTGTTGGTCGCAATTTATCATCGTTGATGCAGACAACTGCATTGTTCTCGATTCCAAAATAGATTTGCTGCAAGCCGCCACCCTGTCCATCAATCCTCTGACGGCTTTGGGAATGTTCGAGGTAGCCGAAAAGCGAGGCTCCGACACAATAATTCTCGATGCTGCAGGGGGACAAGTGCCTCAATTTGTGAGGGTTATGGCTGCCAAAAACGGCATGGAGGTGATAAACATCTTCAGAAAGCGCAGCAGCATTCAAGGGCTTGAATTTTCAGGCACTTACGTGAATTTGTTTACCGAAGACGAGGATTTCGAAAAGCGCCTGGCGGAGGCCTGTCAAGGCAAAAAAAATGTCACGGCCTTGGATGCCGTGGGAGGCATCTTTTCGGGCACTTTGTTCAACGCCTTGCCCGAAAACTCCCACTTGGTGGTTTACGGCGGTCTGTCCAATGAAGCCGTGGGAAACATCGACACCATCGACCTTATTTTTAACAACAAAAGCATAAGAGGCTTTAACCTAAACCATTATGTGGCCGATTTAAAAAAGAATAAGGATTTCGACAGAGTTACAAAACGCTTGATGCAAATGGTAATCGACGGAGAAATCAAAACCCGAATAAACACCACCTTCGGCATTCACGATGTGGTAAAAGGCTTGAGGACTTATATAAAAAATATGTCGGCGGGGAAGGTCGTTTTTCTTTTTGATTAGGTTTTTT
>CAZPGC010000156.1:0-5465 GCA_964585875.1 uncultured Prolixibacteraceae bacterium | reverse complement strand
TGTATTTTAATATTTTATTAGAAATGTATTAATTTTCTTCTTATTTCCGAAACAATTATGGAGGTGGCAACGGCGGCATTCAGCGACTCCGTTCTCCCGTTGTTATACGAGGGTATGGCGATTTTGTCGTCGAAAAATTTGTAGTATTTTTCTTTTATTCCGTTGGCCTCGTTACCGATAACAACCATTGACGGCAGTTGGAAATCCACTTCGTAAAAATTCCTTCCGTCGGCCATGGTGCCGTACACGGGAATGCCCACTTCGTTGCATTGGGCAAAAAGGTCTTCGAAGTCCAAATAAGTTACGTTAATTCTGCTCAGCGAGCCCATGGAGGCCTGCACCACCTTGGGGTTGTAAACATCCACGGTGCGGAAAGAGCAGAAAATATTTTTAATGCCGAACCAATCGGCGGTACGCAGTATGGTGCCCATGTTACCCGGGTCGCTTATGGCGTAAAGAGCCAGAGTAAGTCCTTCGATGTCAATTTCTTCGGGAATAGATTTTTGGAAAATGACGGCCAATACCTGATTGGGCTCTTTCAACCTGCTGATGGACATAAGCTCCGACTCGGTGATGATTTCGTAGCGCAATTCACGCTTGTTTATGATGTCGATATTTTCTTCAAGCCATGGTTCTGTGGCATAAAGAGTAGCAAAATCAAAATTGCTGTTCATAAATTCCCCGACAACCTTAGGTCCTTCGGCAAGAAATTGATTGTGAATTTTTCTAAACTTCCCCTGACGCAAAGACCTCACATAACTCATTTGTTTTCTCGTCATAGCTGTAATGATAAAGTTGTGTCTTTTACTTTTACTAATTCTCTGTTTTCATCTCCGGTTTATACTGAGTTGTTTTGCGTTTTACATTGCTGTTCTTTATAAATAGCCTCTACTTTGTTTTGTTATAAAAAACTAAAAAACAATGTGTTAAAGATAAAATCTCATGAATCCCAAATCTCGTGGCGCCTTTTATCAAAGCACTTCGATAAACCGTGGTTTTAATATTTCAAAGATATAAAAAAAACCCGACTAAATAACATTTAATCGGGTTTTTTCGAAAAAGCTTATTAAACTTTTACTCGGCAACCACCGTAAATTTGATGGTGGCTTTCACATCGCGATGCAGGTTGGCTTCAGCCGTGTATTCGCCCACTTCCTTGATGTTTTCGCCCACAACGTTGATTTTCTTTCTGTCAACGATAAGGTTGTGTTGCGATTTGAGAGCATCGCTGATTTGCATGGCGTTAACGGAGCCGAAGATTTTACCGCTTTGTCCCACTTTGGCACCAATCGTCAGGTTTACACCTTCGATAGCTTTTGCCAAAACTTCGGCTTCTTTGCGTATTTTCTCTTCTTTATGAGCTCTTTGCTTAAGGTTTTCCGCCAAAACTTTCTTGGCCGAGGGAGTAGCTTGTTTCGCAAACCCTTTGGGAATGAGGTAATTGCGAGCGTATCCGTCTTTTACTGTGATAATGTCGTTGGCAAATCCCAATTTTGCCATATCTTTTGTTAAAATAACTTCCATGATTTTACCTCCTTTTATTTTAATAAATCTCCAACATAAGGCATAAGGGCAATGTGACGTGCTCTTTTTACCGCCTGTGCAACTTTTTTCTGATATTTCAATGAAGTGCCCGTGAGACGGCGGGGCAGAATTTTGCCTTGCTCGTTTACAAACTTCATCAAAAAGTTAGCATCTTTATAATCGATGTATTTGATACCGCTTTTTTTGAAACGACAATATTTTTTGCGCTTGGTATCTACTGCTATGGGAGTTAAATATCTTATTTCCGAACTTGTAGCCATTGTAATAAATTTTAGAGGTTAACGATTAAGATAATTCTTCGATTTTCTGTTTGGCGGCACGTTTTTTCTCGTTGTAAGCGATGGCGTGCTTGTCGAGTTTAACGGTCAGAAATCTCAAGATACGCTCGTCGCGTTTGAAAGCCACTTCGTAATCTTTGATAAACGAACCTTCTGCCTCGAACTCAAACAGATGGTAAAATCCGGTTGACTTCTTTTGTATGGGATAAGCCAACTTCTTCAATCCCCATTTTTCTTCGTGAATGATTTTGGCACCTTTGGCCTTTTCAATCAAACCTCTGAACTTATTTACCGCTTCCTTCATCTGATCTTCAGACAAAACGGGAGTTAAAATGAAAACGGTTTCATAACGATTCAACATAGTTTTGAATTTTAATTGTTTAATAATTTGATAATTAACTGTTAATTCCGCTCTAAAAACGGACGGCAAAAATAGTAATATTTCTTTTATACAAACAAGATGTTTGTAAAGATTATTTTGTCGGCTTTTCGGCGAATATAAACCCGTTGAAAATTAGCCTTTTAGAACAACATTTCTTAGGTCTGCCCCGCAAAAAATCAGAGCATCATGCCCACATTGTAAACAATAAAGCTGAAAATCCATGCCAAAGCCGTGGTGTAAACGGCCAAAAATACAGCCCATTTCCAGCCTCCCGCCTCACGACGCACCGCCGCAATGACCCCCACGCAGGGGAAATAGAACAAAATGAAAATGATAAAAGCAAAGGCTGAAGCACGATTATAGATTTTCTCGCCGGCGTGTTTTCCGCTTTTGTAAGTGGCGTTTTGCAACTTCACTTTCAGATTGGCGGTTTCGTCGCTGCCGCCTTCGCTTTGGTATAGCACTCCCATGGTCGATACCACTATCTCCTTGGCAGCCATACCCGTAAGCAAGCTCACGCCCATACGCCAGTCGAAGCCGAGAGGCCTTATGGCAGGCTCTATAAACTTGCCTATGCGACCTATATACGATTTCTCGCTCTTCTCTACTTTTTTCTCATTTTCGATACTCATCAACGACTTATCCATCAAGGTTTTGACACTGTCGCGCGCAAGCTCGTCATCCGTTTTGTTCAAAAGAGCTTCGTAATGTGCGGCCGTGGAATCGGCAAGTGCCGCATAATCTTTCGTGTAATTTACGTTCACCGGAAAATATGTCAGCGCCCATATTATCAAGGAGGCTATCATTATCACTCCGGCCATTTTTTTGAGAAACATTGCAGCCTTAAACCACATGTGTTTCAGTATGTTTTTGGCCGTGGGTATTCTGTAAGGCGGCAACTCCATCACAAAGGGCAGCTCCTTGGCTTTTATCAGCGTTTTTCGGAAAACTATGGCCATCACACCCGCCATTAAAATGCCTATGGAATAAATCAAAAACAGCATCGAGCCGGGATGCTTGGGAAAGAAAGCACTGATAATCAAAACATAAACAGGCAAGCGTGCCGAGCACGACATAAAGGGCGTTATCAAAATGGTGATAAGTCTGTCGTTTTTTCCCTCAATGGTCCTCGTGGCCATTATTGCCGGCACATTGCAACCGAAGCCCATCAAAAGCGGGATGAAAGAGCGACCGTGAAGGCCTACGCGATGCATTATTTTGTCCATTATAAATGCCACCCGCGCCATATAGCCGGTGTCTTCCATAAGCGAGATAAACAGAAAGAGTATCAAGATGTTAGGCAGAAAAACAATGACACCTCCCACCCCGCCTATCACGCCGTCAACAATGATATCTTTAATGATGCCTTGCGGCAAAATATGACTCACGGCAAGGCCGAATTTGTCAACAAGCCATGTGAGCCACTCTTGGGGATAGGCGCCCACGAAGAAAGTGGCCTGAAACATTATCCACATCAAAAAAATAAAGAGCGGAAAACTGTAAAGCCTGTTTGTGATGACGTCATCTATCACTTTGCTTATCAGCATCTTATCCGACTTCTCGTTTTTCTTGTAGGTCTCCTTCAGCGCCCCTGCTATAAAACCGTATTTGGCATCGGTAATGGCCGATTCCACCTTATCGTTGAAAAACTCCTCAATACGTTTTATTCTTTCCTTTACGGTGGTATAAATCTCCTCGGTGTTGGAGCACTTTTTAATCACCTCCAAGGCATGCGAGTCTTCCTCCAAAAGCTTGATTGCAAGAAACCTAGAAGAAATCTTATTGGTAACGCTGTAGTTTTCCGGTATCTTGATTTTTTCCTGTATCAGCCTGATGGATTTCTCCAAACATTTGCCGTAGTTGATGTGAATATGCCTTTGTATGGGGTTGCGGTCTTCGAAGACCTCCACAATTTTATCAAAAAGATTATCGACGCCTATATGCTTTTTGCCGACGGTCTCTACCATCTGAATACCAAGCAGTTCCGACAAAGCTTGAACATCGAGCTCATCTCCCCTTTTCTCCAACTCGTCAAACATATTTATGGCGCCAACCACTTTTATATCCATATCAATCAGCTGCGTGGTGAGGTAAAGATTACGCTCCAAGTTGGAGCCGTCGAGCACGTTTACCACCACATCGGGAATCTCCTCGATGATGAATTTACGCACAAAAAGCTCCTCCGGCGAGTAAGCCGTAAGCGAATAGGTGCCCGGCAAATCGGTGAGTTCAAAAACATAATCATCACGTTTATAAATCGCCGTTTTGGAATCCACCGTTACGCCGCCGTAATTGCCCACCTTCTCGTGCAAGCCCGTCACCGAGTTAAAAATGGTAGTCTTGCCGCAGTTGGGATTTCCCACAAAAGCCACTTTGATATGTTTATGCCTTCGTCCCTTTGGCGGCAATGCCGAAGTGTCCTCCTTACGAGTTCCGTAAAAATTGCCGTTTACCTGTTGAGGCTCCTCATCGGGCAAGTAAATCTCAATCAGCTCCGCCTCCTCGCGCCGTATCGACACCTCATAGCCCATCACCGAATATTCAATGGGGTCTTTCAGCGGCGCATACTTGGTAACGGTAACTTCCCTGCCCGCCACAAAACCCATCTCCATAATCCTTCGACGAAAAGCACCGCGACCGCGTACCTTGGCGATAATGCCCTTTTCACCCTCTTTTAACTCGCTTAGTTTCAAAACGTTAATATTGCATTAAAAAACAAAATAATTTCAATTATTCTTTGGGCGATTACGGGCTGTCCATTATATCCGCCTTGTGCTCTGCCGTGTTCCGTAGGCGCTGCAAGGAGCTTCTAAAGTCGCTCTTGCAAACGCCACTCCACATCGGCAAGCACTGCGGCGGATGCCATTTCCATCCCTATCGCGCTCTCTCTCCCGGCCGGGTTTGTCAACAAAAGCAAAACACTTCGTCCTTGGCTTTTTCCACAAAACTCACCCTGTCGGGAATTTGCAAATAACAATAAAAAAAACACCGCCTTCAATACCTACTTGTTGGGATTTGTTTGGCAGAAATTCCCAAATGATTTGCTGCATCGAAGTCCCCCTTTTCACCGTGTCCGACCACCGGCGGAAAGAGGGCAAGGGGGATTCAAAATGGTAAGATACAATTGATAACGAATTAATTGATTTTAAAGGCCTTATCGAACGCAGGGCGTTTCATAAATTGTATCTACGATGTTTATTTCTACAAAATTTGGTTTATCATCCAACCAATCAACCAATCAAATCATTCATCCAAATCAT
>CAZPGC010000155.1:0-5466 GCA_964585875.1 uncultured Prolixibacteraceae bacterium | reverse complement strand
AAGCCGGGGACGAAGAAACAATGCTTTGATTACGAAATAGGGCCGGGAGAGGGCTTGCAGCAGGGGTGGAAGTGGCATCCGCCGCAGCGGGTGCCGATGTGGAGTGCGGCGGCGGAGGCGACCGCAGGAAGCCCCCGCACGCCGCTACGGAACACGGCACTCGCAAGGGGGATATAACGGACGACCCGGCCGCTGCCCAAAACATTATCAAATCCCTAAATCTCGGCAATTATCATCCTACACCTTATTTTACTACTTTTGCAGGCGGAAACATGAAGAGCATGAAAACAAAAACAGATTTGGAGAAAATATTTTCGAGCTTTGAAGGCAAGAGGATTTTGATAATCGGCGACGTGATGGTGGATGCTTATGTGCTTGGGCAGGTGGATAGGATTTCGCCGGAAGCACCGGTTCCCGTGGTGTCGGTGCATAAGCGTTACAGTCGTTTGGGCGGGGCCGCCAACGTTGCGCTCAACATTAAAGCGCTGGGGGCACAAGCCCTTCTCTGCTCGGTGATTGGTGACGATTTGCGAGGCAAGGAGTTTGTGTCGCTGCTTGAAAAAAGAGGGCTGAGTGATGAGGGACTTGTAAAAAGCAAAGACAGAATCACCACCACAAAATTCAGGGTGATAGGCAACAAAACTCAAATGCTGAGGGTGGACGAAGAAGATACCAAATGCCTGTCGGACAAGGACTTCGGCGCGTTGTGCGGGTTTATTGAAGAAAAGATACGCGGGGATGAAATTCACGCCATAATATTTGAAGATTACGACAAAGGCGTGATAGACAGGCGCTTAATAGATTTTGTCACCACGCTGTCGAAAGAAAGAAATATTATCGTAACTGCCGACCCCAAGCGGAGAAATTTTGACGGCTACCACGACATAAGCCTCTTTAAACCCAACTTGAAAGAGCTTAACGAGGGCTTGGGGATTTCGTTGCAAAGTTCGGATATACAAGGTGTTGGCGAGGCTTCGCGAAAGCTTGCCGCCAAAAGTAACATAGATACCGTGATGGTTACCTTGTCGGAAAACGGCATTTTGGCAAGCAGCGGCGACAAGCTTTATCACAGGCCTGCCGAGGTACGAAATATTGCCGACGTGTCGGGGGCGGGCGACACCGTTATCAGCACCGTAACGCTGGCTCTTTCCTCGGGCATGGAAATAGAGGAGGCATTGATTCTCGCCAATTTGGCGGGAGGACTCGTGTGTGAAGAAGTGGGCGTTGTGCCCGTGGAAAAAGAAAAATTGCTGCAAGAGGCAAAAACGAAACTTTTATAGATTTCGATTAAAAAAAAGCAAAACCATGAAAAAATCCTTACGCTCCGCTTTTTTATTTTTTGTGCTGGCAATTACTCTGGGCGCCTGCACGTCGAACTCCTGCCCCAACCAAGACCAATTATTTTTGGCCTCGGACGATTACAAACCCGTGCCCGCCGATTCGTTGAAGACCTACCGCAGTTTCATCAACTACTTGGAACAGAGCTATTGCATTGAAAACGAGACGAAACTGCCTGTGATATTTTTCGATTTGAAAAAGAGAATGATAGCCCCCGCGCCGGGTAAAAACATCATACCCGTGAGCATAGAGCCGCCGCTTTGCGAAGGAGATTTCAGGTTTGAATTCGATAAAATTCTGGAGATTGTGCTCGACGGCAACAACCTTTCAATTGAAGGCAAAAGGATGAGTGTGGACTCGATACCACAATATGTTTACTATCAATATCTTAGCTTTGGCCTTATCAAGGGCTTCTCGCGAAAACCCCAAGGCAACGGGATATGGATTATAAGCGAGTTGGACAGACCCATGTCGGATTTTAACCCGTTGATTGACAAAGTGATATCGGGATATCTTTTTACTGCGGAACGCCTTGGTGAATCTTTATTCGATAAGAAATTGTGTGAGCTCAGCCAAAAGGAAATGCATCATCTGCAGAGCCTTATCCAATTTCATCTGTCTTTTAAATTCTCCGACGAACCGAAACCGTTGTTGTCAAACGATTGAAATAAACCTGCGGCAAATCACATTCCCAATATTTTGGCATCGACAAAGAATACCGAATGAATGTCGATTTTTACATCCTTTGTGATGATTTCATCGGTTACGGTGCTGACTTTCAACTTGTATTTATCCTTAAACAAATACTCTTTGATGTCCTTATCGGAGGTTTCAAAAGTAAAGGTGGTATCGTTTTGGGGGATATTATCCTGCCATGCGATTTTTAAATCATCCAAACCTTCGGCGGAGATTTTTATTTCCACCGACTTCAAAAAGCTGAAATCTTCGCCCTTGGGAGAGGCAATGGTCCACCGCATTGACTTAAGCACAATTTTTTCCACCATGTCTTTGTTGGTGTTGTTGGACTCGAAAGTGCTTTCGGAATTTGACGATATGTCGGGAGTGGGCACATTAAAAGGAGTGTTGATTCCCACCGTGGAAGGAATGGTAATGGAAGTGTCGTAATCCATATCGAATTGCGTCAACTCGTGCAACTTTTTGCAACCAAAAAGCAAAAAAACCAGCGTTGATAAAATTATTAGTTTCTTTTTCATAATGTATTGAATATTAATTTATTAATTAGTATTTATTTTCTTGATAAACACATAGTTTCAAACCCTGAGGCAAATATAAAACAAAAACAAAGCTTTCTTACCAAAATTTAAGCGATTGCCCCTGCAAGCCGGAAAACGCCGCGCTTACCATCCCCTACTTACGGCTTTAGCTCCGTAGCGTATCCTTATGTTGTCCATGGCCTTATAGAGGTTTATCATCTCTTCGGGGTTTTCGAACATGTCAATCTGCTGAAGGCCACCCACCAATCCGGAAAGTTTCAAGCCCAAAAGTCTGACCAGCATACGGCGCGTGTAAAGTTTGTCGAAAAGACTTTGGGCTACCTCTCTGATTACGTGGTCGAAAGAAGTGTAAGGAATGCGTTTTTGCATGGTGTGAGTGTTGAAATCGGAATAGCGTATTTTGACGGTAACCACGCCCGCGAGTTTCCGTTTTTTCCGCAATTCAAAAGCCGTTTTTTCAACCATGGAAGAGAGACGACGGCGCAGAAATTCCACATCGGTGGTATCATTTTCGAAGGTGCTTTCGCTGCTTATGGACTTACGCTCGGAATATTGCACCACGGGGCTGTTGTCGATGCCGTTGGCTTTCTTCCACAGGGCATAGCCGTTTTTGCCGAAGACAGCCGAAAGCATTTCGGGAGGCATACGCCGCAAGGTGCCTATGGTTTTCACGCCCATGCTTGCCAGTTTCGTCCCCGTTTTGCCGCCGAGGCCGGGCATCTTGCTGATTTTCAGCGGGTCCATAAAATCGATAACACGCGGTGGCTCCACGGTAAGCTCGCCGTTGGGCTTGGCCTCTCCCGTGGCTATTTTCGACACCGTTTTGTTGACCGACAAGCCGAGAGAGACAGGCAAACCCGTTTCCTTTATTATTTTGGAACGCAACTCGTGTGCCCATTTCACCGTGCCGAAAAAGCGCTCCATTCCGGTCATATCCACATAGTGCTCGTCGATGGAGGCCTTCTCGAAAACCGGCGCGCTATCGGCTATCACCTCCGTCACCAAGCGTGAATATTTGGAGTAGGCATCCATATCGCCGCGTATGAAAACGGCATCGGCACACAACAAGCGGGCAGTGCGCATAGGCATGCCCGAATGCACGCCGTAGCGCCTTGATTCGTAGCTGCAACCGGCCACGACACCCCTGTCGGACATGCCGCCGACAATCACGGGCAAGCCCTTCAACCTACTGTTGAGCAGTCGCTCCACCGACACAAAAAAAGTGTCCATATCCAAATGCACTATGTTTCGTTCCATACTGTCTTTTAAGGCCTCACTCTCAATCACGCAAGCGCAACGAGCTTTTCTTCTTTGTTAATAAAATAATCATCTTTAAGTTTACAATATAAACATTTTTCTCTATCTTTGCGCAATAAATTTCAAAATTTTTCGATCATGAGCATTTTCAGTCAAAACATAAAGCTTTTAAGAAAGCGAAAGGGCCACACTCAGGATCAGGCTGCCGAAGCTTTGGGAATGACACGCTCCACGCTCAACGGCTACGAAAACCAAGTGGCACAGCCGACGGTAAAATCGCTGCTTGCTTTCTCGAAATATTTCGGCATAGCCATCGACACCTTGCTTAAGGTTGAGCTCACAAAGCTGAAAGAAAGTCAGTTACGCCAGCTGGAACGCGGCTACGACGTCTTTATCAACGGCAGCAAGATAAGGGTACTCGCCACCACCGTTGACAGCTCCAACGAAGAAAACATAGAGCTCGTTCCGGAGAAAGCCAAAGCCGGATACACAGGCGGATTTGCCGACCCCGAATATATTAAGGTGTTACCCACCTTCCGTCTTCCCTTTTTATCGCGAGAGAAAAAATACCGCACCTTTCAAATATCGGGCGACTCCATGCTGCCCATTCCCGACGGCAGTTGGGTAACGGGAGAATATGTCCAAAATTGGCACAGCGTCAAGAGCGGCCTTCCGTACATAATACTCACCGTTGACGAAGGCATCGTATTCAAAATTGCGGAAAACAAAATCGAAGAAGAAGGCAAGCTGATTTTACATTCGCTGAACACACTTTACGAGCCCTACGAAGTGCCGGTGGCAAACATACGTGAGATATGGAAGTTCGTCAACTACATCACCAACGAAATACCGGCGGCTAATCAACCGAAAGACAAGGTGTTACAAGAGGTGCAGAAACTCAGAAAAGATGTAAGGGCCATACAAACAAAACTAAACCTGTGAGTGTTGGAGAAGAGTAAAAACAAGCGGGCAAAAAGAAATCCATGTACACCATAATAGATACCGAAACCACAGGCCTCTCTCCCAAAAATTCCAAAATCATAGAGATAGCCCTTATAAAACACGACGGTAAAAACGAAACGGAAAGATTTACAACCTTGATAAACCCCGAAGTATCAATACCTTACCGCATCACAAAAATTACGGGCATTAACACCGCCATGGTAAAACATGCCCCAAAATTTTACGAAGTGGCAAAGAAAATAATCGAGTTTACACAAGACAGCATAATTGTGGGACACAACGTAAGCTTCGACTACAATTTTCTGCGTGCCGAGTTTGCCGAATTCGACTACGACTTCCGGCGCAAAACACTGTGCACTGTCAGGCTATCGCGAAAAGCCTTCCCCGGACTACCGTCATACAGCCTTAAAAACATAACACGGCATCTCGGCATACAAAACCGCGGAGCACACAGGGCAGAAGGAGATGCCGAGGCCACAGTAAGACTCTTTGAGATGATACTCAAAAGCAAGCCCGATATCACAAAAATAAAATCGGTAGAGCTGCCCAGGGCCTTGCCGCAAAACATCATTGATAAATTGCCGGAGCAAACGGGAGTTTATTATTTTTTAAATTCAAAAAATGACGTAATCTATGTTGGCAAAAGCAAAAACATTAAAAAACGTATTCTGAC
>CAZPGC010000154.1:0-5468 GCA_964585875.1 uncultured Prolixibacteraceae bacterium | reverse complement strand
TTGCGAATGCAAAGATATACTTTTTCCGGATTAGTGCTATTTCGGTATTTTAATAAGGAATTGTGTTTTCCGCCGAAATTATTGTCCTTGTGACGAATTTTGCTCTTCTTCGGGAGAAATCCACCCTCCGCCGAGAGCCTTGTAGAGGTTAACGTAAGCGTTGAGAAGAGTTTGGGTAAACTCCGAAAGACGCAGCTGAGCGCTAAAGGAATTTCGCTCTGCTTCAAGCAGTTCGAGATAGGATGTGACTCCTCTGTCATACCTCATTTTTGCCAAACGTTCGGCATTCACGGCGGCTTTAACTTGTTGGCGATAGGCCTGCAATTCTTCTTTTCCCGTTTGTATTTCCACAAGGGCGTTTTCCACTTCTTTGAAAGCCGTCAAAGCTGTTTGTTCGTATTGAAGTTCCGTTTGTTTGGCTCTGGCCTTTTCAATTTCAACCCTGCGTTTGTTTTTGTTGAAATTAAAAATCGGCGACAAAAGAGAACCCCCAACCGACCAAGCCAAACCGCTTGTGGTAAGCGTTGCCAAATCGGCACTTGCCAAGCCGGCTGCTCCCGTAAGGTTGATGGACGGAAGACGCTGAGCCACAGCCACTCCGATGCGTGCATTCTGAGCCTTGGCCAGCTGATAAGCCGCTATGATATCGGGGCGCCGCTCCAATAGTGAAGCAGGCATACCCGAAGGAATATCGAGTTCGGGTTTTAGGGACAAAATACCTTTATCGGTTTTTATTTGTTCGGGATAGTGCCCCAAGAGCACCGATAGTCCGTATTGTGTATAAGCTATCATTCTGACATAAAGAGGTATGGCCGCGGCGGCAATAGAACGCTGAATTTGTGCTTGATTCAGGTCTATTTCCGGAATAACGCCTTTGTCGTAACGCATCTGCATTATTTTCAGAGCGCTGTCGCGGGTGGCGAGGGTGCGCTTTGATATTTCGAGTCTTTCGTTGAAGTCGAGCAGCTGAAAATAAGTATTGGAGATGGCGGAAATAAGCTCAACTTGAATGGCTTTTAAATTTGCTTCGCTACCGAGCAACTCGGCTTTGGCGGCTTGGTTTGCCGAACGATATTTACCCCAAATGTCTATCTCCCACGACAAGGTGGGCACAATGAAAAAGTTGTTTGTGATTTGCGCCAAACGCATGTTCGAAAAATTGCCTCTTCCGGCCGAAGCTTGAATGTCCAAAAAAGGATAAGAGTTGGCACGCGTGTAGCCGAGGGCGGCACGTGCTTCTTCGATGCGCCATGCCGCAGTGAGAACGTTTTTGTTGTTTTGCAGCCCTGTTTTTATAAGGCTTTGCAAGGTGGTATCCTTAAAAATATCCCACCAGCGCAAATTCACCACGGTATCGCTTCGCAAACTGTCGTAGGGTATGGTGTCGTTGAGAAATGTTTGCGGCATATCCGTTGGTTTATTCTCTTGAAATTTGGGAGCAAGAGAACAAGCCGCCAGCAGCGACAACATAAAGAAAATCAGTATTTTATTAAGCACTTTCATAAGCCTTATTTTATTCTGTTTTGTTTTTTAGCAATTCACGTTTTTTCTCGTAGCGGAAGAGCTTGCCCACGGCTACAAAGAGCATTGGATAAAGAAAAACACCAAGCAAGGTGGCCAAAACCATTCCGCCTAACAAGGTCATTCCCATCACCTTACGAGCCTCTGCACCCGAGCCCGTCGCCACTACCAAAGGAAGGATTCCCAAAATAAAGGAGAAAGCCGTCATCAAAATAGGACGAAAACGCGTTTTTGCCGCATTGATAGCCGCTTGAAAAAGCGACAAACCCGTATCAAACTCATCTTTGGCAAATTCCACAATAAGAATGGCATTTTTGGCAGCCATGCCCACAAGCATCACGAAGGAAATCTGGGCGAAGATATTATTCTCGAATGTGGGGCTGCCCATACGCGCCAACCACAAAGCCAGCAAAGCTCCGAAAATTGCAAAGGGCGTCCCCGAGAGAATGGCCAAAGGCAGGGACCAGCTTTCGTACTGTGCCGAAAGAATCAGAAATACAAAAAGCAGGGAGAAGGTCATTATGATGCCCAAAGAGCCCGAGGCTTTTTTCTCCTGGTACGACATGGCATTCCATGCAAATCCCATATCGGCAGGCAAAACCGAGGCGGCCACTTCTTCCAAGGCATCCATGGCCTGTTTAGAAGTATAGCCGGGAGCGGGATTTCCGGTCACTTCCACCGAACGGAACAAATTGAAACGGTTGGTGTATTCGGGGCCGTAAACGGGTTTTATGGTAACAAATGTGGCCAAAGGCACCATCTTGCCTTTGTTGTTTTTCACGAAAAAGTTATCGATATCCGACTCCTTGTGTCTATATTGGGGCTCTGCCTGAATGTATGTTTTATAAAGCCTGCCGAAACGTGTAAAATCGTTAACATAAGCTCCGCCCATAAATGCTCCTATGGTTTGATACAAGTCGTTGAGATTGACACCCATTTTAAGAGCTTTCTCTTTGTCAATATCCATAAAGCGTTGTGGCACAGCAGCTTGATATGTAGAGAAAGCTGTTCCTATTTCCGGACGGGCGTTTGCGGCCTTAATAAATTTCATCATATTTTGAGCCAAATAATCGGGGGAGTGGCCTCCTTTGTCTTGCAACATAATACTGAAACCCGAACCGTTACCCAAGCCGGGAATAGCGGGAGGGCCGAAAGCAAAAGCATTGGCGTCTTTTATTGAAGACAATTTCACGTTGATGTCATTGATAATTTCCTTGGCTGTTTTTTTCCTTTCGTCCCAAGGTTTTAGGCTAACGAAAATAAAACCGGTATTGGAAGACATGGCTCCCGAAAGCAATGAAAATCCGGTTGCATTCGAAACATATACCGAGTTGGGGTCGTCAAGGAGTATTTTTTCTATTTTCCTGGCCACCATATCCGAACGTTGCAATGAAGCCGCATCAGGCAGCTGGTAGTTTACAAAATAGTAACCCATATCTTCCTCGGGGATAAAGCCTCCGGGAACTACCTTGCCAAGAACTATAACGGTGCCGGTAAGAATCAAAATAAAAATAACCGAGCGCTTTATTTTACGCGTTACCACATTGGTAAAACTCATATAAGAATCCGTCGATTTACCCAACCAATTGTTAAATTTACCGAAAAACCAACCGAGAGGTCCTTTGTACGGTTTCGGTTTTTTTAAGAGCAAAGAACACAGAGCAGGACTGAGTGTCAGAGCGTTAACAGACGACACCAAAACCGAGACCGCTATGGTAATGGCAAATTGCTGGTAAAGCCGTCCCGTGATTCCGGCCATGCCGGCTACGGGTATAAAAACAGCAACAAGCACAAGGGTGGTGGCTATTACGGGAGCAGTAACCTTACGCATCGCATCCAGAGTAGCTTCCTTTGCATTCATGCCTTTTTCGATATTTACCTGCACAGCTTCCACAACCACAATGGCATCATCAACGACAATACCTATGGCTAATACCAGTCCCAGCAGTGATAACACGTTGATGGAGAAACCTAAAATGGGGAAAAACATAAAAGCACCCACAAGTGAAACCGGAATGGCTATAACGGGGATAAGCGTAGCACGCCAGTCTTGTATAAAAATAAAAACAACAAGCACCACAAGCAAAAGAGCTTCGAACAAGGTCTTTATAATGTCTTTAATACCGGCTTTAATCGGCGCCGTGGTGTCCATTGAAACATCATATCTGACGGTTTCGGGAAAGCTCTTTTTCAGCTCCTCCATTTCGTTTATTACATTTTGAGCAAGTTCCACGGCATTGGAGCCCGGAGCCTGATAAATGGCTATCACAGAACCTGTTTTACCGTTTAGCCTTGTAAAAGCATTGTATGTTTCCACGCCGAGATTTATGCTTGCAACATCTTTAAGCTTAATCTGCGAACCGTCCTCTTGAGTTCTAACGATTATATTGCCAAAGGCTTCCGGCGAGTTAAACCTTTCGGGCATTCTGACGGCATAGGTAAATTCCGTTCCGGGAGGTGCAGGCTCGGCACCGAATTTCCCTCCGGGCACAACGGCATTTTGTTGGTTTATGGCATTTATTATTTCGGGCACGGTTAAACCCATTTGCGCCAAGCGGTCGGGCTTTATCCAAATACGCATGGAATAATCGGCTGCACCAAGCACATCAACACGGCCTATACCTTTCACACGGGCTAGTTGGTCTTTTATATTTATCAAAGCATAATTACCCAAAAAGTTTTGATCGTATCTGCCGTCGGTGGATGTTATTGCTATCAACATCAATATGTTAGGCAGGGATTTTTGCGTCGTTACACCAAGTTTCTTAACCGATTCGGGTAACATTGCGGTAGCTGCCGACACCCTGTTTTGCGTTAATACCGTATTCATATCAGGGTCGGTCCCCACATCAAAAGAAACCTGTATATTCATTGTGCCGTCGTTGGAGTTTGTGGATTTCATGTAAATCATATTATCAACTCCGTTGATTTGCTGTTCCAAAGGAGTGGCGACAGATTCTTCGACATTAAGAGCGTTGGCTCCTGTATATAAGGCTCTTACCTGAACTATAGGAGGTGTAAGGTCGGGATATTGTTCAATTGGCAAACCTATCAACATCACAAGCCCTATTATAACTATTACAATTGCAATAACCATTGCGACAATGGGTCTGTGAACAAAGAAGTTACCTTTATTATTTTCGGCCATGGTTTAAAAAATTAGTCGTTTGAGGATTTGAAATCTACAACTTCGGGTTTTATAAGCGCATCGGGGGCAACCTTTTGCAGGCCTTCCAATACTACCATATCACCGGCTTTCAGACCTTTGTTGACAATGGTCATATCGCCGATGGTTTCACCTGTCTCAAGTTGTCGTGTTTCCACCTTATTGCTGTCGTTTACAAGATAAACAAAATAATGACCTTGCAACTCGGAAAGACAGCGACTCGGGACTATCAAAGAGTTTTTGGTTTTTTTGTATTCCAGTTTCACCTTGCAATACATCCCGGGTTTTAGAAGGCCTTCGGGATTGGGGAAGATGGCTTGCACCAAAATGGAGCCCGTGTTGGGGTCAACCTTTGCATCTATGGCGTCGAGATAGCCTTTGTGATTATAAAGACTGCCATCTGACAACAACAGCTCCAGATTATCGCTCTTGGAATCCTTCTTTTCGGCATTGGCTATATTTCTTGCATAAAGCAGATATTCTTTTTCGGTGATGTAGAATTTAACCAAGATTTTGTCGGTTTTTGAAACCACATTCAAAATTACGGGGTTGGGTTCGCGACCTACAAACTCGCCCACTTTGGCTTCGGTAATGCCTATGATACCGTTTATGGGTGATTTTATTTTTGTATAACTTAAATTGATGTTTGCGTATTCCACTCCGGCTTTAGCGGCTTCGAGAGCAGCGAGAGCGGCATCGTATTGGGCCTGTGCGGCGTCCAAATCGCTTTCGCTCATGGCTTTGGCCTCGGCAAGCGGCTTTATCCTGTTCAAATCCGACA
>CAZPGC010000153.1:0-5499 GCA_964585875.1 uncultured Prolixibacteraceae bacterium | reverse complement strand
CTAAATCGGTGCAATAAAATGCAAATAAAAACCCGGTTCGCCAAGGCTGTTTAAAGCCACTTCAAAACGCATGACCTTATCGTAATATGTCGAGAAGTCGAGTCCCAAACCAAAGGAATACAGTACTTTGCCCGGTAGAGCATTTGAAACATCCGACAAAGCGTCGCGGCTTACATAGCCCGCATCGGCAAAAAAGTTAAGATAAAAAGCGTAGGGGATGGTGTTGAATTTTTCGGTTTTTATAAAGTTTACCTTCACCGACTTCCTTTGAACCACAGCCCATTTGATGTTGCTTTTGGCTACGGCATAGCCGCTTCCGTCAACCACATAATACTCAAAGCCTCGAACAAAATCGCGCCCGTAACCCAGGCTCCGGTGCAAGACATAGGGGGCAATGCCGTGGTTGGAAATTTTTCCGATAAAGCCCGCCGCAAAATAGAACCTGTCACTCAAGGTCCAATATTTTCTTAGCGTGGTTTTGAAATCCCAAAGACTCATTCCCGAATTGTTCAAAAGACCCCAACCATCATTAAAAACCTCCAAATCAGCATAATAACCCTTTAAGGGATAGGGTTTGTAGTCGCGATGGTCCAATTTTATTTTATAGTAAAGTCCGAAAAAAGGCAATTCTTTCAAGTCCTTCCACGAATACAGCGGCGCTTTCTCAATCAGGCTGTCGGCAAAATAATACTTATGAAAACGAAGCTGCAGCAGATGCGACAGATAGTAATTTTTCCTGTATCGAAAATGAATGGCTGCCAGCAAGTCGCTCCTTACGGGGCTTTGCTCATCTTTGTAATACACTTGCTTATCGTCGTAGGTTGCCGAATTAACCTCGTGACGCGAAGACCAAATAACCTCGGCACCGAGACCGAAAGTCTTCTTTTTATTTATATAAGGAGCGTCGTATGCCACTCCGAGCTGCTTGTTGTAGCCCACCATAAAAAGCAACATCAGCTCTTCCATTCTGCCTCTGAAATTTTCTTTGGTGAGAAAAACACCCGCACTCAGCCGCTCGAAACTTTTCGTCTGCCACCACACATTGAAATTTCGCTCCTGTATATCTACCTGAGGCACAGGCCACAAGTACCACCTTTCCACCACTTTGATATTTACCGTAACGCTATCGTCGCCGCCATTATCGAGGCTGATAGCGGCCGAATGAAAAAGCGATGTGTTGATAAGATTCTCGCGGCTTTTTTCTTTAATAACAGGCCATTCTTTCAGTGGATACCTCTCCCCTTTCTTAAACAAAAGCTCCCTTAAAATTATGGCTTCCTTTGTTTTTTTGTTACCCTGTATCTCAATATTTTTTATAAAAATCAAAGAGTCGCCGGCAAAAGAATAAAGGGCGACAAGGAGCAAAGCGAAGAAAATTATGCCGGACTTCATCATAGTTTATATCGATAGAAAATTCATCAAAGAATTATAGCGGTCCAGCAAGTCGTCCTTATTTTCGTCGAAAAACGAAGCGCTAACATTATAGCCGAATCTTTCAAAAGTCTGCAAAATTCCGGCAATATCCTGCCTGTTAACCTTTATTGTCACTTCCAACTCTGTGGTATCGGGTTTGGATGTTACAAAGAGGCTCAACAATTTGGCATCGTTGTCTTCCAAAATACGTGAAATCTGAGACGGCACGTAATCGTTGTTGTTCAATATGAGCACAACAATACCTCCGGGCTGATTTACGGCCGTGGTTTTGGCAAAATTTTCAATGATGTCGGCGTGGGTGACAAGGCCGAGATAATTAGCCGCCGAATCAACAACGGGCACCAAAGTCAAATGCTCACTTGCCATTAATTTTATAACATCGAAGATATGCTGATTGTATCTAACATACAGTTTTTTAAAATAAGGATTGTGCTCGCCGACGGCCTCTTCCGGATTGTCGAAGTCGAAGATGTCGGATTCCGACAAAAGTCCCAAAAACAACTTTCCTTTCACCACAGGCAAATGACTAACTTTGTACTCGTCCATAATGCTCAGTATCTCCAATCCCGAATCATCGGGACCCACGGGCATCAGCGAATTATTTATCAAGGACTGCGTAATCATAATTTAGAATCAATTTTAAATACAAAACCAAAACGGTTTGCTTATTTTTTCAGACTTTTGTTGCCTGAAAATGTTTCCCCGAAGGGAAAATTATCATTGACAAAGATAAACTAAAATGACAAAGTTAAGCGTAAATATCAATAAAGTTGCCACCTTGCGAAATGCCCGCGGCGGAAACCTGCCCGATGTTATCAAAGTGGCCTTGGATTGCGAAGATTTCGGAGCACAAGGCATAACCGTGCACCCACGCCCCGACGAACGCCATATCAGATATGCCGATGTGCGCGAGCTGAAACCCTTGTTGCGTACGGAATTTAACATAGAGGGCAACCCCGTCGACAAATTTATCGACCTGGTATTGGAGGTGCTGCCCGCACAGGTGACCTTAGTCCCCGATGCTCCCGACGCCATAACTTCCAATGCGGGTTGGGATACCAAGGCAAACAAAGCCTTTCTCAAAGAGGTGATTGACAGGTTCAAAGCGGCAGGCATTCGCACTTCCATCTTTGTGGATGCCGACGAGGAAATGATTTTCCACGCCAAAGAAACGGGCACCGACAGGGTTGAGCTTTACACCGAGAGTTATGCCGCCGGTTACGGGAAAAATCCGCAAGAGGCTATCGCTCCTTTTGTGCGCGCCGCCCGTGCTGCCGCCGAGGTGGGACTGGGACTGAACGCGGGGCACGATTTAAACCTGCAAAATCTGAAATATTTCAAAGAAAACATTCCCGGACTTTTGGAAGTATCCATTGGGCACGCCTTGATTTGCGATGCTCTTTACTACGGCCTGCACAACACCATACAAATGTATCTTGGACAGTTAAACATCTACAAATAAGCCGGTTATGACAGCCGTAAGACTTTTCAGAAGGGAATTTGGCAAGGAAAACACGCAAAAAATGATAATCTTGCACGGCTTGTTCGGCATGTCCGACAACTGGGTTGGCATAGCCAAATTCTTTTCCTCGAAATATCACGTAATAATTCCCGACCACCGTAATCACGGCCTCAGCCCGCACACCGACGAATTCGGATACGAGGAAATGACGGAAGATTTGCTGCTGTTGATGGACGAAGAAAACATAAGTTCTGCCGTTTTACTCGGCCATAGCATGGGTGGAAAACTCGCCATGAATTTCGCCTTCGAATATCCACAACGTGTTGATGCTTTGATAATTGCCGATATGAGCATGAAGCAAGGAGAGTTTCGTGCCAACCATGCCGCCATCCTCAAAACCATAGCCGACACCGATTTAAAACTTTACAAATCCTTTTCAGCTTTGCAACAGCATCTCGAAAGCCAAATATCAGAAAAAAGAATTGTGCATTTCGTTATGAAAAATGTCTTGCGAGAACCGCAAGGAAGGTTTAAATGGAAACTGAATTTTTTGCCCGTTTACGATAATATTCACAAAGTCATGGAAGAAGTGGTGCCCGGCGAGCCTTTCAACAAGCCTGTTTTGGTAATCAGAGGTGGCAAAAGCGACTATGTAAGCGACGACGATTTTAAGGAAATGAAGGAAGTGTTTCCGCTTGCCGCAATGGAAACCATGGAAAAAGCCTCGCATTGGCTTCACGCCGACGACACGCAAACTTTCATAAAAATCGTTGATGATTTTTTGTCAAAGTTGCCATATTAAAATCCGAACACAAAGCCCAAATAAAAGCCCACGTCGAAATAGGAATATTGCATGGTGTTTTGGCGCTCGCCCTGCAAACCCAATTTTGTTTCGGGATTATAAATCACCGGCTCGGTAAAGTTTGCAAATTGTTTATGATTCCGGTTTTGCCCGTATGTCAGCTGAAAACCCAGAGTAAAAGAATTCATTTTGACATTCATTTTTCCCCCTATATTAAAATGGTAGAAATTGGCGGGGATATCGTGAAAAGTACTTAACTCATCGTAAGCATTGCCGCTGTTTCTGTCGAGAGTTGCGTCGAAATCGGTTTTGAAACCCGACAACAATTCCATTTTATCGGAAAAAATATAGCGATATCCTACGGCAAAATTAACAACGGAAGCCGCTTGATAATAAAAGGACAGGAAATCGGTACCCTGAGCATATTCGTCTTTTGCCGAAGAAACCACTTTTGTACCGTCAATCATTTTATATCTTTTTACTGGAGCAAAATACTCGCTTGTAAAATAATAAACCGCCTTTCCGCTATTGGAACGAAAGGCGAGACCCAAGGCCGCCGAAAAGGGGTCTTTGAAAGTGACTTTCCTGTATTTCCCGGCCTCGAAGTAATTAAATTCTTTTGCCATAGTGTCAACCTCCGACAAACCCGTTTGGTACAAACTTTTGGCAACGTCACCGTTTCCGTAAACATGAGCACTCGGCAAGGTGATATTCAACCCGATTTTCAGATTACCGAAGGTGCCAATAACCCCAAGCTTACCCGTGAGACGCACATCGTACGACACCTGAGCCAGGCTCGACATCCACTCTGCGCTGTAAAAATCAATACTGTCGGGCAACAGCGAGCGCTCGGGATATAAAAAGGCTTTCGTGGCCTCATTATAACGGAAATTTTTAACCGACATAAAAGCGGAAGCTCCAAATTGAAAGACATCAGACATCCTGTAAGCTACGCCCGCTCCGCCCCAATAATCGTAATATTCGGAGCTCAAAGAAAAAGTGCCGTGATAATTCTCGCCAAAACCTTGATTCAGAAGGTCTTTTTTCATCGACACTTCATCGTAAACAAATATTTCCCTGCTGTTGCGTTTCAAAATAGCAAACTGATAAGCCATATTTTTATTATCCTTAGGCCTATAAATCATTGTGGCAAAGCGCGGCTGCACAACAAAACCCCAATCGACAAGTTTAGTGCCGTCGCCTAGGCCGTTTTTGTATGTTTCGTAGGAAAGTGTTATCAAGTTGGTGGAAATGGACAAGCTGTTGTTTTCCACGTCGATAATTCCGGCGGGGTTAAAATAAATGGAAGCAATTCCCGAACTGCTCCCCACAACGGCATCGCCAAGCAACGAAGATTTCGAGTTAAATTGCGTGCCCCAATATCTTCCGGTTTGAGCTTGATTGTTTAACGCAAGAAGAAAAAAAACAGAGTAAAGCAAATATCTTTTCATAGGCTTTTCAATTCATTACGGGGTTTCAACAGCGACGATTTTTTCGATGATTTCATAAAAACTTTAAAGGTGAAAATCGGCACCGGGTCGTAACCGGCAGTGCCCCACGGATGGCATCGCGAGATGCGCTCGGCAGCCATCATTCCGCCCTTCAACAAGCCGTATCTGCGCACCGCCTCTATGCTGTACTCCGAGCAGGTGGGCACATGACGACACGAGGCCGGAGTGAGCGGCGAAATGACGTACCGGTAAACCTGAACGGGAAGCAAGGCAACATCAATGGCAAAACTTTTCACTTGCTTGTTCATCACAAATCTTTTATCGGACAGCAAAAATACGGAAAATTTTGC
>CAZPGC010000152.1:0-5581 GCA_964585875.1 uncultured Prolixibacteraceae bacterium | reverse complement strand
AAGATATTCGGGCAGTATCCCGACATTACCAAGAGTTTTTTAAACGCACTTTTGCACTTAAAATTTTATAAGCGATAAAACCCTGATTATAAACCGATTAAACAGGAAAAAGTTTGTTTTTTCTTTCGCCGTGCGAAAGAAAAAACAAACTACTCCACAAGGATTTTTACTTCGTTGTTCAACACTTCAATCACACCTCCTTTTACTTCAATGGTGTTCTCGTTTTTCTTCGGGTCAACCATCTTAACGGTGCCTTCCTTGAGTATGGAAACCAAAGGGGCGTGGTGGTCGAGTATCTCGAAAGAACCGTCGATGCCGGGCAGCTGCACAGCCGACAATTCTCCTTTGAACAATACCTTATCCGGACTTATTATTTCAACCTTCATTATATCAATTATTTGGCGTCGGCGAGCATTTTCTTACCTTTCTCAATGGCTTCCTCAATGGTGCCCACAAGGTTGAAAGCAGCTTCGGGATATTCGTCCACTTCACCATCCATAATCATATTGAAACCTTTGATGGTATCTTCAATAGAAACAACGCAACCGGGGATGCCCGTAAACTGCTCGGCAACATGGAAAGGTTGCGAGAGGAAACGCTGTACACGACGTGCGCGGTGAACAACGAGTTTATCTTCTTCCGAAAGTTCATCCATACCGAGGATGGCGATAATGTCTTGCAATTCTTTGTTACGCTGCAAAATCTCTTTCACGCGTTGAGCCGTGTTGTAGTGCTCGTCACCCACAATCTCGGGAGTAAGAATCCTCGAGGTGGAATCCAAGGGGTCAACGGCCGGATAGATACCGAGTTCGGCAATCTTACGGCTCAATACCGTAGTGGCGTCAAGGTGGGCGAAAGTAGTTGCGGGAGCCGGGTCGGTAAGGTCGTCAGCAGGCACGTAAACCGCTTGTACCGAGGTGATTGACCCGCGCTTTGTAGAGGTAATTCTCTCCTGCATTATACCCATTTCCGTGGCCAAAGTAGGCTGATAACCCACAGCCGAAGGCATACGTCCCAAAAGTGCCGAAACCTCGGAGCCTGCCTGTGTGAAACGGAAAATGTTGTCGATAAAGAAAAGAATATCGCGACCGCCTGATTTTTCGTCGCCGTCGCGGAAATATTCGGCAAGGGTAAGACCTGCCAAGGCAACACGTGCACGTGCTCCGGGAGGCTCGTTCATCTGACCGAAGGTAAGAGCAAGCTGCGATGTTTTAAGGGCTTCCATATCTACTTTCGACAAGTCCCAACCGCCTTTTTCCATATCTTCTTTGAAAGCTTCGCCATAGTTAATAATGCCTGCCTCAATCATCTCACGCAACAAGTCGTTGCCTTCACGGGTGCGTTCTCCTACGCCCGCAAACACCGACTGGCCGCTGTAATTCAAAGCAATATTGTTTATAAGCTCCTGAATGATAACCGTTTTACCCACACCGGCACCACCAAACAAGCCGATTTTTCCTCCCTTTGAATAGGGCTCGATAAGGTCGATAACTTTTATACCGGTGTAAAGAATCTCTTTCGAAGTCGAAAGGTCTTCATATTTCGGAGGCTCGCGGTGAATCTCATAGGTTTTCGTCTTTTCCACGGGGCCTATGCCGTCAATGCTGTTGCCCACTACGTTAAAAAGGCGTCCGTTAATATTGTCACCCACCGGCATCGTAATTTTCTTTCCGGTAGCAACGACATCGATACCGCGGCTCAAACCGTCCGTCGAATCCATGGCGATAGTCCTCACCGTATTTTCTCCGATATCTTGCTGCACCTCCAAAACTATGGTCTGTCCTTGAGGATTTTTCACCTCCAAAGCATCATAAATATTGGGCAGGTCGCTTTCGTTTTCAAAATACACGTCGATAACAGGACCGATAATCTGCGAAACTTTTCCTGTGGCTTGCTTGCTCATAAGTTTAATTTGTTGATAATGAGTTTATTAATTGATTATAATTTCCATTGAAAATTCAGGTTGCGAAGATAGAAAAAAATTTATTTAACGGAAGGAAATTTGTTTCAAATGACGACGAATATGCTCGTAACGATTATTTTTCGGGCGAACAACCGGGCTGTCCGTTATATCCGCCTTGCAAGAGCCGTGTTCCGTAGCGCCGTGCGGGGGCTTCCGTTGGTCGCCTCCGCCGCCGCACTCCACATCGGCACTTGCTGCGGCAGATGCCACTTCCATCCCTGTCGCGGTGGTCCTCTCAGGGCATTGTCACCTTACAAAAACTTCTCTCTTCGTTCTTAAATATCGGTGGTTTAAAATTTTTCTCCCGAAACGGCATTTTCTACGCCTGTACTCAGCTTTTTCTGTCGCCGTTATCACTTTAGCCTTTTAACAATAAACCCGCCTGCCACAACATCGTCGCCTTCAAAGAAAACGGCTGATTGTCCGGGAGTTATGGCCGAAACCTTAGCCTCAAACTCCACACGTATCATATCCTTATCGTGGCGGTAAAGACGAGCCTTGGTACCTTTGTCGTGATGACGTATCTGCACTTCCACGGCCATTCCGTCGCTTATCTCGTCATACTTTTGCATGTTGATTTTCCCCACAAGCATTTTGTCGCCAAGCAACTCCTCGCGCGGGCCTATCACCACTCGGTTTTTTTCGGGGTCTATCTCATTTACGTAATAAGGCTCGCCCATGGCTATGCCCAGCCCTTTACGCTGACCTATCGTGTAAAAGGGAAAGCCGTGATGCTTGCCCACCACCTTTCCGTCGGAGGTAACGTAATCGCCGCCTTCAACCTTGGTCTCAAGACCTTCCACGCGCCGTTTCAAAAAACCGCGATAGTCGTTATCGGGGATAAAACATATCTCGTAGCTCTCACGCTTTTTCGACAGTTTTACAAAGCCGTTTTGTCGCGCCAGCTCTCTTATCTCAGGCTTGTGATATTCGCCCAAGGGGAAAAGGGTGCGCGCAAGGTTTTCCTGACTGATGCCCCACAGCACATAAGCTTGGTCCTTGGCTCCGTCGATGCCTTTGGTAACGAAATACCTGCCGTCCTTTTCCTTCAGCCGCGCGTAATGACCCGTGGCAATATATTGACAGTCAAGCTCATCGGCACGCCTCAACAAGGCCTCCCACTTTATAAAGGTGTTGCACAAAATGCAGGGATTAGGGGTGCGTCCCACAAGGTATTCGTCAACAAAATTGGTAATTATCTTTTGCTCGAATTCGGGACGTATGTCTATGATGTAGTGAGGGAAGCCCAGCTTAACGGCAAGGTGACGGGCGTCGTTTATGGATTCCAAACTGCAACAACCGGTTTCGCTGTTGCCACCCAAAGAGCTGTCGTAATCCCACGTTTTCATGGTTATACCTACGATGTCATAACCCTGCCGGTGCAATAAAATTGCAGCCACCGAGCTGTCGATACCGCCGCTCATGGCCAATAAAACACGCTTCTTTTTTGTCATTTTCCTTTTTTCGAACCTTCTTTTTTCTTTGGTATCTCGTTATGATTCACTATCTTGACAGGCTCCCCGTTTTTGTAAAAAACTTCTTCTTTCAGCCAATCCATTACCAAAATATCCTTCTTGGTTATTTTTCCGCTGTCGTCGTAGGTTATCCACTCGCCGTCGGCTTTGCCTTTCACATATTTTCCTTTCTTGATAATCCGGCCGCCCACATTATAGATTTTGTAGTCGCCGTCGAGCTTGTCATTTTTATAATTGGCAGACAAGCGGGGGGTGCCATCCTGAAAAAATTCTTTCCACGGGCCGTCTTTTTTGCCGTCTTTCCAAAAGACTTCAGAGGAGAGGTTTCCGTTGTCGAAAAATATGCGCCAAGGCCCGTTTTTCACTCCGTTTTTATAATGCTCCTCTGCCACAACCTTCTGTGTTTCTTCGGAATAGTAAAGCCAAACGCTGTCCTTTTTCTTATCGCGGTAATAACCCGAAGCCTGCAACTTACCTTTTACATAATACATCTTGCAGACGGCAAAATGACCGCCTTCGGAGTAGGTCAGTATGGTAGTCAGCTTACCGTCGGCATTGTAATATTTAAAGGTGCCCACAGGCATTCCCTTGTCGAATTGCCCTTCGTAGCGCGTCTTGCCGTTGCTGTAAACTTTTTTCCACTTACCGGTTTTGCGCCCCTGCGCATCCGTTTGGTTAAAGCTTTGTGCAACAACGCTTTGCGCTATAAAAATCAATATTAAAACTATGACCTTGTTCATTTGTAAATTTCCTTTCCGCTTTTTGATTTCCACTGACGGGCTAAACGTCGAAAAAAGGCGATTATTCTATCTCGAGGGCAAAACTGTAGAGTCCGTTGTGCACCTCGTCAACATATTTATCGTTTTCGTCGCTGTAGTTGTCGGGCACGGCCAAAATGGTTTTCATCCCCGCATTTTTACCGAAAATCATATCGGATGTGGTGTCGCCCACCATCACCGAATTTTCCAATGATATTTCGGGAAAATCCTCCTTAGCTTCAAGAGCCATGCCTATCTCCGGCTTGCGACGAGGGCTGTTTTCCTCTTTTCTCGAAGGGCAATAATAAATTTTATCGATTTTAATGCCCTCGTCCTCAAACTTTTCGAGCATAAAATCGTGCACCCTTTCCAGGTCGTTTTCGCTCATCAAGCCCTTGCCGATACCTTGTTGATTTGTTACGATAAAGATTCTTTTGAATTTTTTTGTCAGGATTTTCAGCGCATCCAAAACGCCGGGCATAAATTCAAATTCCGCAGGAGAAGTCACATAACCATCGGGTATTCTGCGGTTTATGACGCCATCGCGATCTATAAATAAAGCGTCGTAACTGTGATAATCGTCGTTTTCTTCGTTCATAACCATTTGTCTTAAAGTTCAAGATTTGCTCTTCTGTAATCTTCCGGAATTCCTATATCGATGAAATAAGCATCGAATGGAAAACCGTAAAAGCCAAAATTATTAAAATATTTTTCAAAGATATCTTTTTCCATTGAAAATTTTTCATAAAAAATGCCGGTATCATCAAAAATTTTCTTCCCCACAATGTAAATGCCGGCATTTATATATCCTCCGCCTGCTTTTTTACCCTTTTCAAAAAAGCCTGTAATACGTTGATTTTCATCCGTTTGAACGCTGCCGTAACGACTCAAATCGTCAACCTTTCTCAAAGCTATGCTGAGGTCGGCTTCTTTTTCGTAGTGCATCCTTTCAAAAGCGTGCAAATCTATGTCGAAAAGAGTGTCGCCGTTGAGCACAAAAGCCGTATGCGATTTTATTTTACCGAAGGCAAATTTAATGGCGCCGCCCGTGCCGAGGGCTTTCTCTTCAACGGCATAGCTGATATCCATGCCCGAGAAATGCTCGCCGAAGTGCTCTATAATGCTTTCGCTAAGATAGCCCACGCTCAAAACCACATGCGATATGCCGTTGTTTTTCAGCCTGTTAAGAACAATTTCCAGAAAGGGCCTGCCCTTTACGGGAGCCATTGGCTTGGGCACATCCGACACCACTTCCCGCAGACGTGTGCCGAAACCGCCTGCCAAAACTATCGCCTCGTCAATCATTTGGGGAAAAGGGTTGATTCGACAAACTGACAAATTATATGGCCTATCATAATGTGAGCTTCCTGAATGCGCGGCGTATC
>CAZPGC010000151.1:0-5676 GCA_964585875.1 uncultured Prolixibacteraceae bacterium | reverse complement strand
TAGAGCAGCAGCCTTCTAAGCTGCGGGTCGTGGGTTCGAATCCCGCCCGGATCACTAAGAAAGAAAAAAACCAATCGCAATTGCTGTTGGTTTTTTTATGCCCAAAAGCTGTTGAACTTGCTCAGGGCAGTTTTTGGGCATAAAAAATTAATTTCGGAACGAAATTGTTTTTTTCTTTCGGAATTCGGAGCACCAAGGGAAAGACGAAGTCAATCCCGCCCGGATCACAAAGCGTTTCGCGAGATACCAAATATTAAAATCAACTTTCATTCGGAGGTTGATTTTTTTTTTGCCTGAATTCTATGATGCCCATCCCTTATTTTATTGAATACCCTGATGTTTTTCATAAAGTGTTCCGAAAAAAAATATTACTTTCGTGGATGTAAACATTAAAGCGCAAAACTATGTCGAAAGAAAAGATAGCGGTCTTTCCGGGGAGTTTCGACCCAATCACCGTAGGGCATGAGAGCGTGATACGTCGTGCCATGCCTCTTTTTGATAAAATCATTGTGGCTGTGGGGGTTAACGCCACAAAAAAGAATATGTTCGATGCGCAAAAACGCATGGATTTTATTAGAGAAACCTTTGCGGGAGAAGACAAAATTGTCGTGAAGGAATATTCGGGACTGACGGTGGATTTTTGTAAAAAACAGAATGCCGGCTATATTCTGCGAGGACTGAGAACCTCAGCCGATTTTGAGTTTGAGAGAAGCATAGGGCAGGTGAATAAGATTATGGAAGGAGATATTGAAACTGTATTTTTGTTGACAGATACGGTTCACACTCCCATAACTTCGTCGGTGGTGCGCGACATTATTCGCCACGGCGGCCCGCTCGAGCACCTTATCCCTGCCGCCATTTTACATCATTTCGTGCAAGGAAAATAAAATAAGTATGAGGCTGAGGCGTTTAGCTTTTCTAATATACAAAAAGAGTTTTATGAAGATAGTCAGAGTTTTTTTATTAGGTGCATTTTTGCTTTCGGGCTTTTTTGTGCAAGCCAAAACCACCGTTCATGTTCATTTTCCGGGAAGCGAAGGGCACAAAGCGCTTTTGTGGACTTATGAAGATTTGGTTTCATATAAAGAAATAATTGCCGGTCAGACGCAGGCCGACGCAAACGGCGATTTCACATTTACCCTTTACAACAAAGATATTATCCCCGTGAAGGTGCAAGTGGAGTTTTTTAAGATTGAGTTTTATGTGGAAGCAAATACCGACTATCGTGTTGATATTGACTCGGTTGACATGAAAAACCGCGAGTTTTATCCTGTGAATATTGTGGGATTTTTGGCTCCTGAATTTAAAATAGTTAAACCTGCCGTCAATGAGTTGAACGCGGAATTGGCGGGAGCCAACGAAATCTTTGCCGACTTCTACGATTCCAATTATGTCTTTTTGTATCAGTCGCGTTTGCCGGCAAGCACCTTGAATGCATTTTTGCAAAAAGTGAAAGATTATCGCAATAGCGTGCACAGCGATTTTGTCAGAAAACATATTGATATTCAATTGGTTCAGCTAAAAATGATGCTGAGGAAAACAGGAAGAAAACAAGTTGTTAATGAATTTTTTACCGCCGGTAAAATTTTGTATCACGACAAGATTTACATGGACTTTTTCAATTCGTTTTGGTCCAATTACTTGCTTGTTTCTTTACGCGGCTTGCGTTACGGTGTCTTGGATTCGGTGATAAACAACACGCGAAGCTATTATGCTTTGACTCGGTTGATAGAGACCGACCCTTTGCTTAAAGATTCGGTAGTCAGAGAGTTGGTGGTGCTCAGAAATATGATTGAAATGTACAACAACAGGCGCTTTAGCAAGAAGGCGATACGCTACATCCTTTCTGATATCTCGGCAAACGGTTTAACGCCCGAAAACAAAAAAATAGCCGTTGACATCCGAAAAATGTTGATTCGGAATTACGGCGATAAGGCTCCCGATTTTTCCTTACCCGGTTTTCAGGGCGGAAAATACAGCCTGCGAGATTTTCAGGGCAAATACCTCTATCTGAGTGTGTGGAACGAGAAATGCAAGGAATGTTTGGCGCAAATGGATTACGAAAAAGAACTCTTTTTGGATTTCGACGATGTGATAAATTTTGTGTCTGTTTACGTGGGCCCCGATACGGCGGCAGCTCGCAAGGTAATAGAAAAAAGAGACTACGGATGGACGCAGCTTTATTATAATGAGGATTTTATGTTTCTGAAAAACTATCGTGTGGAGCTCTTCCCTTACTACATCCTTATCGACAAAAACGGCAAAATAGAATGGTTTAAGGCCAAGATGCCCGGTGAAGGTTTTAGCGAATACTTTATCGAGATGCTCAACGAAAAGAAAGGTAATCTGAAATAATTCTATTCATCTTTTTATAGCCACTAATTGAAATGAATCTTGTAAACGTTGTTGTATTCCCTATGTTGCTCTTCTTTCAGTTTATAAACCTTGTGGTTGATAACCGTGAAAATGGGTAGGTTGTTGTCTTTGAACCATTTCTGTGCCAGAGGGTTGAGTTCTATGGCGTCCACCATTAAGACAAGGAAATGAAATTTGTGCTTTTTCAACCATTCTTTGGCTTCTTCATCGCCGTCAACGGCGTTGCAATAGGCGGCAAAGTGGTTAAAACCGTGAGTCATCAGCCAGTCGAAAGCCTCTTTATCGGCTTGCAGGGCCGAGGCAAGTGCAGCCAATTCCATATAACCGTTTTTTAGTAACCAGTTGTGTATCTTATAGTTGCCTGCCACTGCTTCTCCGAAAGCTACGAGTATTTTGGCAGGATATTCATAAATCTCTTTTCTTTTTCCGGCCATTTTCAATTGTCTTTTGGATGAATTTTAGAATAACATTTAATGTTTACAAAAAGCGAAATTAACAAAAACAGCATTATCAAAAATCCTTTTTCGGCAAACACCATGGCAGGGTAGAAAAAAAATACCGAAACCAACATGAAATATAGTTTCGAGAATTTTGTGTTTTTCAAAAAACTACGCAACATGATGAAATTAAATACGGTAAGGACAAAAGTGATAAGCGATGACAGCTCGTAAAAATATCTTTTCGAGACTTCCGCTTCTTTTCCGATCATCAGGAAGCTGACAACAAAAACCACAGCCGTGATAGTCAAAGTTAAGGTGTTGAAAACAAAGGCTGTTTTGAATATGCGCGGTTTGTTGTTGAAATCTTCCGTCATGGTTTAAAAAATGTAATTCAATGCGATATACAAACCCGATTTGCCGTCTTGCGGGCTATGGGCAAAACCGTAATCTACCGCCACTATAAAATTGGTATTCAAGGCGATATGCAGACCGCCGCCATAGCTGATATGAAGTTTTTCGTTGCCGTAATCGAGCATGTTAAGGTTTTCTTCTTTTGTGAAACCGTATCCTGCCTCCACACCGCTTTTGTCGAATTTGTAGGGGATGATAACCTGACCCATATCGCTGAAGGCGCTGAGGGTGAGCGACCAGTTTTGGTTTAGCCATACAAAACGCAGAAAAGTGTAGCGCAGCTCAACATTAGATTGGAAGATGCCGTCGCCCACAACCCGGTTACGCAAAATACCTCTGAGGGTTTTCGAACCGCCCAATCCGTCTTTTACCGAGTTTGAACGCACATAAAAAGGTAACAAATAAAAAGGAATTTCGCCACTTAATTTCATTTGGGCGCTTAGGCGGTAGGCAAAGACCAACTTCTTTTTAATCAGTGAGATATACTGCCTGTGTGTAAGTACCAACTTGGTGAAAGAGTATTTGTTGCCCAAAAATCCGGGAGCGGCGATGAAGATGGCTTCCGACCACATTCCTTTGCCGGGGCTTGCTTCAACGTCGCGCGAGTCGTAAACGGCACCGAAATTAAGCATGGTGTTGTTACCGCCGTTTTTTTGGTCTTGGGGAATCACACCCCATTCCACGTATTTATCGTAAAGACCTGCCGTGTCGGGCAGCATGTCGTTTTCGCTTTTGCCTTCGTTAAGTTTGGCCAAATCAACAGGTGCTATTTTAATTCCGTAGTAGTTTGCTCCGGCCAACCAGCGCCATTTGTTACCCGAAAGACGCCCTTCGAAATTGGCGCCGATACGCCACATGCGGCGGTCGTGCCTGTAATAGAGACGCGAGATGTAATCGTCGCTTTCCTGATTTACAAATTGGTTGCCGTAGTAAGCGTTGTAGCCGTTAAAACCATAGAAATTAAGGGCTTGCTCGGTGAGGTAGCTCACTTCGGCTTTCATTCGCGTGTGCGGGAAAATATCGCGCACGTCAAGCTCCATGATGTTTTTGCCGCTTCCTTTTGTGGTACGCGACCATTCCAAATATAGCGACTGTTTGTAATTGGGATAGGAGGAGCCGTCGCCGTAATTGTAAAAGTTCAGAATTATTCCGTAGAGAAAGCCGAGGTCGGCATCGTAGGCCAAGGCGGGTACGCCACCCATGCTAAAGCCTTTCTTCACTTTTTCGGTGTTGGAGCTTTTGGTGCTGTCTTGTTTTGTGGAGGGATTTTGAGCCGTTACCGTTAAGACTGCCGAAATGATTACGACAATCATTAATAATCTTTTTACCATAAGTTTGTCGATTTTGTGATTGTTACAGGCAGCAAAGCTAACAAAAAAAATTGCCTGTTTAAGTTTTTAAATTAAATTTGTGAGATAAAATATGAACTATGGAATCTACGAAACAACAGATAATCAAGCGTTTAAAAGAGAAATCGACGGTTAAATACAAAGTGTATGACAACACTTTGGCCGTTTTTGAAGAAATAAAAAAAGTGATTACGGATATCAATACCGACATAAAACAGGCAGTGGAAGACCTCGATATCGAAATACCTGTGGAATATCGCGAGAGGGGTAAGTTTGAAATAGAGATGAAGGTTGCCGGCGATATGGTGTTGATGACCATGCACACCAATGTTTTTAAATTGCCGGATGCCCATTTTGCCATGCAAAGCCGTTATGTTAAGGAAGACGAGATGCGTTCGTATTGCGGCATAATCAATATTTATAACTTTTTGGCCGACTCCTTTAAGTATAACAGGCGCAATGATATAGGCTACTTGATTGGCAGAATTTTCATAAATAAAGACAAGCATTTTTTTGTGGAAGGAAAGAAACAACTCGGCTTTCTTTTCAATGATTTTGCAAATCAAAAGATAGATAATGAGTTGATAGGGAAGATAATAAATACGGCGATCATTTACTCCATAGATTTGGATTTGATTACACCGCCATTGAATTCCATAATGTCGGTTACGGTAGCCGAAATGAATGAGATTACCTCGGCTATGAGTCTTAAAACCGGCAAAAGAGTTGGTTTTCGCTTTAGCAACGACAAGGCAAACCCTCATTAAGAGTAAAAATGCTTGTGAATAATTACCCTTCCGTAATTTGTTTCAAAAAATTGTCCCGTTGTTACCGTTTTTGAGGCGCTTTTGCGACGAAATTTTATGTTTTATTTGGCCGGCAATGTTTTAAAACGGAAAAAATTTTAAGAAGTAATTTTCAGTGATTCAGCACCTTACGAGCGTTCTGAAAAAAATAAAAATTTTTTAAATTTTATTTGGACGGATAAAATAAACAATTATCTTTGCAGCTCAATTTTTCGGAAGAAGAGTTCTTGAAAATATCCGGTCCGTTCGTCTAGGGGTTAGGACGCCAGGTTTTCATCCTGGTAACAGGGGTTC
>CAZPGC010000150.1:0-5691 GCA_964585875.1 uncultured Prolixibacteraceae bacterium | reverse complement strand
AACACAAACAGAAACAGGAAATCGTTTGTTAATGCGGTGGTAATCACGGGGTTTGGAGATGCTAATATAAAGCCGGAGAGAGGGTTGATAAGGGGTAAAAAAAAGACCGGCAACAGCAAACCGGTCTTTTAGAACAACAATATTAACCAAAGAACTGCTAAAAATAGGTGGGGCTGTTTTTAATAATTAATCGCCAGGTAAATAATGAAAGGAAACTATGAAATATTATTCATTACCTTTAATTACACACCCGGGCAATATACACCACCTCACTCTAACAATTTTGAAAGTTGCTGTCGTCTGTAAGGTTTCGAGCAGTAATCGTCGAGGCCGTAGCGGTAATAAAGAGGGACAAGGTCTTCATCGCCGGCGGTCATGGCCACTATTTTTACGTGCTCACCGGTGTTCTTTTGTTTTTCTATCTCGCGAATTTTCTTTGCGGCTTCGAGGCCGTTCATCACGGGCATCTCAATGTCCATCAGAATGACATCATATTTGTTGTCCAGATATTTCTCTACGGCATCTTTTCCGTTGTTTACCACATCGAGTTTATGTCCCAGTTTTGAGATATTTATTTCGGCGAGTTTGGAACTGATGGGATTATCTTCTGCCAACAGTACCGATAAAATCTTGTTATTCATAGCTTTACTCCTTTCTTTTTTTAATGAATTATTAGTTTGGTTACCTGACGGTCAATGCCGTTGTCGAGAGCGAGGATATAAAGTCCGTCGTTCAAATTATCTTTGGGAATACGGATGAGAGTGCCTTGGGAAGCGCTAAGGTCTTTGTTGAAAAGCACCCTTCCCGAGATGTCGATGAGTTTAATATTTCCGGCTGTTTGTTGTGCCGACAGATAAACGTTAACGGAAGTAAGATTTTGGCTGACACTCGCTATAAACTCAGCATTTTTCACTTCCACTTCTTGCGGCGAGTAGTATTTTGTTTTCCCGTCGAAGTCGATTTGAGCAAGGCGATAGTAGGAAATTCCGTTAGAAGGATGAGCATCGACGAAGGAATAATCGATGGGGATATTGGAGTTGCCGCTGCCGGCCACTTCACCTGCCGTTTGGTAATCGGCGGCATTGGTCGATTTTTGAATTAAAAATTTGTCGTTGTTGATTTCGGAGTTTGTTGTCCAGTTTATAATAACCTTACCGTCAACGACTTTTGCGGAGAAAGAGACCACTTGGACCGGCAGGGTGCCTCCGCCGTCGGGGGTGTTGGGGTTGGCGGTTTCGGTAGTGGTTTGGTAAAGGGTGTAGGTGCCTTCGTTGTTGTATTCGTAAACTCTGAACCAGTATGTTTGGCCGCTTGTGAGGTTGAAAACGGTAACGGAAGTGCCTTCGCCGCTGAAGACCACCTGTTCGCCCGAGCCTGAGTAGTTGTTGTTTGCGGCGTATTCGGTGCCGTTAACAGGGTCGGTGAAAGAGCCGTCGTCGCTTATTTTTACCAAGTCGAAGTCACCGTCGCCTTTATCCCATTCCACGGTTATGTTTGAAGAAGTTTTGGAGCCGTCGTCGGCTATAAAGCGTATGTTACGAGCTTGACTCGAAGGCGGAGCTTGTTTAATGACGTTGTTGATATGGACATGTTTGATAAGGGGGCGATAGTTATGAGCGGTGATGGTGAGTATGGCCTGCTCGTCGCCCGGCACGTTGAAGTTGAGTGTTGCCGAGCCGTTGGAGAGTTCGGCCGAGGCTATCACCGTGTCGTTGACCATAAGGGTGACAACACCGGTGTTGAGGTTGGTGTTGACGGTCAGCGAAGAGTCGAAACGCAAGAGGGTATCGATTCCCGTAGCGCTTATGGTTTGTGGTACGGCGGTCCATATTTTCATGGAGGGGTCGCCGAAGTAGTTGTAAGTTTCGTTTTGCATTTGGAATTTGGTGGAAGAAGACCATGTTTGTGTCATTCTGAGCAGGCCTTGATTGAGAACATCGCCCATGGTGTATATGTCGCCGTGGGAGTTAAGAGAAGGATTCGAGGTGCCGCCGGTGCCGAAGTCGGGGATGAGTCCCGGATTGGACCAGATGGCGTCGATGAGGCCGTCGGCGAGGGCGTCGTTATAGCCGGAGTAGCTTGAGTAGCTGGGAGCTATGACACCCACGGCGCCGCCGTTAGCTTTACGCAGGAAATTCTCGGCAAAGCATTCGGGGCGTTTGAAATCGCCTGTATGACAGTTGATTGAGAGGACGACAGGCAATTTGTTTCCGTTGGTAAGCTGGTTGATATTATTGCCGTCGGAAACGAGAGCGCTTGCCTCCTGATTGAGGAAGTAGGGATGCTCCCATCCGTAGCCGTCGGTATAGCCGTGGTCGCGGTGGAAGACGAGGAATTTGCCCGCGTTGATGTTTGAGGCTATGTCGGCGGTGGAGCCGTTCCAATTGAAGCCGTTGGATACGAGCAAGTCGGAGGGGATGGCCTGTCCGTCGCTGTAGAAGCCGTTATTATAATGTGTGGGAGTTCGGTTGTCGAAGGCGTAGTAAACCCTGTTGACGCTGTAGCTTTTGCTCAAAAGGTATGAGCGGATTTCTTCGGTGGTATGCAGAAAACGGCGGTCGGCGTAGCCGTCGTGAGTGGAGGTATAAGAGTAGCCGTCCTGAAAGTAGGTGCAGGTGAGGGCGTTGGTAAAGAAAGAGGCATCGGTAACGGGGTTTCTTTCGTAGTTGACGATTTTTTGCACCACGGTCATGGCTTCAGTGGCGTTGCTGACGGAGATGCGACCGTGGGCCATATCGGCGAGGTAGTCGCCGGAGCCGTCCATGGTGACGTAGTATAAATCGGTAAGATAATAAGAGGAGCCGTAGGGAATGGAGTCGGCAGGCACATCCTCTTGGTCGCCGAGAATTATAAGGTAGTCGGGATGAGGGTTCCAAGCTTGGTAGAGAGCGTGAACCGAATCGGAAACGGCAGTGGTAGTCCAGTTGGAGTCGGCAATAATTTTCACGGTGTAGCCCATTTGCCTTTTCCATTTGGCCAAGGTGTCGGCGGCGGCGGCAAATTCGGGCGTTGTGAGCAGGATTATGTCTTTGGCATCCTGACTTTTGGTGCTTATTTCGGCATGTTTGGGCAGCAGGTTCCGGTTTAGGACGCTACCTCTGAAGGCATTCAAAAAGTGCGACGAGTTGTGAAATTTCACATTTTGGAAGTCGCCCTTCGTGTCGTTGAAAAGGATGCGGTATTTGATGTATTTATAAACTCTGATTTTGTGAGTTACAGGGTTGTATTGCACGGGTCTGATTTGGAAGATGCCCACGTTCATACCTCTCACCTTTTGTTTAAGTTGCAGAGCCACAATATCATGAGGAAAGAAAGCATTGGTAGAATAAGTGGCGCTGTCGATTTGAAAAGAAGGTTCGGGAGAGCCTGCTTCGTCGGAGGCCGGTTCGAGGGCGGGGAAGATGTTAAAGCCCGAATATTCGGTAAAGGGAGCCTCCAAAATTTGAATAGTGAAATTGTCGCCCGGCAACAAGACGATGTCGTTGTGAGCGGGCAGAGCCGGTTTTCCTACCAGTCCCATTTTAGAGAAGTCTTTTATGTGCAGATAATTATAGACGATACCGTCGTGGGTTCGGGAAGAAGTAGTAAAACCGTTGAAATGATATTCAATGGTCAGGGAGGAGATGTCGCTCTGTATTATTGAGCGCGTGGGGCGCGTTTTTGACAAAGGAGTTGAATTTTGCCGCAAAGCGACCGAAGGGGCGGTGCTTGTCAACAGATGTTGAATATTTTGAGCGGCGCTATGCCCGGCGAAGGAGAAAGTCGCTATCAAAATTGCCCCGAGAGCTGTTAAAAATGTACCTGTTCGTTTCATGGCCTTAAAATTTTATTGTTGTTGGTGCAAATCTATCGGGGGAATTTATCCTATGTCAAGACTTAAATCCTATTAAAGGAATATAAAATCCTATTTTTGGAACTTCTATTTTTTATTTAATTGATTTTCTGTTTTTTATATTTTTCGGTATGATTACTGATTAGGATTTTTTTGAAAAATATTCGATTTTTTGCACATAAGGAAAAATGATACATTTTATTACGCTGTTTTTCAACTATTTAAGCTAATCAAACGGGGGATTTCCGGGTAAAAAGATGAATTTTGAGGCAAGAGCAAAAGGGAATTTGTCCTATTTTGGGAATTTCTTTAAGGGACAAAAAGAGGAAGTTTTGTAACGGTTGAAATTACGAAAAAGTAAAGGTGGGAATTTTCCAACATCTGGAATTGGGGTAGTGAAAGGCGAATGAAACGGCAGCGAACCAAAAACTGCCGAAAACCATGCAAAAGAGAAGTGACCCGGATTTATGAAAAAGCCGTGAGAGAGCGTGCGGTAGGGATGGTAGCGGTAGCTTGTGGCGGTGCGGGCTTAGCAGCCGTTGGCGGGCGGAGGCGACGGAGGAGCCCACGCAGCGCCTACGGATGCTTTGGCCGCACAACACAACTACAAGCGGACAGCCCGGCCACCGCCCAAAAAAATAAAGGATAAAATTGTGGGTTTTTGTTTAATTTTGAGGCTGAAACGAAGGTTTATTTATGGAGGAGAATTATTATACGCTGAGCCGGATTACGGAGCATATTCAAAAATTGCTCAGGAACACCTACCGGCGCGAGTATTGGATTAAGGCGGAGATTGCCAAGCTGAATTATTACCCCAAGAGCGGGCATTGTTATCCGGATTTGGTGGAGAAAAGCAGCACGGGAGTGAAGGCGCAGATTAGGGCAATTATCTGGAACTCGGCGTATAACAGGATTCAGGAGCGTTTTAGGGCGGTGACGGGCAAGGAGCTATCGGACGGGATGGAGATTTTGTTCAGGGCTAAGATTGACTATAGTCCGGTGCACGGTTTGGCGCTGCACATAAGCGATATCGACCCCGATTTTTCGCTTGGCAAGATGGCGGCGGCTAAGCTGAAGGCGATACAAAGGCTTAAGGAGGAGGGCGTTTTTTATAAGAACAAGACGCTGCCTTTTCCGCTGCTGCCCAAGAGCATAGCGGTGATTTCGGTGAGCACGAGCAAGGGCTACCACGATTTTATGAATATACTGAGGAGCAACAGCCGCGGCTACCGCTTTTTTACGATGCTTTTTCCGGCGATTTTGCAGGGCGACGTTGCCATTGACTCCATAATGAAACAGTTAGAGCGCATAAGGGCCGTGGCTGAGCACTTCGACCTGGTGGCGATAATACGCGGCGGGGGCGGCGACGTGGGTCTGGACTGCTACAACGACTTTTATCTGGCGCGCACGGTGGCTACTTTTCCGCTGCCCGTAATAAGCGGCATAGGCCACTCGACAAACGAGACGGTGGTGGAGATGGTATCGCACCGCAACACGATAACGCCGACGGACTTGGCTTATATGCTTCAGCAACAGTTTGATAACGTTGCCGTTACCTTGCAGGAGTTGGAGCGGGGGCTGGCCGAGAGCGCACAGGATATGTTGGCCGAAAGCCATAACTTTTTGGCTTCTCTTGCCGGGCGTATCAAGACGCAACAGCGGGGTTTTATGGAGTTTAACACGGCGGAGCTGATGGGGCTGGAGCTGAGGCTCAAGAAGTATTCGGCCGCTTTTGTACCGGACAAGCTTAGCGAGTTGAAGGCTCTCTCACGTCGTGCCGCGATGTCGGCGAACTCGAGTTTGTCGGCGTCAAAGCGGGAGCCCGACTTATGGAGCGACAGGTTGACAAGGGCATCGAG
>CAZPGC010000149.1:1696-5752 GCA_964585875.1 uncultured Prolixibacteraceae bacterium | reverse complement strand
GGTGTGCGGCAGTCCATGTCGGTGCCGCGTTCCATGTGGTCGGCAATTTCGGCGGAGACGCCTATCATACGACCTATCAAGAAAATGATAAATCCTATTTTCTGCATTTCGGCATCGGTGATACGTCCTTCACGATAGGCATTCCACATCAGCTTAAGCGAAATAACCGCTATAACCGCGTCAATATTAACACAATAGACGTTTTTGGAAACCTTTGTTTCGTAGAGCGATTTTACAAGGTCGTGATAATAATCCCAAAAAATATTGGCTATGCCGAGTTTTTTAAAACGCTTGTAAATAAAGTCTTCCCGCGGGTCGATATTAACCTTTTTACCCTTGAAAACGGGATGGTTGATACAAGGTATGCGTTTGTAAGCACTTGCTCCGCTGCGCTTTGCTTTTTCTTTGTATTCCTTGTACTCGACGGCTACTCTGTCGGCTATCTCCTTGATATCAACATCTGTTTTTTCGGGAGTATCGACTTTGGTGTTTTTAAAAGAGTCGAGCAAAAATTCCACCGCCTCGAAGCCGCTGCCGCCGTGGGCTAAGCCCGTGTTTGTGAGAAAACCTCCGAAAGCGGTGCTGATATGATTACGCGCGCTGACGCTCTCCTTGGCACCTTTGGCTGAGATGGTGCCGGCCCCGTTGGTGAGCGTAAGAGCCACAAGCGTGGAAAATTCCTGCAAGAAAGTGCCCCGGGGTTTCTCGCCGAAAACCACGTTGTAAGCCACTTCGGTGACGGAAGTGGCAAGCACCGAAACAGGATTCATAGCCGCTATTGATTGCAGCAACTCGCTTTCCTTGCGTTTTAAAGCCATGGCGTTGAGCATCTGCATCTGCACGGCAAAAAATGCATAAAAATCTTCCGTCCTTTGCCGGCTTATTTTTTTAAGCACGAGGGAAGGCATGGCTATTTGCAGCAGCACCGCCGAAATCAAAAACAAGTCGGGACGTTCCAAGCCGTTGTTTTCGGCATAAATCACGGCACTGCCGGCAATGGTATCGACACTGAAAAGCTTTTTTATTTCGGAGGAAAGGTAGCCGCAAAAAGCGCCCGGCTTGTTATCGCCCGGGGAAATGTAATCTTTGGCTATTTTTCCCGCTTTTTCAATATCAACACCGTGAAGCACTTCTTTGATACCCAGTTCAACCAATAAATCAATAAGTTGCGAAGTGTATTTTCGCGCCAAACGGAAATCTTCGTGGTCGCCCAACATGGCTGTCACCGTCAACAAAGCTTGATTTGGAATGGCGCCGTTTTTCTCAGCCGTTTCCACTGCCGACAATATTTTCTCATCGGGACGTCCCATATAATTGAAGCAGATATTGGCCAAGTGCAAATGTTTTTTGTCGGGGTGAGCCTTGGTAAGAGCAAAAATCATATTGCTTTCCATGGGATAGTCTATGAGCTCTATTACCGGAAAACCGTGTAACTCTGCAATGCGCGTGTCGATGTTTATCTGAGAAGCCGAAGAAGCGTTGCGCATATTTTGTCTGAGGAAAACGGCTCCCAGCTCTTTTTGTGCTTTGCGAATCTCCTCGTTGTAAGGAGGAATGGCCTCGACGATGTCCAACTTAAGATTGGGGGGTAGATGAAGCCCCATGTCGTTACCCATCCACGGTTTGAGACTCAGGTTGCCGCGCGGCTCAAAATCGGCTTTTAGACCTTTCAATTTATATATGCTTTTCAGTGCGGCGGGAATATGCTGAATAGATACCACCCTGACGCCTTTTTCCGAGACTCTGTCGGGATTTTCGGGGTCGAAAGCGGGCACTCCGAAATAGTCGTCAAACCATTTTTCTTTGGACACGGCGTCGTCATTGGAGCCTGCAAGGGCACCGGCATGGCCTACGGCGCGCGTTATCTTCGACTTCCACCGTCCTGTGACACAGGCTACTATGGGCTTGTCGAAAGCAAAACGCCCCTCTTTAATCCAGTCGAGGGCTTGCTTTTCGTAGAAGCCTCCCGGCTCCACATACATCACGGCAGCCTTGGTACGCGGGTCGTTGTTGGCAGCGTTGAGAAATTCGGCAGCGGCAAATTGTATGATGACATCCTTGCCCGAGCTGACGATGGCCGTGGTGCCGAAGCCTTCGGTTTTCATATACTCGGCTATGGTGTTGCCGAAGTTGCCCGAGTTGGAGTGTATGGCAACCGTGCCTTTGATAAGGGTCTCTTCAGGACTGTCGCCGCCGAGCGCCCCACCTATTCTCACATGATTCCATGAGTCGGCCAAACCCAAAGCGTTGGCACCGAAGACATCCACTTTGTCGCGCTGGCATACGGCACGAATCATCCGCTGGTCTTTGACGCTTATTTTCTCCGTCACCAAAACTATCTTCTTCAAATCGATGTCGCCGTAACGTTTGTAACGCAACAGCTCATTGACAGCATAAAAAACCGCGGCGGGAGGCAGATAAACAACTCCGGTGTCGAAATTATGCTTTTTGAGAAGTTCGGCAAGGCGGGGATAAACGGGGATGTCGCCAAGGGGTGTCTCCAAAACCCCCTTACGACCATACTGAACGCCCGCCACCACATTGCCGCCGCTGAAGGCATGCGACACAGGCGTAACCTTGCGGCTTTCGCTTCCTAAAATATTGATAACCACCACCTTGTTTTCTTTAGTGGCTATTTCTTCAAGACTGTTTATTCCGACAAAATAGGGGAAAATATTTTCGTTTTTCATAACTATCGTTTTTTAAAATTAAGCTTTACCTTTTCTTTCAATCATCCAGTTGTCGATGTCCACGGCGTATTGAATAACTTCGAGCATAGAGCTGTCGTATCCGAAAAATTTGTATGGAATCTCAAGGTTGTCGAGCACGTTGGAGGCGTAAGAAAAGCCTTTGATAAGGTTGGGTCCTCCCCTGCCCACCACCACGTAAATGTCGGGGCGTCCGTTTTTGGAAGCGTAATCTTTCAGCGCATCGAAAATACCTTTGAAAGTAACGTAGATGTCGGTGTTGTTTGCTTTACCGCCGATGATAAGCAGCACGTTGGCATTTTTGAGCCAGTATTTGAAGACGATGCCTGCAATTTGATACATTTTCTCGTAAGGCGGGTTGCCTCCGAAGTCGCTGGAGATGGTTGTTTTGTCGGAGAGCACCTCCGTAGCGGCGCTGTTGGCACCGCCGCCAAACATAAAGGGAGTGATTGTGCCTTCGGGATTTATCACCACCACATCGCTTTGCCCTTGGTGAGTGCGCAGCTGATTGACTTCGATTTCAAATTCACTAAGGTTGGTCTCGAATACCTCTTCGGGTATGTTGAGGCGCTTGTAATGCGGGTTGTCGCGGTCGAACTGCGCCTTAAAATCACAAGCCACGGGCACAAGACGTCCATTGCGGTTTTCCATCCTTATGGGATTGATTTCCATCATGGTAAAGCCGAAGTCGTTATACAAATGCCAAAGCATGGGCAGATATTGCGTCAGGGGGCTGACTATCTCCGCCGGAGCGTTTATCTCGGCCAGAGCGTCTATTATGTGGAAGGATTTCAAGCCGGTGATGGCGTCGAAGGAGCCCTCGAAAATCATGGACTTGTCAAGCTCTTCGATGTCCACGCCACCGTGGTGAGTGATGGTAAAGTTCACACGTCGCGAAATGGTTGAAACGGCAAAGTTGAAATAAATTTCATAGGACGAAGGTATAAACTCTTCGTAAGTAACTCCGTGAGCCTGAATGCGTTCGTTGTGAAAAATGTGCTCGGCAAAGTAGAGTGTTTTCATGGCTTCGAGGGCCTCCGAAACATTGTCAACAATCTTCACAAGTCCGGCTTTACCCTTTTTACCCACGCCGCCGTGGAAAACGGGTTTGACGACACATTTGCCCCTCTTCTCGATAAGGGATTCTATTTGCTCCACCGTGGCATCGGCGTCGAGAACTTCGGGTATGGGAAAACCTGCCAATTGCAAAATTGGAGCCCCATACTTCATTCCTGTCAATCTCATAAGGTTTGATTTTAAATAAGAATATAACTTGCTGGTTGTGTGGACTGCAAAATTATAAAAAAAACAAATAGGAATTCAAGTGCTTAATTGAGAAAATGTTTTT
>CAZPGC010000149.1:0-1596 GCA_964585875.1 uncultured Prolixibacteraceae bacterium | reverse complement strand
GTGGAATATTTAATGAAAGAAGGCATACGTTGTATTGTTTGCGGCGAGCCCATATGGGGCACCCTCGAAGAAGCCGCCGAGGAAAAGGGCTTTGGCGAAGAAGACATCGAAAGGTTTGTGACCGAGCTGCAAAAACTGGCCGATAATCCGCCTGAAAAGGGCAATGCCGGAGAAAAAGTTATCGACGTTAAAAAATTATAGCAAAGGAAAGCCCTTTGTCCTTGACAATCAAATAAAACATGCAATAAATTTTTTAATGAAAATCAGGTCGATAATTTTTTCTTTTCTGCTTTCGGTTTTAACGATAACCAATGCAAAATCACAGCATTACAAACTGTTGTCGCACGCCGGCAGAAGCGTCTTTGCGGATGCCAAAATGCACGTCGGCAGACCCGTAATTTATTCCGACAGCCTTTACCGGTCTTTGTTAAACACCTATGTGGCAATAGATTACAGATTCGGCATAAACAGTTTTTGCCGTATGCCGCAAGACAGCGTTTTAAAGCATCCCAAATACGGCATAGGCCTAACACACTATTGGTTGCACAGCGACACACTGGGAAACCCTTGGGGCGTTTACGGCTTTTTTGCCGCGCCGTTTTTTGTCAACAAGCCGCGCTTTCAACTGGGTTTCGAGTTGGCCTCGGGCTTTTCCTTTAACTTCAACAAATTCGACCCGCTGACAAACCCCAAAAACGACATCATCGGAGCATCCCTTAACGTCTATTTCAACTTAAGCCTGTGGAGTGCCCTGAAACTCGGCGAGCGACTCGATTTGTTCAGCTCCGTGGATTTTACTCACTTCTCCAACGGCACCACCAAACTGCCCAACAAAGGCCTTAACCTCTACGGCGGCAACTTGGGCTTGCGCTATCATTTCACCTTTGAGAAAGACAAGAAGGCATTTGCGAGAAAACAAAAGGGCGATTGCCGGCAAAGTTTTAAATTCAAACCCCACAACGAAATACGGATATGGTACGGCCTGGGCGGAAAAACCGTTTATTCTCCCGACTACAAGGCGCCCGTTTATCTATGCTCCACACTCTCATCGGATTTTGTGCGGCGCTACGGAAGGGTGGGAGCCTTTGAGGCCGGCCTCGACCTGTTTTTCGACTATTCCCTTGTCACCGATTTCCCCGGCGAAAGCGGCATCCCCTATTCACGTTTTTTATTCCTCGGCATGCACGCCGGCCACGAATTTAACGTCGGCAATTTCTCCCTTGCCGTGCAAACAGGCTTTTACTTGCTAAAAGGAATGCGTGCCAAAGGAAACTTTTTCATAAGGGCGGGTTTGAAATACGAAATAAGCCGCAATGTGTTTATAAACCTGTCGCTCAAAACATTAAACGGTTTAAAGGCCGATTATATCGAGCTGGGACCCGGCTATAAATTCAATATTACAAAATAAACCGTGAAATAGAATTTTCTGTTTTCCAAAAAAATTTTCCTTTCTGAGGTAGGGTTTTTAATGTCTTTCCGCGTCGTCAGTTTATAACAACAATATTATAGCAAATGTAAGGTTGACAACAATCACTAATATTAATATAAACTTCTGATTATGAAAAAGATAAGTTATTTTTCGGCGCTTTTTTTAAT
>CAZPGC010000148.1:0-5767 GCA_964585875.1 uncultured Prolixibacteraceae bacterium | reverse complement strand
AAACATCAAAACATCAAAACATCAAAACATCAAAACATCAAAACATCAAAACATCAAAACATCGAAACATCAAAACATCGAAACATCGAAACATCAAAACATCAAAACATCGAAACATCAAAAACATGAAACACAACAAAATATTTTTATCGTTTGCAATCTTTCTTTTCTTGGGATTGCAGTCTCAAGGCTCAAACTTTTTGTATTACAAGCTGAAAGGCAGCAAAGACAAACAAGCTGTTTTGTTTAGTATTCGCGGCAGCGTTACCAAGCCCATAGACACGGCCTTGCGTCAGCAATCGGGCGGCTACGCCTTTTTCGACATCGACAAATATCCGGCGGGCATGTATGTGGTGCGCTTCAACGACAGCATCTATACCGAGCTGATTATCAACAATGAAGATATAGATATTGAAGCGGACGTAAACAATATTCTTATGACCATGCAGGTAAAGCGCTCGGTCGAAAATGCCATACTTTTTTCCTATTGGCAATATGCCATTTACATAAAAGACAGCATAAATAAGTTGAATTTCAAGCGGCAAAAGGTGCTGAAAAAAAACCGAGGTTACGAAAACGAGCAAAGTCAAAATCTCAGCCTTCGGATTTACAAAATGAACAACAAGCTCTACGAATACATCGAAAAGCAACACGAACTTTACCCGAAAGCCTTGGCACCGAAACTTTTGCTGGCCTACCAATTACCTTCTTATCAAAGATATCTCGAAGAAAAGGGTAACAGACCTTATGCCGATGAAAAGGAATTTTATCGCATTCACTTTTTCGACAATATCGACTTTTCCGATGCCCGGCTGCTTAACACCAAAATCATTTACGTTTCGATTAGCGACTACCTGAAGAATTTCGGAACTCCTGCATCTACAGCTAATTACAAGGCCATTATTGATAAAGTGATGACATTGGCTTCTGCCAACGAGCAGGTTTACCATTATTGCCTCGACTTGTTTATACGCAACTTCGACAACACCATTTGGGAAGATGTTTTCGTCTATCTTATCGACAAATATTACCGTAACTCTTATGTTGAAAATCCGTCGGAGGCTGTTTATTATTTCAAAAAGGCCGAGGCTATTAAAAAGCTAAAGCCGGGCAAGAAATTCCCTGATTTCATTCCACCCGATACCTCCGGCGTCCTTGTGGATTTGTATAAAATAAAGGCCAAGGCAAAAATTGTGCTCTTCTATGCCAGCGATTGCCCGCACTGCGAGGAGGCAATGCCTTCGTTAAAAGAGATTTACAGCGCATACAAAAACTTGGGACTTGAGATGATAGGCGTTGCCGTTGACGATGATGCCAAGTTGTGGAAAAATCACATCCGCAGCGACAGCCTTCCGTGGATATCTGTTTCCGACCTCAAAGGAATGGCAAGTCCCGTCGTCAGCCGCTATAATATTTGGATGACCCCCACAATCTTTATCCTCGACAAGAAAAACACGATAGTAAGCAAGCCGAAAGGCACCGCCGATATTCACACGGCATTGATAAAACTGCTTTATTAGTTTTTTTGTTTTCGGTGTTTTTATCGGTGTTATTTGCTTAACATTCAGCCTGTTATGTAAGTCTCAATTAAAATGAGACTTATTTTCCAAAAAATATTTGTCCCATTGGTCTTAATGAGACGACAAAGCCTTTCAAAATATTTTTCTTTGCCACTACTTAAATGAAAGTGGATTTAATATTTTTTGAAATGGAAAGAGCAAAACAAGTATTTTCGGTATTGATATTGTTATCGGCAATTTTTTTTAAAACGCAAGTGGTTTCCGCTAACAACGTTCAGGTATCAAATGTAGGTCTCACCGGACAAAACACCACTTCACATTACACGAATATTAAATTTGATGTGTCATGGGAAAATTCATGGCGTACCAATGTTGGGCCTTCAAATTGGGATGCTGTTTGGGTCTTTGCCAAATACAGAAAAAAATCGCAGACAACGTGGCATCATGTCACTTTAAATTGGGTTGACGGAACGGGAGCCAACGACGGGCATACTGTGCCTTCGGGATGCACCATCAGAAGTTCCAACGACGATGGAAACGGTGGCGCAAAAGGAGTTTTCATCTATGGTTCCACTTATTTTAACCAAACTTCCGTAACTTATTCAAACATAAAATTAAGGTGGAACTACGGCGTTGACGGTCTTGCTGATGCCGACAGTGTGGAGATATCGGTTTTGGCCATAGAGATGGTCTATATTCCGCAAAGTTCATTTTATGTGGGCAGCGGTGGAGGAGAGTTTAATGCTTTTTGTAAATATCCGAATACTACCGATGCTTATCAAATAAGCGGAGAAGGAGCAATAACCGTAGGCACGGCCTCAGGCAATCTTTATTATCCTGCCGACAACGGATACGCCGGGGATCAATCGGGGCCTGTTCCTGCCGCTTTTCCGAAGGGCTACGATGCTTTTTATTGTATGAAATACGAAATTAGTCAGGGGCAATATGTCAGTTTTCTCAACAAGTTGGATAACACGCAAGCGGGGGCAAGAGCCTATACCTTAGGAGGTTACAGAAACGGCATCACGGGAAGTCCGGGTAATTACACTACCACCTACCCTTATGTAGCATGCAATTATTTGAGTTGGGGAGATGTAGCCGCTTATTTGGATTGGGCGGGTTTGCGTCCTATGACCGAGTTGGAGTATGAGAAGGTGGCAAGAGGAAATCAGAGTCCCGTAGCGGGGGAATATGCATGGGGGACAACTTCGATTACGGGGGCTACTTCCATTTCCAACTCAGGTTTGAGCAATGAGGTTGCAGGAAACAGCGGAGCGAATTGTACCTATAATTTTGCTGCCGGCGTGCAAGGGCCTTTGCGTGTGGGCTCTTATGCTCAATCGGGTACGAGTAGGACACAGGCGGGAGCCGGCTACTACGGTGTTTTGGATTTAAGCGGTAACGTATTGGAGCATGTTGTTACTATCGGTAATTCCGACGGAAGAGCCTTTACGGGAAGCAACGGCGACGGCGATATCGATGCCTCCGGTGATGCCAATGTTACGGGGTGGCCTTCGTCGAGCGGCTCAGGTGCCGGCTTCAGGGGCGGCAGTTATTATCATGCTGCAAGTCACCAAAGAGTGTCCGATAGAGCACAGGCGGTTTATACTTCCGCTCAGAGATATGACAGCTCGGGAGGTCGCGGAGTAAGAAAAGCTCCGTGAGAATAGAATGTTTAATTTGTTAAAACAGCACGTCTTATGAGGTTTTTTATAGTGTTGATGTTTAGTTTTTTATCGTCTTGCTTGTTAGGTCAAAGTATTTACTCGGGAGGTGTAGGTGCCGGAGCTGACGAAGCAAGTTACACCCAAGCCGACAATCCGAATACCGATATTTATTCGGGAGGTGACGGCAGCGGAGCTACGGAAACAAAATTCGGCAGCAGTGGAAACGAAGTTCCTTTACCCATCAGTTTATATCGCTTTCAGGCTTCTTTTGTTTCCGGAAAAGTGGAGCTGACATGGACTACTTTAAGCGAAAGCGATAACAATTTCTTTTCTGTGGAAAGATCCGATAATTCCATTGATTTTGAGGAGATTGCAAAAATAAAAGCAGCGGGAACTTCCTTTTCTCCGGTCGATTATTATTTCATGGATTCAAAGCCTTGTTCCCCATATTCTTATTACCGCTTAAAACAAACCGACTTCGACGGTCGCTATACTTATTCCGCAACGGTAGCTGTTCTTATTCCAAAGCTTGTCACTTTATTTCCAAACCCCGCCGATAAAAAGATAACCCTTTATAAAACGGGTGTAATAGCCTCTGATATAGAGGTTTATGATTTGTGTGGTAAACGGATAATGGTTGATTTTGATATCATTTCCTCCGATTCGCTTCTGCTTGATGTGTCAAATTTGGAAACAGGTGTCTATATTATTTTTGTGGGAAAAGAAAAATTCAAATTTGTTAAAAAATAGTTCTCCTTATTTTGTAAACAATACTATTTCAGTAATTTATATAGATATTGTTGAAATGAGCGTACCGCATTTCGTATTTTGTTACAGTAAATAAATTTTTAAAAAATGAAGAAAATCTGCGTGTTTTTTATTTTGTTGTTTTTTGCCGGAAAAACATTATTTCCACAAATTACTTTTACGAGTTCTGATTTTGCCGACGTTAACGATAGTTTTATGGTAAGTAAAGTTAGTTCGGCTCAGTTGATAAATATGAATTTCAGTCAAGCGGGGGCAAATGTTGCTTGGAATTTTGACAGTCTTGTTCCTTCCACGCAGAAATACGAAAAGTTTATTTCGCCGGATAATTCCGGTTATAAACTGAATTGGATAACCGATTGTAAAACTTCGGGTGGTAACACGATTTCTTGCAATAACTCATGGAACAGCCTCACAAACATCTGTCAAACAAGCAATGATACGCTTGTTGTGGGGTCGATTTCGCTTTCCAATATTGCTTCTCTGTTTTATAAAGATAACAATGTTTTTAAGAAAACCATTGCCGGAATGACGGTTGATTTTGGTCAGATACCTTATAAAATTATTGCCGATTATGATCCGGCAGATTCTATATATCGCTTCCCGATGCAGTACCTAAACTCGGACAGCTGCTATTCTTCATATGTTTTGAACTTAACACCAACCGTGTATGTGAAGTATTTTCAAAAACGGGTTAATTTTGTTGAAGGATGGGGCAGTTTGTCAACACCTTACGGCTCATTTGCTTCGGTTTTGAAATTAAAAACCCTTGTGTATCACCACGATACCACCTTTTATAACGGGTCGCCTACTACAATAAATCAGACTACGGATATTTTGTATCAATGGTTCGATACGGCTTATGGGATTCCTGTTCTAAAAGTCGAGGGAAAAATATCAGGCTCTTCCGAAGTGTATATGTCGGCTAAATATATTGATTCGGTTAGATGTCTCAGCCCGTCGTCCCATTTTGCTTTTACGCCTCTTGTCCCTTATCTTGATGCCACAGGGAAAGCTTCCGTTGTATTTACAAATTTGAGTACAAACTGCGACGGATACAGTTGGAGCTTTGGCGACGGCTCGTCTTCCGTACTAACGAATCCCAATCACGATTATTCTTCTGCAGGCACTTTTACGGTCAGACTAATAGGTTCTAATTCAGTGTGTTCTCCTGTCGATAGAGACACTTCCTACATGGCGGTGGTAGTAAAAGATTCAAATGCCGTAGCGGCCAACTTTTCTTACTCTCCTCTTTCGCCTTGCACCGGCGATACCGTTTCTTTTACAAATTTGTCGTTGAATGCAAATCAATATTCTTGGGATTTCGGGGACGGAAGCAACTCTTCTTCCGCCAATCCGGTTCATATATTTTCCTCTTACGGAACATTTGATGTGCGGCTTATTGCCACTGACGGAAATACCAATGATACGATGATAAGGCAGTTGTTAATTAACACAAGCCAAGTTGATGCCGGCAATGATACTTCGATATTTGGCGGGGATACGGCATATCTGAGCGTAAGTCCCGCAAACGGAGTTATTGCTTGGTCGATTGATTCGTCTTTGAGTTGTTTTTCTTGTACAAATCCCTTTGCAACTCCCGATGTATCAGCTACTTACTATGTCTCGCGTATTAGTAGTTGCGGAACAGGTAGCGACTCGGTAAGGGTAACGGTTATTCCGGTTTTTCATAACATTTTATTTGACAGCATTTGCTCGGGCGACAGTTTACTATGGAGGGGAAGTTATTATTCAAATTCAGGTGTTTATTACGATAGTTTAAAAACAATTGACCAAAAAGACAGCATCTACGAG
>CAZPGC010000147.1:0-5778 GCA_964585875.1 uncultured Prolixibacteraceae bacterium | reverse complement strand
AGATCCCGACAAGCTGTGCTTCGTCGGGACCGCAAACACAAAAACCGCAAACCACCCCTCCGATAATATTTTCCATCGACGTGAGTTATTAAATGACTTGTGTTGAAAAGTTTAGACTTTGGAAAAACACAAACCCTTGTTTCTTTATAATTTTAAGCTGGAAATAAAACCGGAAAGATATGAAGTTTTATATGAGTAAGATATTGATTTTCAGTCTGTTTTTTATGCTGCTCGGGGACTTTGCGTCGGCACAAAAGACAGCTGCATACGACAATCCCGACTATAGTTACGGCAGGGCAATGAAGTTGTTTAACAAAAAACTTTACGGCGCCGCCAAGAAGGAATTTGAAAAAACAGCCGCCATGATTTCAGATGAAAATTCGGACATGCGCGTTTCGGCGGAATATTACAACGCCTTGTGTGCCGTAGAGCTTTTCAACGACGATGCCGAATTTTTGCTTCGCAAGTTCATCAAGGAGCACCCGCAATCGACCTATATCCGTAAAATTTACTTTCAACTGGGAAAATTTCAATACCGTAAAAAGAACTATCGCGCGGTTATAAAATCTTTCGAAAAGGTTGATGTTCAGGAGCTTTCCAAAGAAGACCAAGCCGAATTTTACTTCAAAAAAGGCTACTCCTTTTTCAAACGCAAGAAATACGAAGAAGCCAAAAAGGCCTTTTTCGAAATAATGGAGCGCGACAGCAAATACAAAAATCTGGCGGTTTATTACTATTCGCATATCGCCTATCTCGACCATAACTACGAAACGGCCCTCAAGGGTTTTTTGTCTTTACAAGACGACGAATATCTCAAACCGGTGATTCCTTATTACATCGTGCACATCTACTATATGCAGAAACGCTACGAGGAATTGCTCAATGTGGCAGGCCCTCTTTTGGAAAAGTCAACGCCGCAACGTAAAGACGAAATAGAGAGGCTTATAGGCGAAGCTTACTACAACACAGAGCGTTACGACAAGGCTATTCCTTACCTCGAGACCTATTACCGCAATGCCGGAAGCTCAGCACATACTCCCCAAAACCAATATCAGCTTGGTTATGCTTTTTACATGAGCGGCAATTGTAAAAAAGCCGTTGAATATCTCAAACACGTGGGGGCAGGCTCCGATTCTTTGGCGCAAAATGCCAACTATCATCTCGGTTTTTGCTATTTGAAGGAAAACAAAAAAAATTATGCGCTGACGGCTTTTCGCTATGCCTATTTGTCGAAGGCAAATCCCGAGATAACCGAGGATGCTTTGTATAACTATGCCAAGCTATCCTATGAGCTTAGTTATAACCCATACAATCAGGCTATTGAGGCTTTTAAAAAGTATCTTCACGACTACCCCTCGTCGGTGCACCGTCAGGAAGTAATGGAGTATCTGACCAAAATGTATTTGTCAACAAAGAATTACAAGCAGGCCAAAGAGTCCATCGAAAAAATTAAAAACCGTTCGCCCGAGATGAATGCAGCTTATCAGCGAATAGTCTATGCTCTTGGTGTTCAGAGTTTTAACGATGGTGATTATAAGCTTGCCGCTGATTATTTCAAACAAGCCGCTGCACTGCATTACAACAGGACGATTATACCGAAAGCCCTTTATTGGGAAGCCGAAGCAAATTATCGTCTCGGCAATTACGACAAATCCATCTCGCTCTACAAATCCTTTTTGACTACTCCGGGTTCTATCGGTTTAAGCTATTATAACAGAGCTAATTACAACATTGCCTATGCTTATTTTCAATTGAAAAAATACGACGATGCGAACATCAATTACAGGATTTTCGTGCGAAACGAGAAGGACACAAACGGACTTTTGGTAAACGATGCTTACCTGCGTATCGCCGACGGTTATTTCATCAAATCGCAGTTTACGCCGGCTGTCGAATATTACGATAAGGCCATAAAAATCGGGAAAAAGGATGCCGATTACGCCTACTATAAAAAGGCTGAAGCCTTGGGAGCCAAAGGCGATTGGGACGGCAAGGCCAACACTCTTGAAGCCTTGCTAAAGAGTTATCCCAAAAGCGATTACGCGGGCAATGCCGAACTTCTGCTTGCAAAAACATATTTCAACGCCCTCGATAAGCCGGCCAAAGCCGTGGCGCATTATACCCACATCATCGACAGTTATCCTCCGCAGAAAAATTTCGTGAAGAAGGCGCTGCTCGACCTCGGTTTGGTTTATTCGAATATGGGCGAAGATGAAAAAGCCATTGAGGTGTGGAAGAAAGTAAACGAAAACTATCGCGGCACGCAAGAGTCGAAAGACGCTTTGGATGCCATGCGCGAAGCTTATATCTCGCTTAACCGAGTGGACGACTTTTTCACCTACGTCAAAAGTTTGGGCATAAAACCGCCCGCCTCGCAGCAAGATTCGGCTACCTATCTCGCCGCCGAATCCGTTTATATGCAAGGCGATTGCGACAAGTCGTCGCAAGGTTTCATCGAGTATCTGAGCCGGTTTCCGGCAGGTACTTTTATAGCAAATGCGCATTTCTATCTTGCCGATTGCGAATTCAGAGCATCGTATTTCGACAAAGCCTTGTCGGATTATCAGGTGATTACGGCCTTGCCTGTTTCCACCTTCACAGAGCGCAGTTGGGAGCGTGTGGCCTACATTTATTTTTATAAAAAAGAAGACTACCAAAAGGCACTCGAAGCATATAAATCATTGCTGAAAGTGGCTGAGTATAAGGAGAATATAGAGGCCGCAAAGATAGGGATAATGCGTTCGTACAAAAATATGAACGACACGGCCGGCATGCTGCCCGCCGCTCAAGCCGTGTTGGAGTTGAAGAATCTGAGCAACAATGTGCGCAACGAGGCTTTGATGATTGAAGCCAAGGCCTACCTTGCACAAGGAAACGACAGCGCCGGCGTGAGCGCTCTTAATGAAATTATAAAAAATACCACTTCCGAAGCTTCCGCCGAGGCTCGTTATCTGCTTGCCGAGCTGGCATACAAAAAAGGAGATTACGACAAGTCGGAATCCATTGTCTTCGACATCATTCAGCAGGAGCCCTCTTACGAATATTGGGTTGCAAAAGCTCTCGTGCTTTCAGCCGATATCTTTGTAGCCACCGACAACGAGCATCAGGCCGTTGCCACTTTGGAGTCCATAATTTCGGGTTACCACGGCGACGAAGATTTGATAAAGGATGCAAAAGCCAAATTGGCTGCCATAAAGGCCAAACATCAGAAGAAAGTGGAGCCCGTTAAAAAGGAAGAGGATGTAATTATCGACCTGAATAAGGACTTGGACGACTCGTCGCTTTTCGAGATGTCCCCCGAAGAAGAAAATGATGAAGATATTGATTATTAGAAACATATAATTTATAAACAATGAATAATCTCGGAATTATTGTTGCAATATTTTTTGTTTTGACCACCTGCGCCGGCTACGGACAATCGGTGGGAAACAACAGATTGATAATCACAGGAGGTTTTACTCCCAAGATTAAGGATGCCCGAAAGATAGAGCAGCAGCCGCAATTTTCGGATACGGTCTATAAGGCGCCGAATTTTAATTATTCCATAATAAATACGCGCGTAAACACCACATTCCACGTGCGCCCCATTGGTGCTGCCAAGATGAAAGGGGAGAGGCTCGACAAAATATACAAGGCGTATTTGATGGCCGGAATGGGCACCTATGCTACTCCTGTCTTCGAATTTCGCTACGGAATGGGACGCTCGCGCGACCAACGTGCCGGCATTCACCTTAAACATATGTCTTCGGCAGGTAAAATTAAAGATTATATCTATCCGGGTTTCAGCGACAATTCGGTGAGTGGCTATTTCGAAAAAATTTATAAGAAAACACGCTTTGGCGCCGATGTGTCATACGCCCGTAACGTGCGCCATTATTACGGCGTAAACATTGAGGATACAGCCTTGATAAACAATGCCGATATCACCGACGAGACCAACAAACAAATTTTCAACACGGCAGCCATAAAGCTTTCTTTTTCAAAATACAAGTATCGAAAAAACGAGGCTTATTTCGACTATAAGCTTGGCTATTATTACATAATCGACCACTACGGCACACGCGAAAACGGCGTTAATTATTCCGGCGTAAACCACTGGGGTTTAAACCTCTTTAAAGGTGCCAAAAATCAAAGACTGGGCTTTACTTCCAAGGTCGATTTTTATAACGACAGCGATTCTTTACACATTGGCAACTCCTACATCATCGGGTTGAAACCCTTTTACAGCTTGAATTACAAAATGTTGGATGCTCAGGTGGGACTGAAGGCCGACGTTTACAGCGACTCCGTTTCACGGATAAAATTTTTCCCCGAGTTGAAACTCAAGTTGGATGTCATTGAAAATGTGTTGAATTTCGTTTTCGAAATGTACGGAGGAGTTAAGAAGAATAATTTCAGGGATATTTCTAAAGAAAATCCTTTTGTGAACTCCATTTTGCCGATGAAGATGTCCGTCAATAAATTCACCTCGGTTTTGGGAATGCAGAGTTCCATAAGCCGTTTTCTGAACCTTGAGTTGGGTATGCGTTACGAAAAGTGGGAAAATGCTCCTTTTTATGTTACCGATACGAGCGTTTTTTTGAAAAATAAATTCACATTTGTTTACGACGATTACGACCTTGTGGCATTGAATGCAGGCCTTTCGTATCATTTCAACAAAAAGTGGAATGCGTTTTTTGTTGCCGACTATTATGTTTATAACACTGTGAATCAGTTATATGCATGGCATAAGCCCAACTACGACATCAAGCTCACGGGCAGCTATAATCTTGGCGACAGAATATTGATTGATGCAAAACTTGTTTATACGGGCCCTTCGAAAGCTCCCGTTTACGACGAAAACGGCCTTGTGAATCCTCAGACCATTAAAGCGTGGTTCGATGCTTCGCTAAGCATTGAATACAGGTATCACAAGAGGCTTGGTATCTTCTTAAATCTCAATAATTTGGCTGCAACAAGGTATTATCGCTGGTACAATTATCCTTCCTACGGATTTAATTTGATAGGCGGCATCAGCTATATTTTCTAAGCTTGGCAATCATCCTGATTTATTTCAGGACCTTCACTTCATAGTCTTTCGTGATAATAATATCGGCGAGGCTTTTGAGGTTTTTCACCATTTCGTGTTCTTTCAAAAGAACCTTCATGCGGTATTCGTTTTGAGGTTCTTTGCCTCTGAGTTTCTGTGCTTTACCTGTATCGTGGTAGGTGATATCGATAAATATTTTAAGGTCAAGACCCTCGGTTTTTATGGCATAAAGTCCGTCGATAATCAGCATGTCAACCTCGGCGAAATTTGTGGTAAGCATGTCAACCTGTTCGGTTACCAAGTCAACGCAAGGCATTGTGGAATAGGCTTTGTTTTTAAAATCGGTGATATTTTGATAGATTCTGTCCCAGTCGTATTCGTCGTATCCCACCACCTTATCGATACCGTTTTCGATGCGCCATTGTGTGCGTTCAAGAGGCAGTATTCTGTAGTAATTATCTATATGCAAGGGTTTTGCAAAGATGCCCCGGGAGCGTAAGCCTTTGGCAATCACGTGAGCAAGCTCCGTTTTTCCTGTTCCCGATTCACCGGAGATGCCCACCGTCATTCTGTCCTTTTTGTGCTTTAGGATATAATCAATGATAATTTCACCGGCCTTGCGGTGCTTGTCTTCAATAAGTAAAATATCTCCTAACATGCTTTGCGATTTTTAAGTGTTTCCCTGAAAAATTTGGTGCAAATGTAGGGTTTTAGGAGATAGTATCAAAACCATTATTATTACCTAGTAT
>CAZPGC010000146.1:0-5835 GCA_964585875.1 uncultured Prolixibacteraceae bacterium | reverse complement strand
TTGAATGATTTGTTTGTGTGTACAACTATTCCTTTGGGGATGTTTTTGGCAGAGAAGGTGCCGCGGCAAAAGCGTATTTGGCAAAAGGGCAAATATCCTATCTTTGCGTCTTTAAATTGCCGTGGGGGATGAAAGATATTATTGATTTTTTTCTGCTGCCGTATGAAAACAGCCCTTTGTTTTATATCATTGTGGAGTTTGTGGCGGCGCTTTTGGGGGTGGTGAGTGTTTTTTATGCCAAGAAGGAAAACATTTTGGTGTTTCCCACGGGGATAATAAGCACGGGGCTTTATGTTTATTTGTTGTCGCGGTGGCAACTGTACGGCGATTTGATTATAAATATTTATTACACGGTGATGAGTATTTACGGATGGTGGATGTGGCTGAGAGTAAGCGGTGAGGAAAATACTCATATTAAGATAACGCGTTCAAATAGAGTTGATTACCTGAAGACATTTGCCATTTTTGCTTTTACTTCGGTTTTCGTAATTGCGGTTTACCGTTATTTCGGGGTGATGCCGCGTGAGTTGGGTCTTGGTGATTCGATAAAATATGTTGTTGAAAATATGACTTCGGGCAGTGTGGCCGATTTCAGGAAGATAACGCCCTATTTGGATACCTTTACCACGGGCGCCGCCTTTGCGGCAATGTGGATGATGGCTAACAAAAAGCTTGAGAGTTGGATTCTGTGGATTGTGGTTAATGTCTTTTCCATTCCGCTGTATTTTATAAAAGGATATGGCTTTACGGGCATTCAATATTTTATATTTTTGGTGCTTGCGGTGGCGGGTTACGGGGAATGGAAAAGGATAATGAAAAAGCCGGGGGCGAAGAAAGAAGGTATGGTTTCGTGACGAAGCCGGGAGAGCGCCTGCGGCAGGGATGGAAGCGGCATCGGCCGCGGCAAGTGGCGATGTGGAGTGCGGCGGCGGATGCGACCGGAGGAAGCACACGCACGCCGCTACGGAACACGGCACTTGCAAGGCCGATATAGCGGACATCCCGGTAAGTGCCGTGAGGGATTTGAGGTAATAAAAGCCGTTTGTTTTTGATGTTTTGGAGAGGTGGTAAATGAAAGGGTTTTGACACGGCACGTGCCGCCCAAAAAATTATTGATAAAATGAGATTGAAATTATGATAAAAATAGCGATAACGGGGCCGGAATCGTCGGGGAAGACGACATTGGCGCGTGATTTGGCGGAGCGTTTGGATGCGTGTATGGCGGAGGAGTATGCGCGTAAGTACTTGGAGGAGAATCGTTTGCGTGGGATTTACACTATGGGCGATTTGGTGGAGATTGCGCAGGAGCAGTATGCCTTGAATCGGGGGCGCGACTGTGAAAAGCGGGTGCTGGTGTGTGATACGGAGATGACGGTGATTAAGATTTGGGCGGCGGATAAATTCGGCTATTGTCCGGGGGAGATTACGACTTTGCTTGAGCGTCAGCAGTTTGACCTTGTGTTTTTGTGTAGGCCTGATATGCCGTGGGAGCCCGACCCGTTGCGCGAGGATAAGGACAGGCGCGAGTTTTTGTTTAAAATTTATGCGGAGGAGCTGTTTTTGAATGACGAAAATTTTGTGGTGCTGGAGGGTGAGCATGAAAAAAGAATGGCAAAGGCTATGGAGATGATTGGGGCTTTGTTGGAGAATAAAGTGTAATTTCGCCGCCGATTTTAACAGGAGATTATGAAGAAATACAGGCATGTAATTTTTGACCTCGACCGTACGCTTTGGGATTTTGAACGCAACTCCCGCGAGACTTTCGGCGATTTACACATAAAATATAATCTGCAAAAGCAGGGTGTCGGGAATCTCGACGAGTTTTATGAGGCTTACACGGTGATAAATCACGCGCTTTGGGATGAGTATCGCAAGGGTTTGATAGAGAAGGATTTTTTGAATGTGGAAAGGTTTCGCCGGGTGCTTTTGTTGTACCGTATCGATGACAGGGAGATGGCTGCTCAAATGGCGCATGACTACGTGAGTATAAGTCCCACAAAAAAGCATCTGTTTGAAGGTGCCGTGCAATTGCTTGAATATCTGAAGGATAAGGGTTATGCTTTGCATATTCTGACAAACGGTTTTAGGGAGGTGCAGCGAATAAAGATATACAATTCGGGCTTTGAGCCTTTCTTTGACGAGGTGATAATTTCGGAAGAAACGGGTTTTAAAAAGCCTGCTCCCGAGATTTTCGCCATTACCTTGGAAAGGACCGGGGCGGCAGAGGAAGAAGCCGTTATGGTTGGCGATGATATCTCGGTTGACATCGAGGGGGCAAAAAATGCGGGCATTGACGGCATTTGGGTTAACCACAACGGTGCCGAGGCCGATTTTGAGCCCGATTATGAAGTTAGGGATTTGTTGAGCATCAGAGAAATTTTGTAAATTTGCATGCACTCTCAAGTTGAAATTAAAACTTTAGCATTATGTATAAAATATATCACAATCCGCGATGCAAAAAGAGCAGAGCGGGGCTTAAGTATCTGGAGTCGAAAGGTTTGGCCTTTGAGATAGTAAAGTATCTCGATGAAGGTTTGGATGAAAAAGAGTTAAAGGAAATTTTTAAGATGATGGGCAAAAAGCCTTTTGAGATGATTCGTAGGCAAGAAGATGTTTACAAAAAAAATTATAAAGGCAAGGAATTCGGTGATGACGAGTGGATAAAAATCATAGTTGAAAATCCAAAGTTGCTAAACCGTCCCATAATTGTGCATAACGGTAAGGCCGTATGGGGCGACCCGCCTGAAAATATTGAAGAGATAATAGACTGATTATCTTTTTCTTAACTCGCGTTTACCGCTTCTACAACACGATGGTTTTTTTAACCGGTTTGGGAGCCTTCACCACCAAAACGCGAAGTTTTTTATCCGAATTGTTGTATATGCAGTGGGGTATGTCTTTGGGGCTTTCCACAAGGCTGTCGGCTTCAACGCTAAGGGTTTCGTCGCCAATCATAATGTCGGCAGTGCCTTCCAAGACATAGAAAAAGACATCGACCGGAGTGATATGAGGTTTGAGGCTTTCGCCGGGCTCGAAGGCAATGTGGACAGCCTGAGCCGAATCTTTGTTATAAAGAGGTCTTACATCGACACCGTGGGGTGTTTCTTTCTTTTGCGCTTCGTGTACTTTGCTGATAATCATAATATTGAATCTTTATATTGTTGTATTGCAATGATAGCAAAAGCAGGGGTTTTTGCGGCATTTACAAAACTCATATTTATCATATAAGGTAAAAATATTTTTGCCGTTTTTTATAAGCCACTACTAAAAATATATAGTTTTCTAAGAGACACTATTTACTGTCGTTTGCAAATCGGCGGCTTGCCGGATATGGTTCGAAAATAATTCTTTGTATTAGCCACGAATTAAAAGCTATTCGTACATTCGTGGTTAAAATATACGTGCGGAAGTCAAATTTTATTAATTTTACAGCATCATTTGCGGGAGCTTAACGGTGTTTCTTCGAAAAATCACAAAAACAACAATGTTATGAAATGGTTTAAACGTATTTTTATAGGCTTGCTTTTGTTGGCTGTTATTTTTGTTGCCGGCCTGTATTTTTATCTGAAATCGACACAACCCGATTATTCGGGCACAAAAAAATTGAAGGGCTTAAAAGGAAAGGTGGAGGTGAAATACGATGCTTACGGGGTGCCTCACATCTATGCTGCCAATGAGCACGATGCTTACGAGGCTTTGGGATGGGCGCATGCGCAAGACCGTTTGTTTCAGATGGTTATGCTGCGGCGTGTGGCCTACGGACGGCTGAGTGAAATTCTCGGCGAGAAGTTTATCGACATCGACAAAGCGATGATTGCCCTCGGCATCGGCGAAACATCTTTGGCGAGTGAGAAAGAGTTTTTCGGCGACAGCACAGGGGATTTTCAGCAGGCGGCTCTGGCATATCTCGAAGGCATCAACAATTTCATCAAAGAGGGCACACTACCCATTGAGTTTAAAATGCTGGGTTTTAAACCCGAACCTTTTCGTCCGGCGGATATCTACGCCGCCATCGGTTTTATGTCCTACGGATTCAGCTCGGGATTGCGCACCGACCCTTTTGCCAACGACGTAGCCGTGAGATTGGGCGATAAGTATCTGAAAGACTTGGGGATAGACTCTGCCTCGGTGGCAGGCCTTGCCAAAGCTGACACTCTGCTTTCGCCTTACATTCACGAGATTTGGATGGCTCAGAATTTTATCGATAATATGTTGCCTGTGTCGAAGTGGACGGGCTCCAACGGATGGGTAATCAGCGGCAAAAAGACGAAATCGGGTAAGCCTGTATTGGCCAACGATACGCATATCAAATATTCGCAACCTGCCGTTTGGTACGAGGCCTTTCTCGACTATCCGGGTTATAAGTTTTACGGCTATTACCTTGCGGGGATACCTTTCGCCATAGAAGGGCACAGCTCGAAATACGGCTGGGGGCTTACCATTTTCCCTCTCGACAACCTGAATATCTACGCCGAAAAGCTAAATCCCGACAATCGTAATCAATATTGGGCCGACGGCAAATGGACGGATTTCACCGAAGAAGAACATATAATAAAGGTGAAAGACAGTCACGATATTTCTTTTGTTTTGAAAAAATCGCGCCACGGCAACATCATTAACGACGCCTATCCGAAAATAAAAAAATTGTATAACGACTACGGCGTTTCGATGTGGTGGGTTTTCAATCAAATGAAAAGCACCGTGTTGGAGGCAACTTATAAAATGAGCAGAGCCAAAGATATGAAGGACTTTGAAAGCAGCCTTAAACTCATTGACATTCTGGGACTTAACGTGATGTATGCCGACGCCGCCGGAAATATAGCGTGGTGGGCAACGGGAAAAATTCCGAGATATGCCGAGGGCGTAAACACCAAAATTATTTTGGACGGCTCCGATACGGCTAATGACTTGCTCGGCTATTATCCTTTTGAAAAAAATCCGAAAAGCATAAATCCCGCTTGTGGATATATCATCACGGCCAACAACATACCTCATGCCGTTGACGGCATCAGTTACGCCGGTTATTATGCTCCGGGCTTGCGTGCCAAACGCATCGAAGATTTGTTGAATGAAAAAGACAAATGGGATGTGGAGGCCCTGAAAAGAGTGCAGCTCGACGTTCACTCCGACAGGGATTTGAAGATTGCCCGGCTTGCCTTGGCCAATATTAAATTAGATGAGGATACTCCTTCGGAAGTGAGGAGAATGGCGGAATATCTCAAAGAATGGGACGGCAACTACGACGTAAACAGCGTCGGCGCAACCATTTACACGCGGTTTCTTTCTTTCCTTTTGCGCGACGCCATGCAGGACGAAATGGGAGAAGAGACTTTCAATGCTTTGGTATCGGGTTATCTGATGCGAAACAGCATAGAGCGTTTTGTTTTCAACGAAAATTCGCCTTACTGGGATAACATCGAAACGCCTGAGAAAGAAAGTCGCTCCGACATTATCAATCAGGCTCTTAGAGAAACGGCACACTCTTTCCTCGACGACAAAAACATGCTACGCAGCGACTTGCGTTGGGGGCGCTTTCACAAGCTGACGCACATTCATCCCATAGGCCGCAAAAAGCCTTTCGATAAGGTGTTTAACGTAGGTCCCTTTGAAAAATCGGGCAGCAACGAGGTTGTCGATAAAGAGGGTATAAGTTATACTGTGTCAGGCGATTACAATCCTGTTTCGGGCCCGGCCTTGAGAACTTTTGTGGATTTTGCCGCCCCTAATCAAGCGCAGGGCATCATTCCCACGGGGCAGTCGGGCAACGTATTCAGCAGTCATTATTCCGACCAGGCAAAGATGTTTGTAAACGGCAAATACCGCAGGCAGATTTTG
>CAZPGC010000145.1:0-5984 GCA_964585875.1 uncultured Prolixibacteraceae bacterium | reverse complement strand
ACCCCTTCGGAATGTGCGCTAAACTCCGGAGCATACATCGACTGAATAGTGGTAATGCCGTTTGAGAAGGAGCCGCTATGCGTTACAAACATCTCGTATTCAAATACATAGGTGCCTTTGGTGAGCCTGTCGAAAAAGAAATCGGTGGCTGCATCGCGCGTGCTTTGGTAGTAGCCGAGACCACCTTGCCAACGGTAGCCCGAAATAACATCGACGGGCTCGAATGCCGAGGCGCGCATGTCTTTCATATGGACAAACTCCATAGTGCGGTCAACACGCAAAACAATGCGCACTTTCACTTTGTCGCCGACTTTCAGCGTGTTTGTGTCGCTTACCGGCTCAATGACAGTGCCCGAGGCGGTGTTGCGTTCAACAAAGAGCTGCTTTTCGAGTTTTAGCGGAGTTTTAGCGGAGCTTATTTTGTCCAAATCTTCAAAATACTGCCAATAAACGGCTCCCCAAGCCACGCCGTCGTCTTTTTTGGTAACGGTAATATTTCCCATTTGCGGACTCACCTCTTTCCCGTCCCACGCAGTTTTGAAATATCCCGTACCGGCTTGGGATTTTACCACACTTTGACCGGCCGTGGATACCTTCTTGTCGCCAAGAGTGATTGTAACGCTTTCGTCGGAGGCCAAAAGGTCTTTGCCGTGCATAAGCAAGGCGTAACACGCTTCGGCAGTGGCTTTTGTGGTCTTCCAATCCTGTGTTTGTTTTTGTTTCAGCAGCCACACTTTCATATCTTCCACGGCGGCACTGTCCTTGGTGATTTCGTCGAAGGCTTCAATCATAAGTGCTTGGGTTTCAACGGGTGCCTGATACCAAAACCAGCCTCTTTCGTTTCTCCAATACATGCCTTGTTCTTCGGAATGCAAGGAGCGCTCCTTCAGCGAAGCTATAATTTTCTTTGCCGTTTCGGATTTGTTGAAGCGCTTGAGGGCAAGAGCCGTCATGCCTTGCATATAGTTGTTGCCGCTCTTCCAATATTTCTCGGCCTGATTGAGGTAATAATTGAAAGCTTCTTCGTTTTTATTTTGAATTTTAAAATCATCGGCAAAGAAACTGCGAGCATAGAGATATTGAATTTGAATGTTTCCAATATGCTTTTTGTTCATCGATTCGGCATAATGCTTTTTCAAATATTCATAGTCTCTTTCTATTTGATTATCAAGAAAATATACGGCTTTGCGAAGCATGCGAACGAGTCTTTTGTCGGTTTTGAAATCATTTATTCCCAAAGCTTTCAGATGCCCGCTGCCCGTAACAATATGCTGGGTTATATAACGCGACGGATTTCCGCCTTTGAACCAAGGCCATCCGCCCGAAGGCAGCTGGGCCTGCCGGAGTTGCGACAGGGCTTTTTCCAGGCCTGCAGCCATCTTGTCGAGGTGGAAATAATTGGCAATCTCGCGTTTGCGCCGTGTTTCGTTTTTGGCTTCAAGCAGCCACGGTGTTTCGTTGAGTATCAAGTTCTTAAGCTCTTGATTCTTTTCCAGATTCGACAAAAAAGCCTCCGGTGAATACTTGCTCCATTGGTCGAAGACCTTTTTGATTTCGGGCTTTGAATTTACAATATGAAAAGCCAAACTGTTGGCGTAGTAGCGGCTGAAAATCTGCTCGGAGCATTCGTGGGGATATTCCATCAAATAGGGGAGAGCTTGAACGGCGTACCAAGCCGGATTGGGAGTAAATTCGAGCGTGAGTCTGTGGTTTGTAAGGCTTGACGATGTGCCGCTGTTTGTCAATTTCTTAAATGTGAAAGTTTTGGTGCCTTTTCCGCGCACCGGCAAGGGTAGGGTTTCGGTTACGAGCATACGGTTGCTAAGCACGGGCGCCGTTTTCTCTTCGCCGTCGGTAAAGTTGCCTGCCGTGGCCGAGACTCTGTATGTTACCGCTCCCAACCCTTGCGGAATGATGATTTTCCAGCTGACTTTGGCGCTGTGTCCGGCGGCTGCAGAGAATTCTTTTTCCTGTGAAAGGTTATCCATTCGGCCATCGACGGGCTCCATGGTTAAGGCGTCGAAAAGTTGCAGACGTGCCGTGCCCGTTTGATTTTGGCCTGACATATTGCTGATTTTGGCGCTAAAAACAAGGGTGTCTTTCTCGCGGAAAAACCTTGGAGCGGCAGGAATGACCATCAGCTCTTTTTGCGTTACCAATTCTTTGGTGGTCATACCGTAACTTAAGTCTTTGCTGTGTGCAAAAGCCATTATCTTCCAGCGCGTTAGTGATTCGGGGGCCGTAAATTTCAGCACAATGTTGCCTTGTTCGTCGGTGTGTAAGTCGGGATAAAAGAATGCCGTTTCGTTGAAATTTTTTCTAACCTTGTCATTAGCTGATTTCGGTTTTGCAGGCGGTGCCGCAGCTTCTTCCATATCACTGTCAACCACGGGAAGCGGCTCTGCGGATTCGCTTTTCTTCTTCGGCTTTTGCCCGTCTTTCTCAATCGTAACAGCCTCAAGAGAAAGTGCTTTTTCAGCTCCTCTCAAAACCGGATAGTTTCCGTAATAACCGCCGGTAAATAAATTGAAGTTGTTAAGCCGGTCATATTTTTGATTTCGGTATCCTGCGAAAGGGTAATAATGCCGGTCAAGTCCCGAGGAGGTGCCGAATGAACCTGATTTCCAGGCTATTCCGCCGTTAAAATACCTGTAAATATTGAAATACCAATGGTTTGGGGCAAAGGCGTCGAGCGAGGCATCGTACATGCCTGCAAGCAACTCGGCGGCAACTTTTTCGCCTCCCGCCCCTTTTATTTTAATGTTCCATTCTTCCTTTTGCCCCGGATAAATCTTGTTGCGAAAGGTCGAAAATTCGATGTCCAATTTTTTGTTTGTATAGGGCACCTTCACCTTTTGCTTGAAAATGTAAACGCGGTTGTTTTTAATAAAGGTCAGGCTGTAGGAGAAATTGCCGCGGTAATTTTCTTTTACGGGTATGCTGATTTTTCGCTGTTCGCGATTGAGTTTTATAAACTTGCGTTCGGCAACGCCCTCTTTCGTTTCAATCTCGAAAAGCACGTTGACATTTTTTGCCGAAGTTCCCAATAAGAATTCCGCATTCTCGCCGGGCTCGGCGCTCTTTGTCAAGGGCTCGAACCATGCGTAGGACATAACGGGAATGCGTTTTGCCTCAGGCGAGAAAACGCTAAACCTTTTTGAAAAAACAACATCGTTGCCGAAAGTATCTTTTGCCGTCATTTCAATCTCATATGCTTTGGCCTTTCCTTTCAGACTCTCCGAAAGGTTTATTATTGTGTTTTTGCGGGTGTCGAAGGAGTAGATAGCGCCGTGGTTTTCGCGTTCCCAAGAATAAATTTCGTCCTCGTCGTCGTAAACGTCGTTTGGAAAATCTTTTAGAAAATCTTTTTTGGAAATCAGATGTTTGTCGGGTTTGTCCCATTTGCGCCCTCGCATAAGACGTGTGGGAGTTTTCAGCGGATAAATCTTTATTTCGCCTTTTGCGGGCGTAAACGCTCCGGCGAGATTTGTGGTGGAAAGGGTAAAACTCGTTTTTTCGTCAATGTTAACTCTGTCGCCAATATCGATATTGAGCAAAAGAGCTTTATATCCCACAATAACAGACGATTGCGCAGTGTGTGTCTCGCCGTTTAGGTCGGTAACTTCGGCGTAAACATCATAGTTGAAAACAGGATTTGTTTTGCTCGGTAGGGTTAAATCGGGAATGGCTTTGAAGTCTATTTCAAACTCGCCGTTTTCATTTGTGGTCGTCGTACCATGAACTATTTGGCGTGCCGGCGAAGAAGGCATGCTGCCGTAGCGATAGTACCAAAAGGGGAAACGGGCTGCTCTTTCTATTCTGTAATTTACAGTGGCTCCGTCGATGCCGAAACCGGCGTAGGCAAGGACTTTGCCTTTCAATTTCACCTTTTCGTTCAACTTATAGCTGCCGCCGGGTTTTTCCATTTTTACGCTAAAATTGGGACGCTTGTATTCTTCCACGTTCAAAGCTATGCTGCCGTTTTCGTTGCTGATGCTTATGTGCCCCGTAATGCCTGCCGAGGGAGCCCTGAATTTTCCGTGAAAACTGCCGTAGTCGTTTGTGATAAGCACAAGCGTATCAACCACTTGCCGGTTGACATCGCGCAGCACAACCTTGCTCTTGTAATTTTTTTGCAGCTCATAATTTTCTCCTGTTTTTTTATAAACCAAAGCTTTGAAAAAGATGCTTTGTCCGGGGCGGTAAATTTTTCTGTCGGTAAAAAATTTCGTTATTATTTTAGGTTTTGCAGTAGCTTTCCAAGGTCTGTACTGATAAATATCTTTGCCAATCAGAAGGTCCTTGTCTTTTGAAAACTCTATTGTGTAACGGTCGGAATATCTGTCTTTTTGCAGGTTTTCCAATTTAAAATAACCGTTTTCGTCCGTTTCGGAAGTCAGCACTTTAGTCCTTTCTTCGGCACGCTTTCGGTAATTGTACTTTACCCTGAAAACCACCACTTTAACTCCGGCAATTCTTTTCCCTGAGCTTCGGTCGGCAACATAAAAATCGTAGCTGTCATCTGTTCTCTTGGCAAAAATATAGCTTAGGTTTGAAATTCTAAGACCGGCGAAAGCCACGGTTTTCGTCACATCGAATTCGGGATTGTCGGAGACAATAATAACGTAATAACCCAAAGGCAAAGCGGGGATTTTTATTTCGGAAGAATGCATACGGAAATCTCCGTCGTCGCCGGGTGTGAATGAAGATGAAAAGACGCTTTTGGATTTGAGAAGTTTTTTAATGATTACCGAGGCTTTTTTGTTTTTTAAACGAGAGAAATCTCTTTGGTCGAATTTCACCGTTTGTATGTAGAATTTGGAAATGTTCTTGAAATTGACCTTGGCGAGAAAAGGGGTGCCGCCCGGATTTGCCTCATCGCTTGTCAAGGACAGCTTTTTCTGCAATATCCGCTCTTTCAGCACCTTGCAGTTGTAAACGCCGTCGTTTTCGGGATAATTTTCAATGGCCTCATCCAAATATGACATGGCTGTTTTCAAATCCCAACGGTAGTTTTCCGACAAGTCCGCTTTGTAATTTGCCGCTCTTTGTTGATAAAGCTCTGCAATTTTGAAAATCACTCGCGAAACGGCGGCTTGACCTTTGAATTTGCGGTAGAGATTCTTAAGGGCTTGCATATACAGGCTATCGCCGCCTGATAAGGAGTATCGTTCTTTCACATACTCAAGTCTTTGCAAATCGGCATCTATGAGAGCGTCGGGGTTGGGGTCGTTTCTGTGAAAAGCAATGATTTTTTGAATGGTGCCTATGCCGAGATAATAAATCGACAAGGTGTCGGGAGTGCTGAATTTCAGCTTGATAAACTCATCAGCAGGCGAAAAATATTCTTTGTCGTTGAAATCGAATGTTACTTCGGGAAGCAAAACAATAGTTCTGTTTTTGTAGAAATTAAAAGCCCGATATGCAAGAAAATCGTAAAGAGTAGGGCGGTAATTTTTTGAATTTTTTTCGGTGATAAGAATGATATCATAATTTTGTAAAGGCACCTGTTTCAGTAAGTTGCTTTGCGACAATGATTTTTGGTATAAAGACACTATTTCTTTATAAAAATCGCTTGGCGCCCAAGTCTCCATGTCGTTTTTTTTGAAATTAAGCGTTTGAGAGCGGGAATTAATTTTCCAAGAATTAAGCATATAATATTGGAAATACCGTTCGGCCAAAATCGATTGAAGCACAGCTTTCTCGGCACCTTGAGCTTGGGAAATTTCTCTTTGCAAAAAGTCGATGGACTCCGGAAAATAATTTTCTTTGTAAGAAGATTCCAAGGCGGTGATGTTCAGAATAGCTTTCAGAAATTGAGGCTCGTTGTGTTCCGTTTTTGCCTTTTTGTAAATGACCTTTACAACTTGCAGTGCCGATTTAGGCAGGCCGTTTTCATTGTATTTTTCGGCTTTTTCCCATAGGCTTTTGTAGGATTCGCTTTCGTTTGCCTCCACCTTGTGTTGCGGGATAAACACATTGGT
>CAZPGC010000144.1:0-6020 GCA_964585875.1 uncultured Prolixibacteraceae bacterium | reverse complement strand
GCCATTACCAACCAAGGCAGACCTAGACCTATCAGAATATCGAAAATATTGGAACCCAGAGCGTTGCTGATAGCCATTCCTCCACGTCCCTGCTTGGCAACAATAATGGAGGATATCATATCGGGAACGGAGGTGCCGAAGGCCAGAATGGTTAGGGCTATGATATATTTCGGTATGCCGAGATATTCGCAAATAACGACGGCACTGGAAACCAAAGCCCAGCTGAGAAGGGCAATGAAAACAATGGATATGACAAAATTGCCGTAGATATATTTTTTGTCGGGGAAAAATTTGCCGACAATGAAATCAAGAGGTTTAAGGTATTTTTTCCATTTGGGGTCGTCATCGTCGTCGTCAACTTCTTCCACAATGCGCTCGTAATGAAACCATCGTTTCCAATTCATCACCGCCAAAACATAAACGCCGTAGAAGACCAGAAAGATAAACACTTCCATAATTTTTATGGCCCCGTCGTTGAAAGCCCAATAGAGCAAAATGATGGAGCCGATATAAAAAATGATGTCCCTAAACATTGGCTGCCAGGCTATTTTGGCATTACGTACCAACGCCACGGCGCCCACAATCACCAACAAATTGAACAACGCCGAGCCCACAATGGTGCCCACTCCTATTTCCAGATTGTCGCCGCCGTAAATCAGCGCAATGATGGCTATAAACAACTCGGGAGCAGAACTGCCGGCAGCCATAAGTGTGGCGCCTGCCGCATCATCCGACATGTTTGTTCGATGAGCAATACCGTCGAGCGAAGGAATGAAAAACCTGTCCGTAACTTCGTTCAACAGATAAAAAGAAAGCAGCAATGCCAATATCGAAAGTAAAAACGTCGTGAATGTGATCATTATGTTTTAAAATAACCGGTTTATATTTATGATTTGCCACCTAAAAACAAAGTTCCAAATTAAAAAATGAACGTTCGAAATCCGAGTTTTTATATTGCAAATCCTCCATGGTTAATTCAGTTAGTAAAAGTATAAAAAAACTTCAAAATTTTAACCTAAAATTTCTTTTGCCGAAAAAATAATTCCTGCGGTATCAAAACCACATTCGGCAAAAAGCTCGTCGGGGGTGCCGTGCTCTATGAATTTATCGGGAACACCCAATTTCTTAATTTTTGTATCATAATGATTTTCAATGGCAAACTCCGATACCAAAGAGCCCAAGCCGCCTACGATTGTGCCGTTTTCTATCGTTATTATCTTCTTGTGTTTTTTGAGAATTTTGTGAAGCATATCTTCGTCAAAAGGTTTCAGAAAACGCATATTTACAACCGAGGCCTCAATGCCCTCTTTGCTGAGAGCATCGGCGGCTTCCATGGCAAAATTACCCACGTGTCCGATGCTGATGAAGGCAATGTCGTCGCCCTCTCGAAGCAGCTTGGCTTTTCCTATTTCCAGTTTTGTAAACTCTGTCTTCCAATCTGCCGTTGTGCCTTGCCCACGCGGGTAACGGATGGCAAAGGGAGGAAAATCTTCCGACTGTGCGGTAAACATCAAGTTACGCAACTCCTCTTCGTTCATGGCTTCCGAGACAATCATATTGGGCAAGATGCGAAGGTATGCAAGGTCGAAAACGCCGTGGTGTGTCGGCCCGTCGGCACCCACAAGCCCTCCGCGGTCGATACCGAAGACCACGGGTAAATTTTGCAAAGCCACATCGTGAATTACCTGATCGTAAGCACGTTGCAGAAAAGTGGAATAAATGGTACAAAAGGGTTTTTGTCCCGAAATTGCCAGCCCGGCCGCAAAGGTAACGGCATGCTGTTCGGCAATACCCACATCGAAAACGCGCTGCGGCATTTCTTTTTGCATTATCGTCAAGGAGCTGCCGCTGAGCATGGCAGGAGTGATGGCCACAACCTTTTCGTTCTCGCGTGCCAACTCCAAAAGAGTGTTGCCGTAAACATCCTGATATTTGAGGGGTCTCTTTTCCTTCGTTTCCTTTTTGATAATCTCGCCTGTATTTTTGTCAAAAGGTCCCGGAGCGTGAAATTGCGTTTGATGCTCCTCCGCCATCTTGAAACCTTTGCCTTTTTTGGTGATGATATGCAGCAACTTGGGCCCGGGGATGTCTTTTAGGCTTCGCAAAATCTTAACAAGCCTTTCCACATCGTGACCGTCAACCGGGCCGAAATATCTCATGTTCAGCGACTCCATATATTCGCTGCGTTTTAAAAAGATGTTTTTGAAGGCTTGAAGGGTTTTTGAAACAATTTTCTGAGGCGTAGGACCTTTTTTTCCAAGCACCCCGAGGGCATCATAGGTCTTGTCTTTCAGCCTGTTATATGTCTTGGAGGTGGTAACATCCAAAAGAAATTCCTTTAAAGAGCCGACGCCTTTGTCTATGGACATGTTGTTATCGTTGAGGATAACAAGGATATCGGAATTGGAGACACCGGCGTTGTTTAGTCCTTCGAAAGCCTCGCCGGCACTCATGGCACCGTCGCCGATAACCGCAACGTGATGCCTGTCTTTTTCGCCTTTAAGTTTGGAGGCTATGGCCATGCCGAGTGCCGCCGACACCGAAGTGGAAGAGTGCCCCACGCCGAAGGCATCGTATTCGCTCTCGTCAATTTTCGGGAAACCGCTTATGCCTCCCTTTTTCCGGTTTGTTACAAACTTGTCGCGCCGGCCCGTGAGAATCTTATGCCCGTAAGCCTGATGACCCACATCCCAAACTATTTTATCGTAAGGCGTATTGTAAACGTAATGCAAAGCCACCGTCAATTCCACAACGCCGAGGCTTGCGCCGAAGTGCCCGGGGTTATCGGACAAAGTGTCGATAATATATTCTCGTATTTCTCCGCAAAGTTTAGGCAACTGCTTATCTTCCAGCTTTTTAAGATCTGCAGGAGAATCTATTTTACTCAACAACGCACCTATTTCGAATTTTCCCTTATCGTTCATAGCTGCGAGCAAAATTATTAAAAAATATAGTTCAGAAAATCATTAAAAACGGCGAAAAGCATAATGCCGATAAGGATAATCATACCGACGGTCTGCGCTCTTTCCATAAACTTATCCGACAGTTTGCGGCGGGTTACGGCCTCCCACGTGAGAAACATAACGTGCCCGCCGTCGAGTGCGGGAATGGGCAGCAGATTCATAAAGGCGAGTATGAAAGAAATCATGCCGGTCAGATACCAGAATTTGGGCCAAATCCAAGTGCCGCCGTAGATGTTTGCTATGCCGATGGGGCCTTGCAGCGATTCGCTCGCTTTCACCTCTCCCGAGAAAATTCTTCCCAAGCCCTTAATGTTGGCTGTGAGAATGGAGATGCCGTCTTTCCAACCGTACTCAAAGCCCTGAACCACATTGTATTTTGCCCTTTTGTATGGAGGTGTCGAAGCCACGAAGCCCACCAAGCCGAAACTGTCAACATCGATGGTTTGAGCAATGGTGTCGTCGCCGCGCAAAACGGTGATATTCATTGTTTTACCCTTGTTGTGACGGGTTATCTCTTTGAAATCGCCGAAAGTGGCCACGGGGCTGTTTTGTGCCGAAAGAATTTTGTCACCCTTGCGTAAACCCGCTTTCTCGGCATTACTTCCCGGCAAAACGCTGTCGATGGTAAAAACGAAATTATCGGGTTCGATAAACAGCGATTTGGCTTTGTGCAAGGTTTTATAAAAGGTGTCGGGAATGACAATATTCACCTCATTTCCGTTTCTTTCCACCGTTACGACCGAGCCCATAAGGTTTACCGGCGTGGCGATATCTTTAAATCTTTCAACCTTTTTACCGTTGATTTTCACTATTTTATCACCTGTCTTAAAGCCCACGGACTTACCCAAGTCATAAGCATAGATACCGTTGTCGATTGCTTCGGGGGGTAAATATTGTTTTTCGTAATGCAGGGTGATAAAGGAAAAAATAACCACGCCGAGAATGAAATTCATTATCACGCCGCCAAGCATAACAATAAGCCTTTGCCACGCCGGTTTTGAGCGAAACTCCCAAGGTTGGGGAGGTTTTTTCAGAGCTTCTTTGTCCATGCTTTCGTCAATCATACCGGCAATTTTCACGTAGCCGCCCAAGGGCAACCAGCCGACACCGTATTCTGTTTCACCTTTTTTAAAGGAGAAAAATTTAAAGCCCCAAGCGTCGAAAAACAAAAAGAACTTCTCGACTCTGATGCCGAAAGCTCTTGCGGCCATAAAGTGCCCCAACTCGTGAAGCGTTACCAAAATAGAAAGCCCGAGAATAAGCTGGGCTGCCATTACCAATCCGTTCATATTTATTGTTTAATTTTTTCTAAAACTTTGATTCTTACCATTTTATCGCTGTCAAAATAATCTTGCAGCGAGGGGTTTTTAATAAAATCCGTATTTTCGAGAGCATACTCAATCAAAGAGGGGATTTGCAGAAAAGTTATCTCGTTTTTCAGAAAAGCACCCACGGCCACCTCGTTGGCAGCATTGACAATACAGGGGCTGTTGCCTCCTTTTGTCATAGCTTCTTCGGCCAATTTCAAATTTCTAAAAACCTCTCTGTCGGGCCTTTCGAAGTCGAGCGAAAGGTAGTCGCCGAAGTCGAGACGCGTAAAGGTATTTTTCAGCCTGTGCGGAAAGGCCATGGCATACTGAATAGGCAACTTCATATCGGGCACCCCGAGTTGTGCTTTTATGGAACCGTCTTCAAACTGCACCATTGAATGGACAATGGATTGCGGGTGCACGAGCACATCAATTTGATTGTATTCAAGGCCGAAAAGCCACTTGGCTTCTATCATCTCAAAGCCTTTGTTCATCATGGTGGCCGAGTCGATGGTTATTTTGGCTCCCATATTCCAGTTGGGATGTTTCAGAGCATCGGCGGCGGTTACGTCTTTCAGAAAGTCAAGCGTCTTGCCCCTGAACGGGCCTCCCGAAGCGGTGAGATAAATCTTTTCCACACTCTTTCTTACCTCGCCCGTAAGACACTGAAATATAGCGGAATGCTCCGAGTCAACGGGGATGATTACCGAGCCGGAGCGTCTTGCTTTTTCCACCATCAACTCACCGGCAACAACGAAAGTCTCTTTGTTGGCAATGGCCAAATGTTTTCCTTTCTCCAAAGCCCTTAAGGTGGGACGAAGTGCTGCAAAGCCCATTATGGCAACAAGCACCAAATCGACAGATTCCATTTCCACAATTTGCTCGACGGCATCGTCGCCGGCATAGACTTTTATGTCTTTGTTTTGCAAGGCCCGCGAAACGGACTCATACTTTTCCTTATTGGCAATAACGACGGCATTGGGCTGAAACTCAAGAGCTTGCTCGACAAGCAAGTCCGCATTATCTCCGGCCGTAAGCACTTCGAGCGAGAAGGAATCGGGATGCTCGCGCACCACTTCCAAAGCCTGAATGCCTATGGACCCTGTTGACCCTAATAATGCTATGCGTTTACTCATAGAAAATTTTTATTGCCGCTTTTCGCCTCCGCAATGCGCCACAATATGTTGTATATTAATAATTTACAACGTTTAACAACCGGCTTTACGGATTAAGAGGCCTCATTTAAAAATACAGTCGGCAAATGTACATTAAATTTTTATTGCTTTTCCTTAATCTAAAGCCACCAAACTCTATACTCAACTCTTGCTTTTTTCAATAAAAAACGACAAGAATGTTTTCCGGTTGTTTTGATCTCACAAAGCCATAACAGCATTTACGATTTACTGTTTACCAATGATTTGAAGCAATGTTTCGGGCCTTATGTCCATCCTTGAAAAAGCAAACAATTTTTTACCCAAATCTTTCAACGACGCTCCGATATGATAAACATCACTATTGTCGATTATCAAAAAACGATCATGCAATTTTTTATAAATATTTATCACAATTTCAGGATATTGCTCGTTATGTTTCCTGACATCCAAAGCAAGTTGAGGACCAATCTTCGCCGTAAAAATGCTTGCTTTCACGCCGGACTGCCGCTTTGCCAACATCAACAAAACATACTCGTCCACATAATTAGTGGCTATAAGAAAACGCCAATTACTTCGTTACGCTCATGCTGAAA
>CAZPGC010000143.1:0-6119 GCA_964585875.1 uncultured Prolixibacteraceae bacterium | reverse complement strand
TGTGTATTAACTTTCATATTTATAACTAATTGCGGTATGCAGTATATTTTTTGTTACCTACCGTTTTATTATCTTTTTTAATTCATCAATACTCATTATATCAATCTTTTTATGTAGCATTTTATGACAATTCGAACACACAAGAGCTAAATCATTTAAATTTGTTTTTGTTTCACCATTTATTTTTGATAATGGAATTCTATGATGTACCTCAATAAAACCTTTGCCTAAATCACCATAAACTTTATAAAAATCAAAACCACAAACTTCACAATCCAGTTTCTGATTTTTACGGTAATAAGATTCTTTTTTCTTTTTATTAATTTTAGAATCTCGTTCTCTTAATTTATGAAGTTTATAAATAACTTTCCCTTCTTTGACCGGTAGGATTTCGTCATCTTCTTCATCTTGTATACGATATAATTTTTCTGTTATCTCTTCATTTGCGACAGTTTTTTTTATCTGAGTTGCTATTAATTTAAGTTCTGCCTCATTTCCTTTAAATTCAAAAAAAACTTCTTTATCCAATTTACTATATCTGTCCATACCTTTCCCTTCAAAGTCTGGATCAATTGCTTTGAAATTACTTAGTTTAAGTGCAACTCCATTAGGATTTCTAAATTTCTGATTATCTATTCTGTCTTTATGAATAGGAAGTTTATTTAAAATCTCCGATAATTCAATAACCTTATCATTTTTATGATCCATTTCATTTGGTTCTATACTGTGATATAAATCCAAAGCAAGTATGATTTCGTCTCTATGCCATTTTGGTGGTTTCATATATTTTCTTTTATGGTAGGTAACTACCGAATATCCACCACCCAAGGTGCGCATATTCCGCTTATATCAGAACCTGTCCCTTTTGCAACTTGTTGATTATAAGGATTGTAAATTATTTGCTTATTCTCCATAGCTTACAATTTAGTGATTGAGGTTTCAAAGATAATAACTTTTTTCATAACTCCTGTTTATAATCTCGGCAAGTATCCAACAAATTTTGTTTTTGGCGGTAGAAATCCCCAAATGTTTTGCTACACGCTCTAATCAAATCGTCATTCAACCAATCAAATCATTCAAATCATTCAAATCATTCAAATCAATCAAACCAACCCCAAACGCTTTGCCTCCACAACGCAACTACAAGCGGACATCCGCCGGTGGGCGGACGCCCAAAAGCAAAAAAATAATTTTCGCCGTGTGAAATGCTTTGACTAAATTTGCGCTTTCTTTTTTTAATAGGGATTGATATGGAAGACAAGCATTTTGAGAGATATACGGTTACCACGGCGCTGCCTTATGCCAACGGGCCTATTCACATCGGGCACCTGGCGGGGGTTTATGTGCCTGCCGACATTTATGTGAGGTATTTGAGGGCGCGGGGGCGCGATGTGGTTTTCATCGGCGGCAGCGACGAGCACGGGGTGCCCATAACCATCAAAGCGCGCAACGAAGGTGTTAAGCCTCAGGATATTGTGGACAAATACCATAAAATTATAAAGGACTCTTTTGAGGAGTTCGGCATTTCGTTCGATATTTATTCGCGCACTTCAAACGAGGTGCATCACAAGACGGCCTCCGAGTTTTTTCTGAAACTGTATGATGACGGCAAGTTTATAGAGAAAAGCTCCAAGCAGTATTTCGACCCGCAGGAGAAGATGTTTTTGGCCGACCGCTACATTACGGGCACTTGTCCGCATTGCGGCTACGAGAAGGCTTACGGCGACCAGTGTGAGCAGTGCGGCACCTCGCTGAGTGCCACAGAGCTTATCAATCCCAAATCGGCCATATCGGGCAACGAGCCGGTGCTGAAAGAGACAAAGCATTGGTTTCTGCCTCTCGACCGTTACGAAGAATGGCTCAGGGAGTGGATTCTGAAAGGACACAAAAGCGACTGGCGTTCAAATGTTTACGGCCAGGTAAAATCGTGGCTCGACACAGGTTTGCAGCCGCGCGCCGTAACGCGCGACTTGGACTGGGGTGTGAAAGTGCCCGTGGAAGGTGCCGAGGGCAAAGTGCTTTACGTTTGGTTCGATGCTCCCATAGGCTATATCTCGGCCACCAAAGAGCTGACGCCCGACTGGGAGAAATATTGGAAGGACAAAAACACCAAATTGGTTCATTTCATAGGCAAAGACAATATCGTTTTTCACTGCATTATTTTCCCCGTAATGCTCAAAGCGGAAGGCAGTTACATCGTTCCCGACAATGTGCCCGCCAATGAATTTCTGAACCTCGAAGGCGACAAAATTTCCACCTCGCGCAACTGGGCCGTGTGGCTGCACGAATATCTGAAAGACTTCCCCGGCAAGCAGGACGTGCTGCGTTATGTGCTGACGGCCAACGCCCCCGAAACCAAGGATAACGACTTCACGTGGAAAGACTTCCAACAACGCAACAACAGCGAGTTGGTGGCTATTCTCGGCAACTTCGTCAACAGGGCTATGGTGCTCACTCACAAATATTTCGGCGGCAAAGTGCCGGCGAGGGGAGAGCTCAACGACTTCGACAAGCAGGTGCTTGAGAGCATAGGAAAGTTCCCCGGCAAAATTGCAGCCAAAATAGAGACTTACCACTTTCGCGAGGCCTTGAAAGAGATGATGAATCTGGCTCGCTTGGGCAATAAATACCTTGCCGACACCGAGCCGTGGAAGGTGATAAAAAGCGACGAGGCAAGGGTTGGAACAATATTGAATATCGCCCTGCAAATAGTGGCTAATCTTACTGTTACGGGCGATGCTTTTCTGCCTTTCTCCATGACAAAGCTGCGGGAGATGATTGCCTTGGAAAAGCTGCCTTGGGACGCCGCAGGCGACGGCGAGTTGCTGAAAACAGGTCATAGGCTCAACAAAGCCGAACTGCTGTTCGAGCCCATCGACGACAAAGCGGTAGCCGCTCAGGTGCAGCGCTTGCACGATACGCGCAAAGCTAACGACGCCGCCAATGCCGAAACCGCTCCGGCAAAGGCCGCGGTGAGCTACGACGACTTTATGAAAATGGATATTCGCACAGGCACCATCTTGGAAGCTGAAAAAGTTGCCAAGACCAAAAAGCTGCTTAAGCTGCTGATTGACACCGGAATAGACAAAAGAACGGTGGTGTCGGGAATTGCGGAATACTACAAGCCCGAGGACATTATCGGCAAGCAGGTGGCCGTTTTGGTAAATCTGGCACCGCGGAAATTACGCGGAATCGAGTCGCAAGGGATGATTTTGATGGCCGAGGATGCAGGCGGCAAACTCGTTTTCGTTTCACCGGCGGAAAAGGTGAAAAACGGCAGCGAGATAAGGTAGTTTCTGTTTTCTTTTTTTAAAATAAAAAGGGATTTTATGTCGATAAGTGTAAAAAACATTACCAAGATTTACGGAAAGCAAAGGGCTCTCGATGGAGTCAGCTTCGAGGTGAACGAAGGTGAGATTGTGGGGCTGCTGGGGCCCAACGGTGCGGGCAAATCCACGCTGATGAAAATATTGAGCTGCTATATTCCTGCCAATGATGGTGAGGCCTTTGTGCAAGGTTTTAACTGCGCCGAGGAGACCATAGAGGTAAGGAGAAACATAGGTTACCTACCCGAGACAAATCCGCTCTACGGTGATATGTATGTTGTTGAATATCTGAAATTTACCGGTGGCGTTTATAAGCTGAAGAATTTGGATAAACGCATTGACGAAATCATTGAGCTTACGGGTTTGAGTAAGGAAAAACATAAGAAAATAGAGGCCTTGTCGAAGGGTTATAAACAAAGGGTTGGACTGGCACAAGCCTTTATTCACAATCCCAAAGTGCTGATATTGGACGAGCCCACTTCGGGCCTCGACCCCAATCAGCTTATCGAGATAAGAAATCTCATAAAAGAAATGGGCAAGGAAAAAACGGTGCTCTTTTCTTCCCACATCATGCAGGAGGTGGAAGCCATCTGCGACCGCGTGATAATAATAAACAACGGCAAACTGATAGCCGACAGCCCCACCGGCGAGCTTCAAAAACTGTGGAAAGACAAGGAAATAATAGAGGTGGAATTCAAGGAAGATGTTGAAATAGAGAAGATTAAAGGCATTGAAGGCGTTAGCGACGTTGTAACCGGAGAAGGCAGGACTTTCAAAATTACGGCTTCCACCGACTTCGATATCAGAGAGCGCATCTATGAATTTTCGGGGAAAAACAAACTTACCTTGTTGGAGCTCAAAGCCATGGAAATAAAGTTAGAAGACATTTTCCAAAAGCTGACAAAAGAATAGTTTTATCAATAAACAATTAATTAGTTGCTCCCAAAAGCAAGCAAATATGCATAACGACAAAGACATACTTCTGAATATCAAAGACTTGTCCATTGACTTTCGCACCGAGGACGGCATCAGAACGGGAGTGAAAAAGTTGGATTTGCAGCTGAAAAAGGGAGAAGTTGTGGGCATTGTGGGAGAATCGGGCTCGGGCAAATCGGTTTCGTCGCTAAGCGTAATGGGTCTTCTTCCCGTGCCGCCGGCGATAATTAGAAGCGGGGAAATTCGGTTCGAGACCAAAGCGGGAGAAAAAGTGGATTTGCTGAGCCTCGGCGAAAAACAAATGCAAGAGCTCAGGGGCAACGAGATAGCCATGATTTTTCAGGAGCCCATGACTTCGCTGAATCCGGTGAAACGCTGCGGCGAGCAAGTGGCCGAAGCTTTGATTTTGCACAAGAATTTGAGTAGGAAGGAGGCCAAGGAAAAAACCATTGCTCTCTTCGAAGAAGTGATGTTGCCGCGTCCGCAGGAGATTTACAACTCGTACCCGCATCAGATTTCGGGAGGGCAAAAACAGCGCGTTATGATAGCCATGGCCATAAGCTGCGAGCCTTCGCTGCTCATAGCCGACGAGCCGACAACGGCTTTGGATGTTACCATTCAAAAAACCATTTTGGAATTGCTGCTCAAACTGCAAAAAAAATACGGGATGAGCGTCATTTTCATCACCCACGACTTGGGCGTTATTGCTCAAATAGCGCGCAGGGTGGTGGTGATGTACCGCGGCAACGTTATGGAGGAAGGCGACGTGGAACAGATTTTTAAAAATCCTCAACACCCCTACACTCAAGGACTTATAGCCTGCCGCCCGCCTGTTGACAAGCGTTATAAACGGCTGCCTGTCATTGCCGACTTCATCGACGGGGAAAAAGGAGTGTTCGACAGCAGAGAGACCAAATTCCGCTTTGAGGAAATCACCCCCGAGCAAAGGAAGGCCTACCACCAAAAGATTTATTCGCAAGAGCCGGTGATGAAAATCGAAAACCTGACCACCGAATATGTCCAAAAACGCAATCTGCTTGGCAAGCCGCTTTCCTTTGTCAAAGCCGTCGATGCCGTAAGTTTCGATATTTACAAAGGTGAAACCCTTGGTCTCGTGGGCGAATCGGGCTGCGGAAAAACCACCTTGGGACGTACCATACTCAGAATGACCGAGGCCCGTTCGGGAAAGATAATCTACAAAGGCCGAAGTCTTAACGAGCTGAGCAACAGTCAGATGAAGGCCTTGCGCAAAGAAATACAAATCATTTTTCAGGACCCATACTCATCACTAAATCCGCGTTTGACCATAGGCCGCGCCATAATGGAGCCCATGGCCGTACACGGAATAGGCAAGGGCAAGCACGACCGACAGCGGCGCACCGTGGAGTTGCTGGAGCGTGTCGGATTGGGCGAAGAGCATTTCAACAGATATCCTCACGAGTTTAGCGGCGGGCAACGGCAAAGGGTGGTGGTGGCACGCACTCTCGCCCTGAAACCGGAGCTGATTATCTGCGACGAGTCGGTGTCGGCTCTCGACGTTTCGGTTCAGGCTCAGGTTCTTAACCTGCTTAACGAGCTGAAAGAGGATTTCGGATTCACTTACGTCTTCATTTCCCACGACCTGTCGGTGGTGAAATTTATGTCCGATAGAATCATTGTGATGCGTGAGGGTAAAATTGTAGAAGCCGGCGACGCCGACGAAATTTACTACCGGCCTAAAGACGAATACACCAAGAAATTGATTGATGCCATTCCGGAGGTAGTGTGAAAAACAGGGGCAAAAAAAAGAGCCACCCATGGGACTCGAACCCACGACCTGCTCATTACGAGTGAGCTGCTCTACCGGCTGAGCTAAGG
>CAZPGC010000142.1:0-6170 GCA_964585875.1 uncultured Prolixibacteraceae bacterium | reverse complement strand
TACGCTCATTTTAAGGAACTTGCTCTTTCCACCGATTTACCCTTGATTTTATATAACGTGCCGGGTCGCACTGCCTCCAATATTTCCGCCGACACCATTTTGAAGCTTGCCGCCGATTTCGATAACATTGTGGCTGTGAAAGAGGCCTCGGGCGACATGAATCAGATTATGTACATTATAAAAAACAAACCCGAAGATTTTATTGTTCTCAGCGGCGACGACGCTCTCACCTTGCCAATACTCGCCGCCGGCGGCGACGGGGTGATTTCGGTGGTGGCAAATGCCTATCCCAAGACCTTTTCGGATATGGTCAACCAAATGATAAAGGGCGGCGACCGCTTTGCCGCTTTGCGCAATCATTATCAGCTTCTCGATGTTATCAACGCTCTCTTTGAAGACGGAAATCCGGGAGGTATTAAGGCGCTGCTTGAAATAATGGGTATCCTGAAAAACAACCTCAGATTGCCTCTTGTCAGGGTTAACAGGCAGGTTTATAATAAGTTGCGTTATCTTCACGAAAATATGAATCTCAGTTGACGCTATGAAAGTATTGAGTAAATATTTTCTGTTGCCGGCTTTTATTTTTGCCGCTTTTGGCTTGAATGCCCAAAGCGATGCCGTTTTTCGGCAACTTGAGAAATACGGAGAAGCCGACTTGGCAGTTGCTCGTAAAGATGTTGCAATTGAGGAGTTTACAAGAAAGGTTTCAGTTTGGAAACTCAGCGCCGACAGTGTATTTTTTAATGTCAATGCCGGAGAGTTTCGGGCTTTTCTTAAAAGCAATGTTAATTACCGTTTTCTCAAAAGAAAAGAATATCCTCTTAAATCATCGGGAAAAACTGCGGCTCAAATAATCAGCTCGGGTTTTAACAACTATCCTTCCTACCTTCAATACGACTCCATAATGCACACATTTGCAAATACATATCCCTCTATTTGCGAATATGTTAATTTGGGAACTCTTCCTTCGGGACGAAAAATAATAGCCCTGCATATCGGCGACAGTGTGGCTGTCACGACTGCCGAGCCGCGTTTTCTTTACACTTCAACGATGCACGGCGACGAAACCGCCGGATATATTTTTATGCTGAAACTTGCCGATTGGCTTTTGTCGAACTACGGCAGCGACAGCACGGCCACAAAACTCGTTAACAGCCTTGATATTTGGATAAATCCACTTGCCAATCCCGACGGCACCTACCATGGGGGTAACGCCTCGGTGTGGGGAGCGGTAAGACGCAATGGCAACGGCATTGACCTTAACCGCAACTACCCCGACCCCGAAGACGGACCGCACCCCGACGGGAATGCATATCAGCCTGAGACTAACATCTTTATGGCCTTTGCCGACAGTATGCACTTTCAAATGTCGGCAAATTTTCATGCCGGTGCCGAAGTGGTAAATTATCCGTGGGATACTTGGTCAAAAACCACAGCCGACGATTCATGGTGGCGCTTTGTTAGTCACGAATACGCCGACACGGCACAGTATTATAACGGTCACAACGGCTATTTTGATGATTTCGGCACAGGCATTACAAACGGCTATCAGTGGTACACCATCAGTGGCGGCAGACAGGATTTTATGAATTATTTCACTCATTGCAGGGAGGTTACGGTGGAGCTCTCAGCCACCAAGCTTTTGCCTGAGAATAAGTTGGACCAGTATTGGAATTGGTCGAAACGCAGCTTGATAAATTACATGATGCAAGCCGTTTATGCTTTGCACGGCATAGTCAGCGATTCTGCCACGGGCCTGCCCTTGGCGGCAAAAGTTTATATCTCGGCTCACGATAAGGATAGCTCATTGGTATATTCGCATCTGCCCTTCGGCGATTATTACAGGCTTCTCGATTCGGGTTACTACTCCGTAACATTCTCTGCCCCCGATTACAATTCCAAAACCATCGACTCGGTTAGAATCGACAGATATCAAGCCAAAGTTCTGAACGTGAGCCTGTCGAAAAACATTAACGGAATGCCCTTTTTTATAAGAAAGAAAAAGGAGATTGGCATCTTCCCGAATCCTGCCTCCGACATGGTAAGCTTCATTTACGACAAGCCCGGTCTTGAGGCCGTTGTCAGGATTTATTCGCAAAGCGGAATGTTGGTTAAAGAAAAAAGGATAAAGAGCAGCGGAACTATCTATTCGCTGGATATCAGAGATTTGCCTCAGGGTGTTTATTATTTCAGCTTTGCAACATCGTGCAGCAAAACTTTGAACGGCGGAAAGTTGATTGTAAAAAGGGCGGGAAAATAAAACAGCGAATCAAAGAAGATATTTAGCCACTATGGGAATACGGCGTCCCATGCCGAAAGCCTTTGATGAGACCCGCAAAATTGGGGGCGTTTGATAGCGTTTATGCTCGCTGGCGTTTACCATTTTCAGTGTGCGTTCCACTGTTTTCTTATCGTAGCCTTTGTCGATTATCTCGGCAGGGCCAAGTCTTTCCTCGATGTAGTGAAACAAAATTTTGTCGAGGATATCGTAATCGGGAAGGGAGTCCGAGTCTTTTTGCCCGGGACGCAGCTCCGCCGAAGGCGGTTTTGTTATTATGTTTTCGGGAATGATTTCCCTCTCTTTGTTGATATGACGGGCAAGGGCAAAAACCTGCGTTTTGTAAACATCGCCCAATACGGAAAGTCCGCCGTTCATATCGCCGTAGAGTGTGCCGTAGCCAACCGCCGCCTCGCTTTTGTTGGAGGTGTTAAGCAAAATATTTCCGAATTTGTTTGAGAAAGCCATCAAAAGCACACCGCGGATACGAGCCTGAAGATTTTCTTCCGTGACGTCGAAGGGCAGCCCTTTGAAATAGGGTTTTAAGGTGCTTTCAAAAGCTTTGTATGTTTCTTCGACGGAAATAATTTCATAAGGCGAGCCGGTGTTTTTCAGCATTTCGAGAGAATCGTTTACCGAATGTTCGGATGAAAATTGAGAGGGCATCAAAAGGCTCATAACATTCTCTTTACCAAGGGCTTCTACGGCAAGAGCAAGGGTTACCGCCGAGTCGATACCGCCTGATAATCCCAAAATAGCCTTGTGGAAACCCAACTTGCCGAAATAATTTCTTATGCCCACAACCAAGGCTTTGTGTATAAGCTCTATTTCGTCAAAATTTTGTTTTCCTGTTGCAGGCATTTCGTCAAGATTATCGCTGTCGGCAATGGCAAAATCCTCTTCGAAATAGTTCAGGCAACTTACCACCTTGCCTCTTCTGTTTACCACCATGGAGCCTCCGTCGAAAATAAGCTCCGTTTGTGCCCCTACGTGATTGACATAAAAAAGAGGAATCTTGTATTTTGCGGCATTTCTCGTTAGAACATCTTTCCGTATTTCTGCCTGTTTGTAATGAAAGGGCGATGCCGCTATGTTGATGATAAAGTCGGGATTTTTTTTGGCAAGTTCTGCCATGGGGTTGCTGTAATACAATGGGTTGTCGTCAATATTCCAAAGGTCTTCGCAGATGGTGAGTGCAATTTTTTTGCCCTTGAAATTCAGCAAACGATATTCTTTGTTGGGTTCAAAATAGCGATATTCGTCAAAGATGTCGTAGGTGGGAAGCAGCGTCTTGTGGAAAGTATCTTTTATTTCCCCCTCGTAAAGAAAATATGCCGAGTTGAACAATGCTTTGCCTTTGCCTGTGGTGTTGTGCGAGGGGGCTCCTACAATGGCGGCTATTGTAGTGCAATGTTTAGCGATTCTTTGCAGCGACAATTCGGCTTTGTCGATGAAGTCTCTGAATTCCAGGAAGTCGCGTGGCGGGTATCCTGTTATTGACAGCTCCGGAAAGATTATTATTTCGGCGCCATAAACTTCTGCTTTTTTTATGGCATCAATGATTTTTTTCTCGTTGGAAGCAAAATTGCCGATGTGGAAATTTATCTGCGACAGAGCTATTTTCATCAGAGAATATTGTTGAGTTAAAAAAATACGGGCAGAGCCTCTTGTGCTCTGCCCGCTATTTTGTGTTTGTTTCTAGAATAAGAAGCCCACCGTCAGGGCAAGATTATTTACTATGGCATTTGCTTTCACATTGGGATTTACTGCATTATTGCCTTTTAGCGAATTAGTGAGACCGTTGTCGTATGTAAGTGAGGCAAAGGCGCTTAGCGATTTGCTTATTTGATATTCGGCACCCGCGCCAACAATGAACGAAAGGCGATAAAGTGCAGTTTCGCCGGCTATATCCACACCGCTTTCATTGGTAGCCATATAGGTTGTGTTTTCCGGTGTGAAGTTATCGTCGCCCAAAGCCGACAAGCGGAAACTATTGTTCAAACCTATTTGAAAGAAGTAGGTAAAATAACCTATTTGGTTTGTTTTTAATTTGAGGTTTAAGGGTATTGAAAGATATTTGAACTTATATTTTCGAGTCATCATGCCTTTTACGGTATCCCCTGCGCTATTAATATATAGGTCCTTATAAATCAGACCTCCGCCGTAATTGCCGAGATTGAAACCCGAATTAAAAGTGTAGTTTTCCGTGAAATTATAGTCGAAAGTAAGTCCCCAACCTACCGAAAAACGAGAGCCGTTTTTGGTGTATGACTTATTTTTCGGCGACATCCATGATGAGCCTATATTGCCGTAAACTCCGATTCTAAACTTTCGGAAATTGTCTGAATTATTAACTGTTTGAGACAACACCGGAGTTGTTTTACTCGAGTCTTTGGCCTGACTATAGGCCGTGCCGATAGACAAAAACAATGCAATTACAAACAATGGAATTAATTTTTTCATGACTTTCTGATTTTGGTTAGTATGGTGCAAAACTAAACTTTTTTTGCTATTATTTAATATGGTATTTATCATTCATTGTCTATTTTATGGACAGACATTATTTAGGAGCCTTGTAAATCAAAACCGCAGCCAAAATAGCAAAAATAAAATTTGGTATCCACACGGCAATCCACGGTGTCAGGTTGCCGAAAGTGGCAAAAACGGTAGAAATTTGCATTATCACGATAAAAGAAAAACTGATAATTATGCCGAATGCCAGCTGCAGGCCTATGCCTCCGCGCAGCTTACGGCTCGATAGTGAAACGCCTATAAATGTGAGTATTATGGTGGCAAAAGGGAAGGCTATGCGTTTGTGTTTTGCCACTTCGTAAAACTTCACTTTCTCCGAACCTTTTATTTTTTCGTCCCTGATAAACTGCCGTAGCTCAAAGAAATTCATAAGCTCTATGGGCTGGAGTTTCGAGGAAAAATCCGCCGGCTTAACATTGAAAACGGTATCTATCTTTTTGCCTTTTTCGAAAACGTCACCGTTTTTCCCGATATGCCTTATGACGTAATTGAAAATCGTCCACTTCCCCGTAAGTGTGTCATAAACAATCTTATCGGCCTTCATTTTGTAAAACAAGCCCTGTTTGTTTATCTTCTCAAGAGTGAAATTATAACCTATCCTGTCGTAATTGTTAAAACTCTCTACATACAGAATCTCGCCGGGTTTGTTCTGAACGTGAATGTTATAATTGGAGCTGACGTATCTGTTTTTCAGGTAATGAATCTCGAAATCGTGTTTTATTTTGTTGGTAACGGGTATCAAGAAATTCGACAAATAAAACGAAAGGGAGGCAATAAATAAGGAAGCCGCAAGGTAAGGGAGCATAAAACGTCGGAAACTGATGCCGCCGCCGAGTATGGCTATAATTTCGGTGTTGTAAGCCATTCGCGAGGTGAAATACACCACGGCTATAAAAGTGAATAAGGGGCTGAACATATTGACAAAGAAGGGGATAAATGTCATGTAATAGTGAAAGACGATTTCGTAAAGCGGGGCTTGATGTTTGATGAAATCGTCGATTTTTTCCGAGATGTCGAAGATAATCACGATGACGATGATGAGCGCCAAGGTGAAAAAGAATGTCCCGAGAAACCTCCTTATTATATATAAGTCTATTTTCTTCACTCCGCAAAACTAAAATAAAAATTGCAACAGGGTGAAAAAGGATTGGTAGCCCCGAAAGTAATAGATGCGGTCATGATGACTTGCTCACCGAGAGCACAGGTTGGCAAATCCAAGCAAATCAATCATACCGACGAAGCAATTCATCCCCGACGAAGTTTCACTTGTCTGGGTCTTCATCCCCGACGAAGTTTCACTTGTCCGGGTCTTCAGACCCGACGAAGCAAGCTTGTCGGGATGCCTCCGGCATCCAAATCA
>CAZPGC010000141.1:0-6183 GCA_964585875.1 uncultured Prolixibacteraceae bacterium | reverse complement strand
CGCCGAAAGATCCGTTTTTGGTTTTTGCAGAGTTTTCTAAGAGACACTAAATAATGTCCGCTAAGTGCCTGATTAAATGAGGTGTATTTTTGTTAGCCGAAAGGCGCTTGCCCGCCCGAAAAAAAAAGACAAACAGGAACTTTCCCATTTGTCTTTTGCAGTGACCCCGACGGGATTCGAACCCATATCATCAGAACCGGAATCTGACATTCTATCCGTTGAACTACGGGGCCAAACAGGGCGGCAAAATTAGAAAAAACTTCGCTTACCGGAGCCTCCTTTTGCAAGTGCCGATTTTTTTTCTTGCCAAAAAACATTTCTTTTTATCTTTACGCCTTGATTTTCGATTTTCTAAACCATGAAAAACTACTGCCATGACTGAAGAAGCTGAAATGTTGCTGGAAATGACCGAAGAGGGAATGCAAGAGTCGCTCAAACATCTGGAGCGCGAATTTCGCAAGATAAGGGCAAGCAAAGCCAATCCCTCCATGCTCGACGGCATTACCGTTGAAGTTTACGGCTCGTCGATGCCGCTGAATCAAATATCTAACATCAGCACTCCCGACCCGCGAACGCTGACCATTCAGCCTTGGGACAAAAACAATCTGCCGGTTATAGAAAAAGAAATAATAAACTCGAACCTCGGCTTTAACCCCATGAACGACGGCGAGCTCATAAGAATAAACGTGCCTATACTCACCGAGGAGCGACGTCAGGAGTTGGTAAAACGCGCCAAACACGAGGCCGAAAATGCCAAAATAGGAATTAGAAATCATCGGCGCTCGGCCAACGAAGACGCCAAAGCCATGGAAAAAGACGGCATGTCGGAAGACGAAATTAAAAGACTGCAAGACAAAATACAAGAGCTGACCGACAAATATATCGACAAGGTTGATAAGCTTTTATCCGATAAAGAAAAGGATATTACCACTGTTTAGGGCAAGATGCCGTAGAAACGAAAATCACATTCGCACAGAAAAACAAAAGGCGAAAAATCGCAGTAAGCTACTGTTTGTCAGTTGCTAACAATCAAGTTGTTGACAAAGTTTACATGGTGATATTTTGCTAAATTAATAACACATTCATTCGCTTTTGAGATATTGCGAAAGCCAAACACATATTGGAATAAAACAAAATTTTCGCACAAAGCAATAGCAAAAAAATTTCTATTTTTGCTTAATGGAACAAAGGGAAAGAAAGGTTTATTGCATAGGGGAAGCAATTTACGATATCATACTGAAAAACGGCAAACCCGTTGACGGCAAAGTGGGCGGCGCTTTGCTAAACACAGCCGTATCGCTGGGCAGATGCGGCATTCCCGTTGAATACATCGGCGATACCGGCGAAGACTCCATCGGCGATTTGATGAAAGATTTTCTGCTGAGCAACAATGTAGGCGTCAAGCATTTTATAAGCTATCCCGGAAGCCGTTCGAGGTTGGCCGTGGCTTTTATCGACGACATCAACAATCCGCACTATGTCTTTTACAAGCTGAACACCCCCACGCCGCCCAAGCTCTCGTTTCCGGAGGTAAAAAAAGACGACATCATCATCTTCGGCTCTTTTTTCGGCATTAAGGAAATAATACGAAGCGACCTGGTGGCCTTCTTAAGGGAGGCGCGCAGCCGTGGAGCTCTGATACTTTACGACCCCAATTTCAGAGTAAATCACCTGCCCTTACTTGAAGAAGTTCGCCCGTATATCATTGAAAATATGGAGCTTGCACACATCACCAAAGGTTCAAACGATGATTTCAAACTGATTTTCGGCACCGAAAACATTAGGGAAACCATGGAGAAAATAGAGGGGCAAAAACCCGAGTTTTTTCTTTACACCGCCAATAAGCACGGCATTTGGTATTCACTTCCGGGTTTGCAAGGCCATTATGCCGTGGACGAAATAGCTCCCGTTTCGGCAATAGGAGCAGGCGATGCTTTCAATGCGGGATTGGCCTATGCTCTTTATTCCGAGAATATTACAGTCGATAATTTGAAAAGCAAGTTCGTTTCGTCCGTCGAAAACATTTTAGAAACCGCCGATGATTTCGCCGTGGATGTTTGCCTTACTTTCGACAACTACGTTGGGGAAGAGATAATAGAAAAATACGGACTAAAGCCCTGACAATCAATTATAAACCCATTTTACTCCGTAAACCGAAAACTCCTCGATGTCCACATCGAAATCGCCTTTGCCTACGGGATGAACGACGAAATCGAAACCCGTATTTATCTTTATTTCAGGCTTGTCGGTAACAAATCCCGCGAGGCCCGGGCGCATTATCTCGAATAAATATCCCGATTCCGCTATCACGGGATTTTTCTCCAAAGAGATAATTGTGTCTAACTTGTCGAGGGCTTTTTCGAGATTTTCGTGCTTGGCCATTATCAAAAAAGAAGAGTCGGCACCTGCTTTTAGAAACCTTGCCGTGTCTTTTTCCGAGACGTCATCTATTTCTTCGACTATCACAAAGTCCTCACCTTTATGTAGATATCTTACGCTTTGGCCTTCAAGGTCGTGGAAGTGGTCGGTAATTTTTAAAGCTGTTATTCTGTTTTCCTTTGAAAAACGTTCTATCAGCTTGCAGCAAAATGTCGTTTTGCCCACATTTCGACCCGAGCCCGCTATCAAAAAGAAATTTTCGGCGTTTTTCATATTCAATGTTTTCTAAGGTATGTGCATATATTTATGAATCTGCAAAGATACTTTCCATCGAGGATTTTTGAGGATATAATCCACAATCAGCGGCATAACTTCCTCCCTTTTACTCCATTCGGGTTGCAGAAAAAGTTTACATGATTTTTTAACCTTCGCCCTGTTTTCTTCAGCCCACAGCAAATCTTCTTCCTTTGCCACAATGATTTTCAACTCGTCGGCAAGGGCAAAAGACTTTTCCACTGGAGGTTTTGTGGGTTTCGGCGAAAGGCAAAACCAATCCCAACGGCCTGTGATTTTATGAGACCCCGAAGACTCGATGTGCAAGGACATCTTATTGTCTTTCAGCAATTTGCAAAGCAAATCGAGGTTGTAGTTCAGGGGTTCGCCGCCGGTAACAACCACCGTGTCGGCGCCTGAGGCAGCGGCCCTTTGAGCCACTTCAAAGGTTGACAGCGGAGGAAACAACGAAGGATTCCACGACTCTTTCACATCGCACCAACGGCAGCCCACATCGCACCCGCCTATGCGGATAAACCACGACGCCCTGCCCGAATGTTGACCCTCGCCCTGTATGGAATAAAACTCCTCCATTACTGGCAAAAGCTCACCTCTTTCCAAGCTCGCGCTTTCTTCCTTTGTTAATCCTTTTATTGTCAAAGCGATATCTTGTTTCTTATTTTATGAGCTTTCAAAGTATTCATCAGCAAGGCTGCGATGGTCATGGGCCCCACTCCTCCCGGCACGGGCGTGATGAAAGAGGCTTTTTTGCCGACTTCGTCAAATTTCACATCGCCCGTAAGGCGGTATCCCGATTTTTTGGAAGCGTCGGCAATGCGATGAATACCCACATCTATTACCACGGCGCCTTTTTTCACCATATCGGCTGTTACAAATTCAGGTTTCCCCAAGGCAACAATCAGAATGTCAGCCTTTTTCATTGTTTTTTCCAAATCTTTGGTGCGGCTGTGACACAGCGTTACGGTGGCATTGCCGGGTTCGCTTTTACGACTCATCAAAATGGACATGGGCGTGCCCACAATATTCGAACGGCCTACAACAACGCAGTTTTTCCCTGCCGTTTCTATTTTGTAACGCTTAAGCAATTCCATAATGCCGTTGGGCGTGGCAGGCAGCAGGGTGTCTTGCCCGAGCACCATCTTGCCCACATTTACGGGGTGGAAGCCGTCAACGTCTTTTTCGGGTTTTATGGCTGCAATAATCTTGTTTTCATCGATATGTGCGGGCAGAGGCAACTGCACTATGTAACCGTCGATGTCGTCGTCATTATTCAGAAAGTCAACGGTCTCGAGCAGCTCTTTTTCAGTGGTGTCTTCCGGCAGTTTGTAAAGCGACGAGGTGATTCCCACCGACTTGCAGGCTTTTTCTTTGGCAGCCACATAAGTTTGGCTTGCGGGGTCTTGGCCTACCAAAACAGCGGCAAGATGAGGAGCGCTGTCGTGTTTGTCGATTAGCTCGGCCACCTCGGCGGCAATCTCTTTTTTTATAATCGAGGATATGAGTTTTCCGTCTATCAGTTTCATTTTCAGGGTTTTTTAATTTATTTTTATATGCGACCAATTATCGCCGTCTTTAATACGTTTCAACTGTGTATGTGATATGTTGAACAGCTTGGCAATTCGCGCAGGCTTCATATTTTTACGCTTCAGCATCCTTTTTATCTTAATAACGTCGGACTCGCTGAGCTTTGCATTACGAATTTTTTTGCTTTCGTAATTCTCGTCATTGTGCCGGTGCTCTTTCAATTCTTCGGCATTAACCCACTTGAGGTTGTTGCAATGGTTGTTGCTTTTGTCGAAATCCAAATGAATGACAAAAGTTTGGTCTTCCGAAGTCTTTTTCAGGAAATATAAAGCAACTAATTTATGAACATAAAAAGTGCTTTTCTTGTTGTTTTTCAGCTTTATAACAAGAGCCTTATAACCTGTTATCCACGAACCTTTTAAAATTTTGGGCTTGTCTTTCGATATTTTAAAAGAGCGTATCCTCCCGAAGTTGGAAATCTGATATTTCTCATCCGGGTGAATGTTTTCAAGGTCGATATCGACCCATTTCTCGTCTTTATAAATATCAATCATTTTCTATCTTCTTCTTTTTTTGGCATGTTTCATGGCTTTCATGGCCTTGCGACCGCCGCCGGCTGTCATCATGCGCATCATTTTCCGTGTTTCGTCGAATTGCTTGATGAGTTTGTTCACTTCCTGCACGCTTGTGCCGCTGCCCTCGGCAATTCTGCGTCGTCGGCTGCCGTTAATCATTTTGGGGTTTTCTCGTTCAAAAGGCGTCATGGATTTTATGATGGCTTCGATACCTTTAAAGGCGTCGTCGTCGATGTCAACGTTTTTCATCATTTTGCCCATGCCGGGAATCATACCCATCAGGTCTTTGATGTTGCCCATTTTTTTAATTTGCTGTATCTGCTTCAGAAAATCGTTGAAATCGAAGGTGTTTTTGGCGATTTTCTTTTGTAGTCTGCGGCTTTCTTCTTCGTCGAACTGCTCCTGAGCTTTTTCCACAAATGAAACGATATCGCCCATACCCAAAATCCTGTCGGCCATACGTTTGGGATAGAAAATATCCAAGGCATCGGGCTTTTCACCGATACCCACAAACTTGATGGGCTTCTGCACCACCGAGCGAATGGTGAGGGCTGCACCGCCACGGGTGTCGCCGTCGAGCTTGGTGAGCACCACGCCGTCGAAATTAAGCACATCATTAAAGGCTTTGGCCGTATTCACCGCGTCTTGTCCCGTCATGGCGTCAACCACAAAGAGTGTCTCCTGAGGTTTTATTTTGCTGTGAATGGCCGAAATCTCATTCATCATTTCCTCATCGACGGCAAGACGCCCGGCGGTATCGATGATGACCACATGGTGTCCCATATTTCGGGCGTGGTCAACGGCATTGCGCGCAATCTTAACGGGGTCTTTGTTGTCCTCCTCGGTGTAAACTTCCACTTCCACCTGCTCGCCGAGCACTTTCAACTGCTCGATGGCTGCAGGGCGGTAAACGTCGCCGGCAACGAGCAGAACTTTCTTGCCTTTTTTGGTCTTGAGAAAGCGTGCCAACTTGGCCGAGAAAGTGGTTTTACCGCTACCTTGAAGACCTGCAATCAGAACTACCGCAGGTTGACCTTTTATGTTGATTTCCACCTCATTGCCACCCATCAGCTCCACCAACTCGTCGTGTACTATCTTAACCATCAACTGACTTGGTGACACTGCCGTTAACACGTTCTGTCCCAGCGCTTTTTCCTTAACCGTGTTGGTAAAATCTTTGGCAATTCTATAACTTACGTCGGCGTCGAGCAGAGCTTTTCTGACCTCTTTTAGGGTTTCGGCAATGTTTATCTCGGTTATTTTGCCGTGTCCTTTTAATACCTTAAACGACCTCTCTAATTTTTCACTTAAATTCTCAAACATTATTTATAAAAATTTTGTTTTTCAACAACTCATTAGTTTCAAGCGGCAAAAGTAGTAAAATTGTATTTGGTGTTGAATTTGATTAAAT
>CAZPGC010000140.1:0-6278 GCA_964585875.1 uncultured Prolixibacteraceae bacterium | reverse complement strand
AACCCCAAACCCAAAAACCCCAAACCACTCATCCGTTTCCCAAAAACCCCTAACTTTGCACAGAAATTATCGTCTTAAACAAACAGGTTCTTTTCTCGGAGCCGGTCAACTTTTAAAACACTATGGATATGAAGAAAATTATTTTGATTTTTGTTTTGTTTTCCTTTGCCGGCGGCTTAAAAGCTCAGCTTAACCTTGTCGGTGAATTTATTCGTGGCGGCGTTCACGACGGCGAGTTGCTTGCCAAAGCGTATTTAAAACCCTACGAAATTTCTCTTGGTTACTCCGCCGTTGACAGCCGGACAATTTATTTCAACAAAAAAAACGACGACGCTTTTCATTTCGGCTTGGGGCTGAAAGTAAATTCTATTTTTGTCCCCGAAGAGGATTACTCCTTCGATGTCAGCACTTTGGGACTTGAACACATGGAGGCTGCCGATCCCAAGCATACCATGGCTCAGACCATTTTCGGCGACACCACTCACATTGCCATGCGTAGCACCGACACTTATCAGCCTCCTTTTTCGCAAGAGCTGCCGCTGACGACCTTTAACACCCCCGACGGCACAGGTTTTCATTTTCTTCCTATTCCCGACCTTCAGTTGGGAGCATATTACAAAAATGTTTACGCCGTGGCTTCCGGCTATGTCGTTCCTTATAAAAATGTGACGGTTTTTGGCTATAACATCACACTTGGTTCGCAAGTGACTTCATTTTTCGAGCTTACCAAAGATTTTCCCGTGCAGGCGGAAGTGGAGGCTGGCTTTGGAGGCTCCTCCCAAACCGTAAAACTGGAGGTGAAACCCGATGCAAAAGTAGAGTTGCTTGCCAAAGGTCCTTATGATAATCAGGAGTTTACACTGAATCTTTCGGGATATAATATAGGAGTAGGGGCCAATTACCGCTTTTGGAAATTGATTTTTTATGCCAAAGGATATTATCAGCATTTTTCCTCACGCACCCGTCTTACAGGTAATTACCCCGTGAATGTAAAAGACCCCACAGGCACCTTGGGTATTAATGTTCAGGATGTTACGGACCCCATTGACTACACCCGTGCTTATTCGGGCATGAAATTTACCGCCGGCCTTCAATTCGATTTTTCCTTTTTTTATCTGAAAAGCGATTATTCATTTTCACGCTACAACAGTTTTTCCGTTTCTTTCGGTGTTTTGTTGTAAAAACAGCTTAATTCAAAAAATGCAGTATTGAATAATTATTTACTTTTGGGCTCTTACATCCGTTTTGTCCGCGCGGTTGCCTATTTGTTTTTCGAATGAACTGCTTTAATAATCAAAAAGCATAAATTCCTGTAATCCGGCTGACTTGAAAATGCGGTTGTTGTGAGGTAACAATTTTTGTAAAGTAATAATATTCAATAAGATATGACGCTTATAAAATCAATTTCCGGGATAAGAGGCACCATAGGAGGCCCCGCAGGGCAAGGGCTTACACCGGAAGATATTTTGAAATTTACGGCTGCCTTTTCCGTTCAATTGAAGGATAAATTTCCCGATAAAAAGCTGAAAGTCGTTGTGGGACGCGACGCCCGCATCTCGGGAGATATGGTAAACAGGCTTGTAACAGGCACGCTTATGGCAATGGGCATCAAGGTAATAAACCTCGGTCTATCCACCACACCCACCGTCGAAATTGCCGTGGTCGATCATCATGCCCATGGCGGGATAATCCTGACGGCAAGTCACAATCCCCGTCAGTGGAATGCCCTGAAATTGCTTAACGAAAAAGGTGAGTTCATCTCCGCCGGCGAAGGTAAAGAGCTGCTGGAGCTTGCCCAAAAGAACGATTTTGACTTTGCGGAAATTGACGATATCGGCACTTGCGAAAAAGATTACGATGCTGTGAAACGTCATATTGAACGTATTCAAGACCTTGATTTGGTGGATGTTGAAGCTATCAGTCGTGCCGGATTCAAGGTTGTTGTCGATGCCGTTAACTCCACAGGCGGCATTGCCATTCCCAAACTTTTAAAAGCCTTGGAGGTTGACGAGGTGGTGGAGCTGAATTGCACTCCCGACGGCGAATTTCCTCACAATCCCGAGCCCTTGCCCGAGCATCTTGGAGACATCTCGCAGCTTGTCAAAAAAACAGGTGCCGACGTGGGTTTTGTGGTTGACCCCGATGTTGACCGCCTGGCCATCGTGATGGAAAACGGCGAGATGTTCGGCGAAGAATACACCCTTGTTTCCGTTGCCGACTATGTTTTGCAACATAAAAAAGGCAACACGGTTTCCAATATGTCTTCCACTCTCGCCTTGCGCGACATTACCGAGGCGGCGGGCGGCAGCTACAGCGCCTCGGCCGTCGGTGAGGTCAACGTTGTGGAGCTGATGAAAAAAACCGGCGCCGTAATTGGCGGCGAAGGTAACGGCGGCGTCATTTATCCCGAGCTGCATTACGGGCGTGACGCTTTGGTGGGCATAGCGCTTTTCTTGTCTTACCTGGCCAAAAAGGAGATGAAAGTGTCGGAGCTGAGGGCAAGCTATCCCTCTTATTTTATTTCCAAAAACAAAATTCAAATTCGCGACGGAATGAACGTTGACGACATCCTCGAAAAGATGGCGGATAGATATTCCGACCATGAAATTTATACCGTTGACGGGGTGAAAATTGTCTTCGACAAGCAGTGGGTGCATCTGCGTAAGTCAAACACCGAGCCCATCATTCGAATTTATTCCGAGAGCAGCTCGCCCGAGGCTGCCGACAAACTCGCGCAAAAGATTATAAACGAAATCGAATCTCTGGCCAAGTGATGCGTCAAATTTATTTCGACAATGCTGCTACCACGGCTCCCGACCCCGAGGTTGTGGAGCTCATGGCACGTATTCAAAAAGAGAATTACGGCAATCCTTCGTCTGTGCACCGCTTGGGAGCGCTTACACGCGACATCATCGAGGAAGCGCGTGGTGAAATGGCTTCGCTGCTAAGCATAAAATCCAAAGAGCTCTTTTTCACTTCCGGCGCCACGGAGTCCATAAATACCATCCTTGCCGGCGCCGTGAAATCCTTGAATATCAAGCGTATAATAAGTTCCAAAATAGAACACTCGGCTGTTTTGAGAAGCCTTGAGCATCTTGAAAAATTCTTTGGCATTGCTGTTGACTATGTGAGTTTGGACCCTCTCGGAAAAATTGATTTTGAGCATTTGGAGAGCCTTTTGAAAAGCGATAAAAAAACCTTGGTAGCCTTGATGCACGTCAACAACGAGTTGGGAAACATTTTGCCCCTGAATGAATGTGCCGGGCTTTGCCAAAGTTACGGAGCTTTGTTTTTTTCCGACATAGTGCAAAGTGCCGGAAAGATAGACCTCGATTTATCTGACGTGGATTTTGCGGCCGGCTCCGCGCATAAATTCCACGGTCCCAAAGGTGTGGGCTTTATGGTGGTCAAAAGCGGGAACAAGATAGAGCCTCTCTTGCACGGCGGCCCGCAGGAGATAAACATGAGAGCCGGCACCGAAAATGTTGCGGCCATAGCGGGTATGTCACGTGCCTTGGCCTTGGCTGTCGAAAATTCGGAGCGACGCAGGCAGCATATTTCTGCACTGAAAGAAAGACTGATAAGTGGTTTGCAAGATGTTGTCCCCGAGGCTGTTATCAACGGTGACCCCAAGGGAATACACACCATATTAAATATAGGACTGCCCAAAGAAAAATACGGTAAAATGCTCGTTTTCAATTTGGATATGAGGGGCATAGCCGTCAGCGGAGGCTCCGCATGCTCTTCGGGGGTTATGAAGATATCTCACGTTATCGAAGCCCTCGGTTTGGCAGAAAAAATCATACCCTTACGCGTCTCTTTCAGCCATCACAATACCGAAGTCGAAGTGGATGAGTTGTTAAATGCTTTGGGAGATATGGTTCGAGATTAAGTACTTGTGTATCACCGCAATTTGGAGTATAATTTCTTAGCATTTTTCAGCAGCGGATTAAGACGGTTTATTTCCAATCGTTCGTATTTAAATGCCGTGGCTCCGAAACCTGCAAAAAACCTTGCCAATCCCGCATCGTTAGAGCCTTCAAAGTCGAAAATGATATTGGCCTCACCCTGCATTTTGATAAGCGTGTCGATGATAAAAGGCATGGCTCCTTTTTCTTTGCCCTCGGGAGAGAGGCCGGTGAAAAGCAGGATAAGGCGCCCTTTACTGCGTACCAAAAGCACCCCGCCGAGGACGGTGTTTTGTTCGTTTGTTGCTCCGGCAATTATGGCTTTTCCCTTGTGCATCAGCATATAAGCGAGGCGGATAAGCTTGCGGTAGTCGTCTTCGTCAAAGGCTTTTATTTGCTTTCCCTTATTTTGTTTGAACAGGTCCACAAGCGTCTCGGGCTTTACGTAGTTGACGAATTTAAGATTGTTTTTTCCGGCTTTTTTAATGTTTCTTTTGTTGTTTGTCGAATAGGCGGAATATATTTTCGAATAATCGCCCGTGATTTCCAATTCGTAGTTTATATTTTGTTTCACAACGTATTGCCGCGGCAGGCGTCCGTAGAGAAACTTGTTGAAATTCTGTTCGATAAGACGGAATTTGGGCGGTATTGCGCGCAGAAATTCTATGATGTCGAAGTTAGAGCAAGTGCTTTTGTAAAAGATGCCGAGCTGCTGCGTGAAAACAGGCTGATGTATGTATTTTATGCCTAATTTTTCCGAAAAGGGTAGAGGCATTACCATTTCGTAATCGTCTTTTATAAGCGCGTCCCACGAGTTGCCTGTCACTATGTCGAGATACCACGACAGGGCATAAATGTAGCTGTTTAGTGAGGCGGCAACGGCCTCGTCCCATTTACTTTTGTTGATATGCTTGTGAGCTACATATTTAATCATGGCGGCAGCTTTATCAAGGCGCCTTTTCCCGCCTTACCAATCAATGGCCCGACAGGTTGACGTTGAGAAAATTATTTATTCTTTTACCAGCTTGTAAAGCTTCTCCAAGTTGGGCTGAAGAATGATTTCGGTGCGACGGTTTTTGGCTCTTCCTTCTTTGGTTTTGTTGCTTGCCACCGGCATAAATTCGCCGCGGCCCGCAGCGGTAACCTGTGCCGGATTTATCTTGCTGTTGGCCAGCAGAACTCTTACGATGCTCGTGGCACGCTTCACACTCAAGTCCCAATTGTCTTTTAAGTTACCCGACCCGCGATAGGGTACCGAGTCGGTGTGTCCTTCAACCAGAATGCTGATGTCTTTGTTGTCTTCGAGCACCTTGGCAAGTTTCACCAAAGCCTCCTTGCCCTTGGCATTCACCGAGAAACTACCCGAGGGAAACAGCAGTTTTTCTTCCATCGACACATAGACCTGCCCGTTTTTACGGGTAATGGTGAGCCCCTTGTTTTCAAAGCCCGACAGCGCCTCCGACACGCTGTGTTTCAGCGCGTTCATAATAGAATCTTTGCGTTGCACCTCGTTTTTCAGCGCCGTGTATGCAGCTTCGCGCTCGGCAAGCAGGGTTTGCGCCGCCGCCAATTCTTTCGCGGCCTTGTCCAGGGCTATCTTCTTCTCGCTGTAATTTTTCTCAAGCACTGCAAGCGAGTCCTCACGGCGCATAAGGTCGGCTTGTGCCTTTTGCAATTCGGCCAATATTTTCTTTGTTTCCCTTTGGTTACCCGCCAACAGATCTTGGTGCTTTTTCAGCAGGTCCTTGTAATTTTTGCTCAATTGGCGGTAATTTCCGGCCACATAGCGAAATTTCTTGCCCAGCTCGGTGGTGTCTTTTTTTATGGCCGACATCTGTTTTTCGAGAGCCGCCACGCGCGAGCTTATTTCGTTGTTCATAGTCCTGAGCTGTCGATTTTCATCTTTAAGTTTCTGATTTTCAATTTCGGCTTTGTCGCGCTTGCTCTGCAATTCCTTAAACTTTTTCGAACTCACACAGCCACTTGCTCCCGCAACAAACACACTCAAAATCAGTAATTTAACAAAATATCTTTTCATAATTTATCGGGTTTTCGTTTTGTTTAACAAACATAATTAATCAAGCACAAATATAGAAGTCCTAAAACGCAAGACCCTTGTTTTTATTTCTAAATGTTAACAAACCGATGTTGATAGCTAATATTTGGGTGTCCGGGCGGGCTGTCCGCTTGTAGTTGTGGCGGCGGGCGGCGTGTTACGTAGCGGCGTGCGGGGGCTTCCGTTGGTCGCCTCCGCCGCCGCACTCCACATCGCCCCCCGCCACCCCAAGCTACCGCTACCATCCCTGACACACGCGCGCTCCCGGCTTGGTCAAGAAGCAGAAGGCCAAGCTGCATAAGAAGAACACAGAT
>CAZPGC010000139.1:0-6359 GCA_964585875.1 uncultured Prolixibacteraceae bacterium | reverse complement strand
AAACATGCTTCTCGAAGGCCTCACGTGTTTTATAAACTTCAAAGCCGCTTTTCAGATAAAAAGGCAGAGCGGCGGGAGAGTCGAAATCGCAGGTGTGAAGCCATAATCTTCGCGCACCTTCCTCGTAGGCTTTATTTTTTACGGCATTTATCAAAGGCGTGCCGAGACCCTTACCCGTGAAGTCGGGATGTAGCCCGAAATAGACAAGCTCGGCGTCATTTACGCCGAAGGCCAACTCGAAAAAACCGCAGACCTCGTTTTCGAAAATCAAAAAATAAACCGAGGTTTGTGGCGCGGTGATAATGTTTTTCAATTCGTCATAGGACATCAGCAGGCGTTCCGACCAATTCCACGGAGCTCCTATTTTTTTGTAAACTTCAAGGTATTTTTCCGGCGAGGGGTGTTCTTGTTTTTCCAAAACAAAACCTTTCGGAAAAGTCGTTTCCACAGGCTTTAAATCATTTATTTGCAGATAATTAACAGTGGCTTTTCGTAGTCTTATTTTCATAGTGTTTGTTTTTAAACAAAAAAACCTTCCGGAATCCGAAAGGTTTTTTTGCAAGTGGAGCATATCGGAGTCGAACCGATGACCTCTTGACTGCCAGTCAAACGCTCTAGCCAGCTGAGCTAATGCCCCTTTATGAACGCTGAATTTTGCGGCTGCAAATATATAATTTTATTTTAAAAGCAATACCTAAAAAATAAAATTTGCAAGCCCTTTCATTATCGTATTACATTTGAAGCCCAAATCGGGATTACAATAAATCAAAAAATAAGATTATGAAAATATTGGTTACCGGAGGCGTGGGATACATAGGTTCTCATACCGTAGTCGAGCTTCAGGAAGCAGGCCACGAAGTCGTTATAGTCGATAATCTCTCCAATTCGCGCATAGAGGTTTTGGATCAGATAGCCAAAATCACCGGCAAGAAACCCGAGTGCGAAATTTTCGACCTTGTTGACCGCGAGAAGACAAAGGCTTTCTTCAAAAGGCACCAAGATTTGGAGGGCATCATACATTTTGCGGCCTACAAAGCCGTTGGCGAGTCGGTGGAATTTCCTTTGAAATATTATCGCAACAATTTGGTTTCGCTGATGAATATTTTGGAAAACATGAAAGAGTATGACGTGCCAAATCTTGTCTTTTCTTCATCGTGCACCGTTTACGGTCAGCCGGATGTTTTGCCTGTAACGGAAGACGCTCCTGTTAAGCCGGCAATGTCACCCTACGGCAACACAAAACAGATTTCGGAAGAGATAATTCGCGATTATCTCAACAGCGTCAACGGGCTGAAAGCCATAGCATTGCGCTATTTCAACCCCATTGGTGCCCACGAGTCGGCCCTCATTGGCGAGTTACCCCTCGGTGTGCCCAATAACCTTATGCCTTTTATCACCCAAACAGCTGTGGGCATACGAGAGCAATTGAGAGTTTTCGGCGACGACTACAACACTCCCGACGGCACGGCCATACGCGACTATATCCACGTGGTTGACCTTGCCAAAGCCCACGTGATTGCCGTGGAGCGCATGGTTAACAACAAAACCAAAGCCGATTTCGAGATGTTCAATGTGGGCACCGGCAACGGTTTCTCGGTTTTGGAAGTGATTAACAGTTTTGAGAAAATGAGCAAAACAAAGCTGAATTACAAAATTGTGGGCAGACGTCCGGGCGATGTTGAAAAAGTTTATGCCGACACAACTTATGCCAATGAGGAGTTGGGCTGGAAAGCCACGAGGTCGCTGGATGAAATGACCCTTTCGGCTTGGAAATGGGAATTGGCTCTGAAGGAAAAGAATAATTGATATTTTTGAAGCTTAAAATTTAACACCATGAATAAAACCATACTTATCACGGGCGGTGCCGGCTTTATCGGCTCCCATCTTGTCAGATTGTTTGTTAACAAATATCCTGAATATCATATAGTTAATCTCGACAAGCTGACTTATGCCGGCAACCTTGCAAACCTGAAAGACATCGAAGATAAAGAAAATTACACCTTTGTGAAAGGCGATATTGTGGATGCCGATTTTATAAATAACCTTTTTGAGAGATACAATTTCGACGGAGTAATTCATCTTGCTGCCGAGTCGCATGTTGACCGCTCCATCGAGTTTCCCAACGAATTTATTTTTACAAATGTGGTGGGCACAGCTAACCTTTTGAATGCTGCCAAAGACAGTTGGAAAGACAATTTTGAGGGCAAGAGATTTTATCATGTTTCCACAGATGAGGTTTACGGCTCGCTTGGCGAAGAGGGCTTTTTCACCGAAACAACACCATACGCTCCAAAGAGTCCTTACTCGGCAAGCAAGGCCTCGTCAGACCACTTTGTCAGAGCTTACAACAACACCTACAAACTGCCGGTGGTCATCTCCAACTGCTCCAACAACTACGGCTCACATCAGTTTCCGGAGAAGCTTATCCCTTTGTTTATCAATAACATAAAAAACAACAAACCCTTGCCGGTTTACGGCAAAGGTTTGAATATTCGCGATTGGCTTTGGGTTGAAGACCATGCGCGCGCCATTGATGTAATTTATCACGAAGGCAAGGACGGCGACACCTATAATATAGGAGGACACAACGAGTGGACCAACATAGACCTGATAAAGCTGCTTTGTCGCATTATGGATAAAAAACTCGGCCGCCAAGAAGGCAGCTCCGAGAAACTCATAACCTTTGTCACCGACCGCGCCGGCCACGACCTCAGGTATGCAATCGACTCCTCGAAATTGCAGAGGGAATTGGGGTGGAAACCCTCTTTGCAGTTTGAAGAAGGTCTTGAAAAAACAGTGGACTGGTATCTCGAAAACACCGACTGGCTGGAAAACGTCACCTCCGGAGAATATCAGAAATATTATGAAAAGATGTATAAAGACCGTTAAATTATATCGTTTTAAAAAATACATTAATGATATTCGATTTTGATTAACGATATATTTTTTTAATTTTGCGACGAAATATTATGATTAAAGATTGTTTTTTAACAATCATGATTTTATTTTAACGGACCACGTAAACCGGGAGTATTTTTTATATTTTTTTAAACATTGTCGTATTCGATGTTTATTTACTAACATAAACTTATTGGGTTGAGAAAGAATAGTTTATATTTATTTTTTATAGCGGGAATATTTCTGATTATTTTATCGCTGTTTCAAATTTATAACAATTACGAGAAACAAAAGAGACTTGTCATCGCAAATTCAATTCGCAAAATCGACAGGTGGGAGTTTGTGGTTAAGAGAAATTTAAATGCCGAAACCCGCGCTTTGAGAAACATAATAACGGGTATTTCCGAAGGTCCCATAATCCGTAACGCATTGATAAACAATGAAGACACGATAGTTTCAAAAAATCTTATTAAATATCTAAAAAGGTTAAATAAACGAATTGAAGGGCTTTCGATTTATAACTTAAAAAAGCAACGTATTTTTATTTTCAACAACGGCAATATTCCTCTCGAAGACCTTGAAAAGAATCGTGCCGACCTCGATAACTGCGTAAATCACAACGCGTTATCGGATTCCGTTTCCTTCGATGAAAATCAACTTATAACCTATTTTATTTCTTATCCCGTAAAAGAAAAAGGGCTCACTATCGGATATATACGCTTGTGGCACAAAATGTATTTTTTATCGTGGATTAGCAAATTAAGCAACTATCCAAATGAGTTTTCGCTCTTTATTTTCAAAGAAAAGCAAACAAAACCAATTTACAGCTTTTATAATTCGACGGAAAAAACGGACGACTCGCTTTTGTTGATTTCCGAATACAAAAATGTGCTTGACACGCCGTCGGTTATTAAAAACAAAGATTTCTTTAAAATAATAACAAAGACAAAAATCAGCTTGCTGAGCAGCACCTACAATTTGTATATGATAAACACCCCCAAACGGGTATGGAATCATTTGCAAGATTTGTTTGACAATCTTGTTTACTCCATTTTGATGATAATTGTAGGAGTGTCGCTTTTGTTTTTCGTCATTTTGCTGTCGAGGTCGAAATATCACCGTTTGAGCAAGGAAAACAGGATGTTGGAAAAAAGCGCCGCAATAGAAAGAAGATACAAAGAGCTCTTTGAGAAATCCTTGTTGCCTTTGGCTATTTTTCAAAACGGACTTTTTGTTAAAAGAAACAAAGCATGGCTGCAACTCCTTGAAGTTGATAACATTGAGGAAATTGGAGACAGGAATATTTTCGATTTTCTTCATCCCGACGAAACCGAAAAAATAAAAGGTTTCATCCAAGAAATGAACAACAGAAAGAAACAGCTGCTTGTGAGCCAAATCAGATTTTTCACCACTAAAGGCGTAATAAAAACCGCTGATGCTCTGATATATACAACCGAATACAACGGAAGTCCTGCCTTTTTGGTAATGATAAACGACATTACCGAAAGCAAAAAATACAAAGAACGTTTTATGGAGAGCGAATCGAAATATTCCACAATATTCGAGAGGCTTAACGACGCCGTTTTGTTGATAAAAGAAGACAGGTTTGTCGATTGTAATACGGCAGCCGTTAAGATGTATGGTTTCGACAGCAAAACCGAACTCTTGGGACAGCATCCGGGAAAACTATCGCCCGAAAAGCAACCCGACGGGCGTGATTCCATGACAAAAGCCCGGGAGATGATTGCTCTCGCCATTGAAAAAGGATTCAACCGTTTTGATTGGCTTCACACGCGAAAAGACGGCTCCCTGTTTTGGATGGATGTGGCACTCACATCCATAACCATCGACGGCGGAAAATATATTTATGTCATCGGAAGGGACATTTCACATGTCAAAGAGCTTTATCACGAATTGGAAAAGAGAAAAGACTACCTCTACGACATCATAAAAAGGTTGCCTATTCCTGTCTTGGTATATTCCGACAACAATGAAATCACCTTTATCAATTACAGTTTCGAATCTGTTTTCAAATATAAAATCGAAGACATACCAACAACCTCCCAATGGTGGGAATCTATTATAGACGAGCCTGTAAATCGCAAAGAAATAAAAGAAAACTGGGATAAGGCCGTCGAAAAAATGAAGAAGGACAACAGCGTTGTAGAACAACATTTCGAGATAAAAACCGGCAATGGAGACTTGCGCTATTGCGAAGTTTTTGCCATACGCATCGAAGGGGAAGTATTGATGGTCATTAACGACATAACACAAGTCATTAAACTAAACCGCGACTTGCTCATTGCCAAGGAGAAAGCTCAAGAATCGAATATGCTCAAATCTGCTTTTCTTGCCAACCTGTCGCATGAGTTACGAACACCGATGAATGGCATTCTCGGCTTTTCACAACTGCTTGCCGACCCCAATATCGATTCAGAAGAACGTGAGAGCTACGTGGATATGATTCAAAAAAGCGGCAACAGGCTGCTCAATATGATAAACGATATTATCAGCATCTCGAAGATTGATGCCAGCCAGGTTAATATCGAAATCAACGAAATGGACCTGCTTCCCGTTTTGGATGAAATCGTGGAGTTTTTCAAACCTGAAGCCATGAACAAAGGTTTGGCACTTATTTTCGAATCGGCCGGAATAAAAGAAAACACCCTTGTAAAAAGCGATGAAGAAAAATTGAAACAAATATTTGTCAATATCATCGGCAATGCCGTTAAATACACCGAAGAAGGGGAAATTATCGTGAGGGTAAAAATACGCGATAACTTTGCGGATGTTTGCGTCAGCGATACCGGTTACGGAATTAAAAAGGAAAATCTCAAAAAAATTTTCGACCGCTTTATCAGACTCGAAGAAACGAGTCAGAAAACCGACGGCACGGGTTTGGGCTTGGCTATTTCAAAAGCTTATGCCAAACGCCTCGGCATCGAAATAAAAGTGGAGTCGGAATTTGGCCGGGGCTCCGAATTTATAATTTCCATACCCCTCGCTCAAGGTGCTAAAAAAATAAACACTACGGTTTCGCAGGAGAAAGAAAACAACGAAACAGTAATACCCGACCTCAGCGGAAAACGCATCTTAGTTGCCGAGGATGAAGAACTCAACTACATGATTCTCAAGCTGTTTATAGAAAGCACAAATGCCCATGTCGTCCACGTCCCCGATGGTTTGGAGGCCGTAAAAATCATGGATAAAGAAAAATTCGATTTTATTTTTATGGATATCAAAATGCCTGTAATGAACGGCATAGAAGCCATGCAAAAAATAAAAGAAAAATACCCCGAAGTGCCTATTGTAGCTCAAACGGCCTTCACTTTCTCCGAAGACAAAGACAAGGCTATGTCATTGGGTTTTGATGATTACCTTAGTAAGCCCTTATCTAAAGACGTGGTAATTAACACTTTGCGAAAATATTTTAACATGCAAGCATCCTAAAAAGCACTTAT